>CAYWOB010000032.1:0-11403 GCA_964459815.1 uncultured Candidatus Saccharibacteria bacterium
TAGTCAAAATTTTTATGCAGATAGCAATCATCGGCTCCAAAGGAATCCCCTGCCGCGATGGTGGTGTAGAAAAACATACTGAAGAACTCGCTATCCGTTTAGCCAAAGCAGGACACAAAGTTTTATTTTATTCCCGCCGCTATTATACAAAGAGCCGCATCAAGCGATATAAAGGAGTGCATATAATTTATACTCCTTATATCCCTACAAAAAATTTAGCTGCGATTACGCACACTCTTACCTCCTTAACTCATTTATTATTTCAAAAGGTGGATATTATTCACATTCATTCAGTAGGACCTTCACTCCTCGCTTTCCTCCCTCGTCTTTTGAAAAGAAAAGCAAAAGTAATTACTACCTTTCATTCCCGCGACCGTTTCAATGAAAAATGGGGGAAGATTGCTCGTTTCTTTCTTGCCCTAGGAGAATGGGCCACAGTAAAATTTCCCCATGCTACAATTACAGTCTCCCAAAATTTATATTTTTACTGCCACCAAAAATATCCAGCCGCTCACATCTTTTACATTCCCAATGGTGCCTCCCTTTTCCCTCCCCAGAAAGCGCAACAAATCCAGAAATGGGGGCTTACTGAAAATAATTATATCCTTTCAGTTTCCCGTCTTATTCCCTTAAAAGGTATTCATTACCTTATTCGTGCTTTTAGGAGTTTAAACTTAAATAAAAAGCTAGTAATTGTTGGTGATAGTCCTAAAGAAAATCAAAATTATCTTATTTACCTCAAAAAGCTAGCCCAAAATAATCCTAATATAATTTTCTTGGGCCATCAGCAAGGAAAAACTTTGACTGAACTTTTTTCTAATACCTATCTTTATATTTTACCTTCAGAAGTAGAAGGCTTATCTATCAGTCTTTTAGAAGCAATGGGGGCTGGTCGTTGTGTTTTAGTCTCTGATATCCCCGAAAACAAAGAAGCAACTGGAGAAGTAGGCTATACTTTTAAATCAAAAAGTTTTGTTGATCTTAGCCAAAAACTTCTCTTTTTGAATGATCATCCAGAATTAGTTTTAAAAAATGGCCATTTGGCGCGGGAAAGAGTAAGAAAAATCTATAATTGGCAAAAAATCGTACATCAAACCCTCTCTCTTTACCAAATGATTCAGACAAAGGATCTAACAAAGGCAAAAACCCCCTTAAAAGTTACCAAAGCTCATCCTGCATATCTTACCAATAAATTTAATTTATGATTGCTGGTGTGCAAGTTAAAAAATTAAATATTCATCCTGATGAACGTGGTCGAGTAATGGAAATCTTACGTCAAGATGACGAGCTTTACCAAAATTTCGGACAGGTTTATCTCACTACCACTTATCCTCAAGTAGTGAAGGCTTGGCATTTACATAAAATTCAAACCGATTACATTTGTTGCGTTCAAGGAATGATTAAGCTAGTTCTCTATGATGGCCGTCTACATTCTCCAACCTTAGGTGAGGTGAATGAATTTTTTATTGGTGAACATAATCCGATCTTAATCAAAATTCCCAAAGAAATCTATCATGGATGGAAATGTATCGCTAAAAAAGAAGCATTTATTATCAATATTCCCACTCATCCCTATAACCCTGCCAAACCTGACGAATACCGCCTGCCCTATAATACAGAACTGATCCCTTATAATTGGGAAATCAAGATGGGATAAAAAAGAATTTTCAATTTTCAAATCTCAATTTTCAATGAAATCAAAAAGCACCAAATTCCAAACAAAACATATCTCTTGTACGATTTGAAAATTGAGATTTGGAACTTCATTGAGAATTGGTGCTTGAAAATTGAAAATTTAATACGCCGCTTGTCTAAAAATATTTCTCTTGTTACACTGAAAACAGCGAATTAATTCCAGTAAAAATGCGGAAATCTATTTGGCGCAAAATATCTTCCCATAAAATCTATAGCTGTAAATATCTTGATCTCTTTAAAGATAAAGTAATTAACCAACTTGGGAAAAAAGTAAATTATTATTATATCCACAAAAAACCCTTCGTCGCAATTATTCCAAAAGATGCCAAAGGTAATATCTATTTCGTGCGCCAATATCGCTACACCCTTAGAAAATATACCTGGGAAATTCCAATGGGTTGTAAAGAAAGCAATGAAAGCTATCTTGGCGCCGCAAAAAGAGAATTATTAGAAGAAGCCTCTCTTAAGGCTCGAAAATGGACTAAAATCGGTACAGAATTTGTTACCACCACTGCTTACCCCCAACACTACCGGATCTATCTTGCAGAAAATCTGCGTCCTATAAACAAAGAACCTGATCCAGCGGAAATAGACAGGGTCCGAAAGCTTACCCCAAAAGAAATTGAAAAAATGATTTTAGAGAATCAAATTCTAGGTGCTCCTATCTTAGCTAGTCTTTATAAATATGATCTCTATCAAAAATTATTAAAATGAAATCCCGCACCAGTTACCTTTACTGGCAGACTGGTGCGTTGGACAGAATTAACTATGCGATTATTAATCACAGGTGGCGCCGGCTTTATCGGCAGCAACTTTATTCACTATCTCCTGAAAAAATATCCCCGTTACCAAATTATTAACTTGGATAAGTTAACCTATTGTGGTAATTTAGATAATTTAAAAGACATTAAAACCTCCCACTATAAATTTGTGAAGGGTGACATTAGCGATGCCAAACTAGTTAGAAAAATAGCAAAAAATGTAAATGGAATTCTGAATTTCGCCGCAGAAACACATGTGGATCGTTCTATTATTAACGCCGATGATTTCATCCGCACAGATATCTTGGGTACTAAAAATTTATTAGAAGCAGTGAAAGAATTTAAAATTACAAGATATCTTCAAATCTCTACGGATGAGGTTTATGGTAGTCTTGCTCGCGGTAAAGCGAGTGAGGAATTCCCCCTTGCACCAAACAATCCTTACTCTGCTTCTAAAACCGGCGGGGATTTAATGGTTCGCGCCTATTATCGTACATTCAATCTCCCCATTCTAATTACACGGAGCTCTAATAATTTTGGCCCTTACCAGTATCCAGAAAAATTAATTCCTCTCTTTATAACCAATATCCTAGAAGGAAAGAAAGTTCCTCTTTATGGTGATGGAAAAAATGTACGCGACTGGATTTATGTAGAAGATAATTGTGCTGCTATTGATCTTGTATTCCATCGAGGTAAAATAGGTGAGATTTATAATATTGGCGGTGATAATCCGAGAACAAATCTAGAAATCACTAAATCAATTTTGAAAGCCTTAGGACGGGATGAAAAAATGATTCAATATGTTAAAGATCGTCCCGGTCACGATAGACGTTATGCTCTAGACTCGGCCAAAATTCGCACCTTAGGTTGGAAACCACAATATAAATTTCCAGAAGCGATGAAACTCACTATAGAATGGTATAAAAATAATGAAAACTGGTGGAAAAAAATTAAGTCAGGACAATATCTTCAATATTATAAAAGACAATATGGCCAAAGATAACACATTCCGTATAAAAGAATTTAATGTAAATAATCCTGATTTAAAAAAAATCACTCTCTATTTGAAAAAAAATCTATCTTCTGATAGATTCTCTCATAGTTTAGCTGTAGCAAAAACAGCAGAAAAAATAGCTAAGATTGTAGGTGGTGTTAATCCTGCCAAAGCCTACTTTACCGGTCTTATCCATGATATGGCACGCGATTTACCCCAAGAAACCTGGATCCTACTTGCCAAAAAATATCGTATTAAGATAGATATTTTCACAAAGAAACATATTCTACTCTTACATGCCGTTATTGGTGCAAAATTGGCTCAACAAAAATTTAATATCCGAGACAAAATGATTCTTCAAGCCATAGAAAGACACTGTGTGCCCAAGATAAATATGGATCTTTTAGATAAAATTATTTATCTTGCTGATGAAACTGCGCCAGAACCTAAAGGATGCCTAATTGAATTCAAAAAAATCTTACCTCTTTTACATAAATCTTTAGATTGCGCTCTTTTCTATACTTATAACGAAAACATTAGAAACCTATTAGAGAAGGGAATGAAAATTCATCCAGATCTTATTCGCAGTCGCAATAAACTATTAGAAAATTTTGAGAGAAAAGTTTTAATTTTAGGAAGTAAAGGTATGTTAGGCCAGGCCCTCGCAGAAGAATTTCAAGATTACAAACTTACCTTGTGGGATAAAAATAATCTGGATATTACCCACAGAAAAACTCTTCAAAATAAGATCTCTCATCTTGCCCCGGATATTATTATTAATGCTGCCGCCTACACTAATGTTGAAGAGGCAGAAAAGAATCAAGAGCAAACTCTGAAAGTAAATGGTAAAGCTGTAGGATATCTTGCCCAAATTGCGAAGAAAATAAATGCTATTCTTGTCCATTATTCCACAGATTATGTTTTTGAGGGGAAAAATTATAAAGGATATAAAGAAACTGCTCAACCCAATCCCATCAATGTTTATGGAAAATCCAAATTTTTAGGAGAGGCCCTTTTGCGCCGTTATATAGAGCAATATTACCTTATCCGCAGTTCCTGGATGTTTGGCAGGGAAGGGATAAATTTCGTAGATAAAATATTGCGGAAAGCACAAAGTAGTGCTACACTTAGGGTCGTTAATGACCAGTGGGGAAAACCCACCTATGCCTCTGATCTTGCTCGTGCCACCCGTCAAATTCTAGAACAGGAGAGACCTTTCGGCATTTATCACCTCACTAATGAAGGTAAAACCAATTGGTGCCAATTCGCCCGCAAGATTCTAACCCTGAAAGGAATTAAGACTACTGTGAAGCCAATTTCCAGCCAAGAATACCATTCTCCTGTTAAACGACCAATGTATTCAATATTACTAAATACAAAACTACCTCGCTTGAGGCATTGGGAAGAAGCATTGGAAGAATATTTAAATTAATTTTTAATTCTATGCTTAATAAAGAAGATTCACAAAAAATAGCCAATCTTACTCACGCCACCAATAAAACCCACATTATTATTGAAGAAGGCAATCCCCAAGCAGTAGTAATGAATATTGAAGAATATGAAAAATTAAGAGCTGCAAAAGAGAAACAAATAAGTAGAGAAGGTATCAAGGGAATTATTTTGGCTGGCGGTACAGGTACAAGACTCTTACCCGCAACCAAAGTTACTAATAAACACCTCCTTCCGATTTATAACAAACCGATGATTTATTATCCTCTGCAAACATTGGCAAATGCAGGGATTAAAGAAATAATGATTGTCACAGGAGGTAATAATCCAGGTGATTTTTTGCGTCTGTTAGGTAATGGCAAAGAATTTGGACTGCGCGAATTAAGATATGCCTATCAAGAAGGAGCCGGGGGTATTGCGGAAGCCCTAGGATTAACTAAAGATTTTGCTGATAATCAAAAGGTAGTAGTAATTTTGGGTGATAATATTTTTGAAGATAATATCGGTGCAGCAGTAGAAAATTTCCGTCATCAAAAAAAAGGCGCTAGGATTTTCTTAAAAGAAGTACCTGATGCCAATCGTTTTGGTGTAGCTGAAGTCAAAGATGGTAAAATCCTTAACATTGAAGAAAAGCCTCAAGCCCCTAAATCCAATCTGGCAGTAACAGGTATTTATATGTATGACCCTCACGTTTATGAAATTATCAAAGATTTGAAACCTTCTGATAGAGGAGAATTGGAAATTACGGATGTGAATAATTATTATATCAAAGAGGGAACAATGGAATATGAAATTCTACATGGTTGGTGGACTGATGCTGGTATCCCCGAAACCCTATATCGAGCTACGACCTTAGTCAGGGATAAAATTTTGAACGAAGCAAAATAATAATTTTAAATTCTCTAAGCTTTTTTAACATTTTTTAAAAAGCGTAAAACACTTTACCCAACCAGCCTTTTTAATAACTTTTTATTTTTTATTTCTTAATTTTTAGTTGATTTTAGTTGATTTAATGTCTTATTGAATCATTTAACCTTGGTAATACAACAAATCAATAAGCAAATAAAAATTAGTTAAAAATCAAAAATTAAAAATTAAGAACTAATTTTTAACATCTATGAAACTTGCAATTATTGGTACCGGTTATGTGGGCTTAGGAGTGGGGGTTTGCTTTGCTGATTTAGGTCACAAAGTAACCTGCGTGGATGTAGACAAAGCCAAAGTCACTAAACTCAAAAAAGGAATCCCCACTATCTACGAAGAAGATCTACCAGAGATGCTCAAAAAAAACTTGGCTAACGGTAGAATCAATTTTACCACTTCTTTATCCCAAGGTATTAAAGAAGCAGCCGTCATCTTTATCGCTGTCGGCACTCCTCAAGATCAAAATGGTAAGGCCGACCTCCGTTATGTTCTGCAGGTAGCACACGATTTAGGAAAAAATCTTAAAAACTATAAAGTAATTGTAGATAAAAGCACTGTACCGATTGGTACAGGTAAAATGGTGAAGCAAACAATTGCAAAAAATTACAAAGGGGAATTTGACGTTGTTTCTAATCCAGAGTTTCAAAGAGAGGGGACAGCTATTTCTGATTTCCTTAATCCCGACCGCATTGTTTTAGGCTTCGAAAAACCGAATAGTCACGCCGTAAAAATAATGAAAGAATTATATGCTCCCTTTAAAAAACCTCTCGTCATCACCAACCTGGAATCAGCAGAAATGATTAAATATGCGGCCAATTCTTTTCTTGCTATCAAGATTACTTTTATTAATGAAATTGCCAATATTTGCGATAATTACGAAGCAGATGTAAAAATGGTGGCAAAAGGCATTGGTTTGGATTCTCGCATCGGAGATAAATTTCTAGAACCAGGCCCTGGTTACGGCGGTTCTTGTTTCCCAAAGGATGTCTCTGCTCTTTATTATTTTGCCCGTGCTGGTGGCTACTGGTTTAACCTTCTCGAAACTGTGATGCAAATCAATAAACACCAGAGAGAGATTATCGTTGCTAAAATTAAAAATATGGTAGATGGCAAACTTCAAGGCAAAAAAATTGCCGTCCTCGGTCTTGCCTTCAAACCCAATACCGATGATGTGCGGGAATCACCCGCTATTGATATCATCCAGATTCTTCTCTCGCGTAAAGCCAAAATCAAAGCTTATGATCCTATTGCCAAAGATAATACCCACAAAATACTTGGTAAAAAAATAACCTATTCAGGAAATCCCTATCTTTGCGCTAAAGGCAATGACGTTCTACTCATCGCCACTGACTGGCCAGAATTCAAAAATTTGAACTGGAAAAAAATCAAAAAACTTCTTAAAGCTCCCAATATTGTAGATGCGCGCAATATTCTAGAACCTGCTGAAATGAAAGAAATGGGATTTAAATATGTGGGTATCGGACGCTAGTTTAAAAGTACAAATATAAAATTAAATTTTAACTAACTATACAGTTTGTATTTCTAATTCTAAATTTTCAGTAAATGAGAGTTGTATTTTGAATAAATATTTGTTAAAATAAATATAGAATCACTATTGAATCCCCACAATGGAGGGTAGGGTCAATCCCCATGAACAAACTTTCTAAAAAACAATTGCTCTTTTATAAAATTGTTGCCATCATTGCTGTTCTTTTTTTAGTCGGCTTTTTGCGCTATGCCGGTGGCCTAAAATTATTTTCCGCCCAAAATGGCAGTATTTTTGAAATTGCTAAAATCGTCTTTTGGGCAATGGTTATTTATGGTCTATTAGAATTCTTAATCCCTGGTTTTGCTGAAAGAGACAATGTCTTCTTTGGTAAACTCGCAGGTATTGTCAGCGCTACGATTTTAACGGCTATCTTTCTTATGATTGTCCCTAACGGTTTCGTAACGGTCTTCTTAAGTGTAGCAATCGCGGTGATCATTGCTCAACTTTTAGAACAATTCCTAAGTACAAAAGAGCCAAATTGCACCACCATCCTGATTATCACCCTCCTCTTCCTTTTCTTGTTAGTAAGCTTTATTATTTTCAGTTATCATCCTTTAGGGGGCTTCCTCTTTAAAAAATAAAAAGGAAACAATTTTTAAAAGATAGCATTTTATAAAATGCTTGATTTATATCTTTATCTCAAGAAAACCAAACTCGCTGCTTTCGCAGAGGAGTATCGTTCTGCTTTTGACCGTGCGCCCGCAGCAGAAACCTACCATCACAACTTCACAGGTGGGCTTCTTCTTCATACCACTGAAGTTTTGGAAATAATGCTGAAGCTTAAAAAGTCTCTCCCTTATAACAATCTGTCCTATTCTCGTCCTGATTTTAGTGACGAAGAAGTGACTATTGCTGCCTATCTCCACGATTTCGCTAAAATCGTAACCTATGTAGAAGATGCTAAAGATGCCTGGCGATGGACTGATATTGAATTACCCGCCGAGGTTTGGACTCTTAACGAACTAGCTAAAAATGGCATCGGCCTTAGTGACAATGAGTTAAATGCCCTTTTATATGCAGAAGGTGGTTGGAGTGATTTTAAAGAATTTATAAAAAATATGAAACCTCTAGCCGTAATTCTCCATATGGCCGATATGTGGAGCGCAAAAGTATTGTATTTCTCTGAAGAGGTTACTTGCCCTCTCTGCAACGCACCAATGCGTAAGCGGCAAGGAAAAGATGGCAGAAACATATTTTACGGCTGCACCCGCTATCCCAATTGTACTGGTCTTAAAAATCTGGGAGATGTAGAAAAAGAAAGAAAAGCACTGCAAGCAAAAATAAAAAAATATCAACATATTTATCTGGAGTAATCCTTCTTATCTCTAAAATTTAGGTTTTGGAATTTTAATAAAAATCTCTTAAAAGAGAGCAAATGAAACAGAATAACGCTATTATTTACTGTTACCGAAGAAATAGCCAAATAATCAGTTCATTAATCATTTTAATCATTCTTCCCAATCTTTTAGGCCTAATTAATATTTCTACACCTTGGGAATTCAAGATTCATTTTTTCCAATTAGCTATCTTTATTGCTGCTATCCTTTATGGGCCACAAGGTGGATTATTCGCTGGTGCACTAGGCTCTCTTTCTTCCGCTCTCTTAATGCACAATCCATACATCATTATTGGGAATACGATTTTAGGACTCTTTGTAGGACTATTTTTTGGGAAAGGATTTTCTATTATCTGGGCTACTCTCTTTGCCTACTCCCTAGAGCTACCTTGGCTGATCTTAACAGATCATTACCTCCTCCATCTATCCTTCCCTGCTATTGAAAGAATTACCATTGCTCTAGCTATTTCTAATCTACTTTGGGCACTCTGCGCTTATTATCTTATCCCTTTATTTAAAAAACTGCCACAAAATATTTTTTGATTCCGGATAAATGTTAATCTCCCAAATTTTAAATCCCAGGATTCTTGGAAAATATTCTCTAATTCTGATTAAAGATGACAAAATTATTTACTGCTCTCATCTCTCTGGGATCCGGCCGCTAATTTATTGCATTGAAAAGTATTACTCCTGTCTCAAGGACTGTATCCTTTACGACAAAGTGGTAGGCCTTGCTGCTGCAAAACTAATCGTCTATTCTCAAATGATTACTACTGTAATCACATCTGTTGTTTCTAAAAACGCACAATCTTTACTCCAAAAAAATAAAATCCATCTAGAAGCTCAAAAAATAGTGTCTCATATTCTTCAACCCGATAAACATTTAATTTGCCCCTTAGAAATACAAGCCCTAAATATTGATGACCACACCTTATTTTTCCAAAAAATAAAAAAGTCCCTCAAAAAACAAAAATTATAAGGAACTCTTAAAGAATAAAGATGCTCTCATCTTTATTTTTTTATTCTTGTAAAGTCTAAAGTCTATTTTATTTTTTGAGAAGACCCCTTTGCCAAAATAGCAGTTAGGATGCCCGAAATCAAAACAATTACTAAAATAATATTTAAACTAAAATAATTACTAATGCATTGATTATAAGCGCGATCTAGCCAAAGAAAAAATAAATAACCTACTAAGCTAATTACAAAAAGATCACTCAATATAGCATAAAATAAATTAACCCGCTCATGGCTCAACCAATAATATCTACTGATAGATTTTATTTTTCTAACCTCTGATTTCATAAAATTAAGGCCTGTTTTCAAACAAATTTTTAAATTTAATAAGATAGCGGGAAGGGGATTCATAAACCACGGCCTTGATGCTACTAATTGCTACCTCTGGTGCTAACTCTCCAGATGAAGCAACATAATTCTCGAAAAAAGGGATACTAAAAAGATACCTTACTGACTGCCGCAAAATAAATGCATTGCCTAAATTTAAATTTTCCGTGGTTACTAACCAACCATCGGATGTTACTTCTGCCTTTTTATAAGTAGTGATTAAATAATCAACCTCTGTCTCTGGATTCTGAAAACGAGTCAGACTCTTTGCATTTTTAATCCGCTCATCGCCAAAGAAATAAACTGCATTATTTTTATCCAAGGGAACATTCTCTAAATATGCTTGGACTGAATTAAAATGTTTTTCTTTTTGATATAAAAACACGCCGTTATTTTCTACGGCTGGCCAATCAAGATTTTGAATAAAGGCATTATAAAAAGGGTAGGGATCATACTCTAAATTGTCTCCTGCCGAGGTAATCTCGCCAAATCTAATTTCTGGTACCTCACTTTTATATTTTATGGTTAAAGTAATCTTTTGATCCTTAGAAACAGGATAAAGAGAAAAATAGACTAAAGGTCCCTTCAAAACTTGATACCAATCTCCTGCTGTATTACGGTAATAATCGGAAACCCTTTCTTTAGGCAATAAAGGATTAATAAAATGATTAATTTTGGCTGAAAATTCATAAGTATAAGAGCGCGGGACACCGAAAGGATTAAAATTCTGATACAAAACAAAAAGGAGAATTGCCACAAAGAAAGCTATAAAAATGACTCTAAAAATAAAGCGAATTTTAGATATTGACATAATAATTAAAAGGGAAGGTTATGCTTTTGACTTAAAAACCAGCCAATTTTTACCTCCTTTTGGCTGTTTTTTTATTTTAACTAAAATATATCTTCCCGTCAATTTTTTACCTTGTAATGAAAAAATAATCTTGCGAGATTCATAGTCTTCCAATACAAAATTGCCCTGTTCCCAAATTTGCACTACTCCCGCACCATAATTCCCAGGAGGGATTACACCTTCAAAATTAAAATATTGTATAGGATGATCTTCAGTCTCAATCGCTAAATGTTTTTCTCCAGACAGATGGGGTAAATTCTTGGGCACAGCCCAAGACTTTAAAACCCCTCCCATTTCTAGACGAAAATCATAATGGAGAGTCCGTGCCTTATGTTTTTGAATTACAAAACGGTTCTCCCCAGATTTTATCACTTTGCCTTCCGGCTCCGGCGTCTTTTGAAAATTCCTTTTTTTCTGATATTCCTTTAACATAATATTACTAAATACGACAAGATATAAGTCATCCTATTATATTATAACACATAAAAAATATCAGCCTAACTA
>CAYWOB010000033.1:0-5536 GCA_964459815.1 uncultured Candidatus Saccharibacteria bacterium
GAAATCCTTTAGAGGCAGAATCGGTTAAACTACTTTCCCAAAATCCGTCAAATTCAACAGTTCCCCCTTTTTTTCCTTTTACTTGTAGGTTATTTGCAATTATGGCACTAATGCCATTATGGACCTCAATAATTTTAATCCATTTTTTCTCTTGGATTTTTTTTCTTAATAAACTAATGCGTGTTTTGTTATCAATGTGATTAAGTAGTGACATATTTCTAGTGTTATTGAGGGAAGGTTTATGAAGATTTAAGGATATTATGATGTTTTGGAACGTTTTTCTGTCCCTATTTCCCGTAAGATTTCAATGGTGTGGAATTTTGTTTTCCTTTCTTGCAGATATTTGAAATACAGATAGAACATAGCGATCCAACGAATGTTGATGGTGATGGCGAAGAGGAGAATAAAAATTTCAAGATGATTAAATAGAATACCTAATAGAAAGAGATAGCGACAGGTAAAGAAGAAGGTATAAATAAAATTGGATGGAACGATGATATTTTTTAAAAAAGAGTCAAAGAGGCTGATTTTTTTAATTTTGGTAAATTTTTTACGAAATTCTTCAGAGCCGCTATAACAATTAAAATCAAAATCGCGTGTGAAAAAGGAACCCATCACATTGGTAGCATCTTGGCCAATGATAGCAGCTACTCCAACAAAAAGCCAAAAAAAATCACCTGTACTTTTTAATACATTAATAGCGACTGCTCCTAGAATTACTTGTAAAAAGACAACGTCGCTCATTCCATCCAACCAGGCACCGGCAGGAGAGGCTAGCTTTTTCTTTCTGGCAATCTCACCGTCAATAGCATCAAGGATAGAACCCAAAACTACTAAAAATAGGGCGATTAAATTGTAAAGATATTTACCTTGGATTAAAAAGTAAAAGGAGAGTGGTAATAGGATGAGTAGTTTAGTCCAACTAATATCATTAGGTGTTATCCTAGTTTTGATGAGCAGTTTGGTAATTTGACTGCCTAGCCAGCGGGTTGGCGGTACGCTTGGATCATGATCTTTTTGCATAGAACTTGAATAAGAAGAAATAATTAAGCTATTATAGCATACCTTTTGACAGGTTGTTTACACTTTTTGACGTTTTAACTTAAAGCAGAGGTATATCAAACAAGTAGCCAATGTGGCGAAAGAAATGAAAATGGCAATAATAAAAAATCTTTGGGGTTGAAATTCTAAAATCATCTCAAAGTCTAAAGAACCATCAGGGTTTTGTCGAAATTGTTTTGATTGCTTAATGGTTTCCAGATTAATCCACCAGCTATTAGCATAACCATTAGCAAGAAGCTGATTTTGAGTAAATACTGGCTTTTTACTCCAGGTCTCATAAAATTTACCGGGGGGTAGATTGTTATTTTGGATAGTGTAAAAAAATGGTTTGGAGATAAAATCAATTTTTTCCCGATCGCCCAAACTAGAGATTAAGCCTTTTTGAATTAATTCTTTAACTTCATCTGCATTTGCTTGGTCATCTTTATTTTGGGCAGTTACAGCATAATCCTTTAAATAAGGGCTTTCAATGATTTGAGGAGAGAAGTTATTTAGATATAATTTCCATTTACTACTGAAAAGGGTGCTAAAGATTAAGGGAAAATTTGTTTGGACATTGTGAAAACGAAGGCGGTATTTGGTAGGGTTGATCTTTTTAAATTCTAGATAAGGATCCTCTAAATAATCAGTTGTATTTTTTGCAATATTTTCTATATTGGGATTTTGATCCTTCAGGTAAATAACCGAATTCATTGGCCATTTTAATGGGATTAAGTTTTGGATAAATGCGTCTAGATTATTAACTATTTGGATGTTCTGGGCAGTATATAAAGGGGGTAGAAAAAAATGATCATTGATTTTGTACAGTACTAATGCAGGGCGATTCAAAAGTTCTGAATATAACATACTATAGAGATCATCTTTTTCTTCTTTATTGAGATTGTGTTCATGGGGCCATTGTGGAGGTATTGTATTGGGAATTTTTTTTAAATATACAGTATCGAATTTGCCCAATTCTGCCTTTTTTTGAATCAAATCTTGTGTCTCCAGAGAGTCCAAAATTTGAGCCATTTCCGAAGGGGGTTTAGTGATTTCGGGATCAAACCAACGCCAATCCATATCATTTTCTTGCACTATTTCTCTTACATTAAGTAAGCCTAAAAGATGGACAAGTATTTTATCCTGATCATTATCTGGCAAGGGGTGTGTTATTTCATTTGGTTGGTCTGATTGTTTTGGAGTTGTTATTTTATGTAATAGAGCATTATAAGCAATATCTACTATTTTACCACCGGCGTCTTTAGAATGATAGATAAGTACTGGTTGATTGGTAAAGAATTTGAGAGCTGTATTGCCAGTACTTAATCCACCTTCCCAGTTGTATTGATGAGAATGCACTACTGGCAGAGAGAGGGTTCTATATTTTAACATTCTCTGGGCATTTATCGTTTGGTAATTATAGAGATAATAGGGTATTTTAACAAGCGAGGATTTAATTGGTCCAGCCTGGTATCTTCCTGTAAAGCCACCGATAAAGAATGGATAGGCCGGAATAACAATAGCTAACAATGAAAGAATAATTACATAGATTCGGATTTTTTTTCGTTTTGTGATATGTAGAATAAAATAACCAAAAAGGGCAGCAATCGCAAAGACATAGATTAACATAAATTTCGTGTAAGGTTCTCTGAACATAAACATCCCTGGTATATGTGACCAAACGTACTCATAAATTTTCCCTAAAGGTCTTAATGTACCTTTAGCTAAAGCTAGACCTAATAAGGAGAGACCAAGAAAGAAAAGAAGATGCCTTTTCTTTTCTTTGAAAAAAATAGTGAAATAGGCGCAGATGATAGGGAAAAAGGTAAGGAGAATAAATAAGGGATTCTGCACATAAAGCATATTAAATTTCCCTTCTTTAAAATTAAGATAATAGCCATCAAAGGCCCAACTTCCAGAGAATCTAAATGCTTCTTGCAAAGAAGTGGTTTCAAAAATATGATCGGCACTTTCTTTTATTGCTTTAATCGCAGAGTAATTAAAAAACATACTGTCAATAAAAGGATAAATCCACCAGACATTTAAGAGGAGAGCAAAAGCAAAAGTAGCGAGCAATGCTTTATATATTTTTTTTCTTTGATATTTTTCTACTCTAATAAATAAAAAAATAAAATAAAGAGCAGTGATAAATAAAAGTGGTAAAACAGCAGGAGGATTAGTGAAGGCAGAAGGAAGAAGTATAGAAATAATGATTAAAATTAAAATAACTTTTGTATAGTGCACTTTTATAATTTCCTGCATGAGGATAAAAAGAAGAGGTAGGATAATAAAGGCTAAGTGAATATTATAATTTAAGAATGAAGCAAAAAAGAAGATATTGAGAATATATAGTAAGGAAGCAAATAAGGAGGCAATATAATTGTGGAATAAGTATTTTTGAAAAAAATAAAAACTCACTAAAAAGATTGCAGATAAGACAGCCGTAAAATATAAGTATTCTACAACAATGATGGGTAGGGAAGAAAATATTTGATAAAAAAATACCAAAGGCATAAAGATATGGATAGAGACATTTTGGCCGCCCAAGGGGTAGTTTAGATTTTCGTCCCACATTGTGTATAGCCGTTCCCAAAGGGCTTTCGGGTCTAAAAATAATGAGGTATCTCCACTTGCATAATATCGAAAACGAAAATTTAGAATTACAATTATACCCGCGATAACCAAAGTGGCGAAAATAAGAAGAATAATTTTTTTGTAATTTAAAGTCTTAGGAGAGGATGGCATAAAGAATAATTTAATCGTGTGTTATTCCCCGTTTCAAAGAAGGCAAAGGCGAAGTTTTATCTTTTACGGCAGAGGAAAATAAATTGAAAAGCAAAAAGGGAAGGCAAGATCTTTAATCGCGCGCCTAGACCTGTAGGGAGGATCTTGGTGATAGTTAGGCCGCTTTGATAAATGAGTTTTGCTGCGGAGTTTTGTGTAAAAAAACGCAAGTGATCTTGGTGCATAATACCTGATTTTTCGTATGCAAATTTACCTAGTAAATGGTTAAATCTATACTCAAGTCTGGCAATATTAGGAAGACAGATAATTCCTGCCCCACCCTTTTTCAGATTTTCGGCGATTATTTTTTTGAGTATGGAATAGGGGTTTGGTAAATGTTCTAGAATGTCAACAAACATAATAAGATCATATTGTTCTTGAAGATGAAAGTTGTTTTGATATAAATCTATCTTAAAAGTATTTCTGTACCCTTTTTGTTTTGCTTTAATCAAAAAATTTTCATCATAGTCAATTCCATCACAGACACAATTTTTGTTTTTAATAAGATATTCTCCCAAGTATCCCGTATTACATCCTACATCCAAAATAGTTTGTTTATGTTTGATGATTTGAGGGATAATATAATGGGGACTATATTGGTCAATAATATTGAATTTTAGTTCAGGATCCTTGGCATACATATATTTTGGTTATAATTTTCTATTTTGAAGATAATACATTGCAGACAGAATTATTTGAACACAGGAATACCGAGTTCAAAAGCAACGTGAAGTTTTCTATATTTTGGATACATTAAATTCATAATGTAGTGATCGTCGACTTTCCTAATACCTTGGATAAATTTTCTATTTCTCAATATATTTTTTGTTTTACTGACATTCCATAAAATTGCTTTTATATATACTTCAAAAAACATTTTGGGGTTTAGTTTGAAGATTAGAAAGAAAAAGGCCTCTGAAAAATAATAAAATAAAAATTTAGGGAAAAGCCAGATGAGAGTTTGAATTTTATAGTATTTCAACATTTTGTTAATAGTTTGCCTCTCTACAAGATAACGACGGCGATAGGTTGTCTTTATCCTACCATTCTGCATTTGGGCGCAAGAAGAATCGTGACGGAATTTAGCTTTTCTTGCAGTTACAATTTTATAACCTAAAAGATGAACGCGCCAGCAGAGATCCATATCCTCGCCATAGAGAAAGAAATTGGGATCGAAACCTTTAATTTTTTTAAATAAATCCGCACGGATAAAAATAGCCGCATCCGGATAAAAAATGTGTCCTGCATCGCGGCTTGTGCAAATATAACCATAAATATCTGAACCTACACCGAGGTACATTTGATTCTCGCTTCGGCACGAGTCGTCCTTTTGTAAGTAAGGCAACGCTTGGGGGCAAACAATACCAATATGTTTTTCTTTTTCTGCCTTTTCTACCATTTTTTCAATGAAATCGGGAAAGGCAATTGTGTCGTTATTATAAAATAAGAGATATTTCCCTCGGGCTATTTTTACTCCATTATTACTTGTGATTGCCAAACCAGAATTTTTGGTATTAATCGAAAGTTTAACTTTAGGGTAGTATTTTTTGATAAACTCTACGCTTTGATCTTTGGATCCATCATCAGCAAAGATGAGCTCAAGCGACTTATAAGTTTGTTGTAAGAGAGAATCAAAACATTTTTTCAGATATTTTTGTCCGTTGAAATTAGTAATGATCACGGAAACAATAGGTTTTGAATTTGTCATATT
>CAYWOB010000033.1:5636-10362 GCA_964459815.1 uncultured Candidatus Saccharibacteria bacterium
ATATTAATCTTTGCAGGAAATTTATTTAGCTTTGAGAGAGAAACTCCAGGGGCATGGTTCGGGACTTTGAAGGGAAATACACCTTGCAATAAAATTGGGTTTAATTAAAGGAGAAAGAATGATAAGGAGAAAAAGCAAGACGCTGAAGATATAACAGATTATAGGGTTTAGGATTGGCAATAATATTTTTCGAAGAGATTTTTTTGCTCTGACGATTTGACTAATCACCCCCCCTGCTAAAAACACATAAGCACCGATAGCATAATATTCTGCAAGGTCATTTTTTTTAAGATAGATTAAAAAAGGCAGAATAAGAATTAAGAGAAGGCAGAATATGGCAGGTAATTTAGGTTCAAAGAATAGAATAAAAAGGTAAAAGAATAATAAATATTTGGCAGGTTCAATATCATACTTAAGCAGAGTTAATAGAGCGAGGATAATTCCTACTCGGATTGTTGTTTTAATTACTAGTTTCCATGAAAGGGAAGTAGTTTTTTTAATGGTAGGATATTCTGGAGTTATGTTTTGCATTTTGGTTTAACTTTAATTAGTAGAACATAGAAAAGGCATAGTAAAGTCGACGCGATTGAGATAGTTAGGGTATAAATCAAGATTTTCTGGGGCGCATATTCAAGGATTAATTCATAATTTTCTCCTGTTTTCATTGTATCAGGATTAATATACCAGCCATTATTAATACCATTGACTGTAAGGTGGGGGGCGTTTAGAGGATACTTTTTCTCATCTTTCAGAAGATATAATTTCCATCCCTGATCAAAATTTTGTGCAAAATTTACGACAAATGGATTTTTATTGTTGTGTATTTTTAAAGAAAATTTTGTGGAATTTATTTTTCTTGTTTCTAGGGTTGGTAGGGTGCTTTCTTCTTTGGGATCGGAAAAATATTTATTAAGAGTAAGGAAATTTATTCCACCGAAATCTTTATTCTTAAAACTGGGACTGAATAGGGTCAGAGAATGTTTGCCCGCAGGCAAATTGATTTTATCTAAAGATACAGAATAAAACATTTCGGTATAGCCGACGATTTCTAATTCTTTTTGGATTGGTAGATTTCTGGAAATTGTAAAAGAATGGCTTTGTTTCATTTGATTATCAATTTGATACCCCAAATCTACTTTGTTTATTTCGCCATTATCCCAGAGATTTACGGATAGTTGATACTCGCCATCTTCGGGGATAGTAAATTCAAACATTTCCCCATCTCTAATTTCATCAGGAGGGCTTTCTTTTAAAACGATTTGATGCGCTATCTCTAATCCTTTTTGCTTAGTTAAATCAAGTTCCTTTTCATTGATGAGGGAAAAGTTCTGTTTTTCTTCTTTATTCCAATTGCTGAAACCATAGGCAGGGCCAGTGGTTAAGATTATTTTGTTAGCAGCATAAATGGGGGGGCGATAGAATTCTGGCTGTACTTCGTAGAGGTCGATTTCGTCAAATTGTTTTATTTTTTTGAGAAATTTTCTGTTATTTAGTACATATTGCATCATTCCTGGTGAGTAATTTCCTGAATGGTGGTAATGCCAAAGAATATTATTTTCTTGAATAATATATTTTATTCCCAGCATATTTAAATAATTCAGAAAATTTTCTGACATCATAGCGTCAAGATTACCAAAATAGACAAAGAATTTCTCATATTCTGGAACGCCATAAGAGTCTATAGAATTAGGGTATCTTATAGGATTTTTAAGAAACAAAAATTCAACTGGGAGACGAGCGCTCATTCCAGTTTCCCACATATAATCACGAGAGGCGAGATTGCGGGGAGTAATTAGCACCAATCCATTTGGGTCATGATTCTTAAACCAATCAACCATATTTTCCCAATAGATAGGAACTTTGGTTCTCGTTGATCTATCTGCTTCAATATTGTAATTTTGGATAATAAAACCAGAGATACTAGGGAAGCCTACAATAAATAGAAGGGAAGCAATAATAGCACTTATTCCTAATGTCCACACCTTACTTTTAAATTTAGAAAAATATTGAAGAATTTTAGCGCAAGAAAAGCCAAAGAGCATACTGTAAGCAATAAGAAGCAAGGGGGTAAATTTTGTCCAGGGTTCACGATAACCTTTGAATAAGGAGATATTTTTAAAAAGATACAGAAAAATTTCTCTCCAAGGGGGCAGATCCCCTTTAATAAGGAACATGGAAATTACAGTAACAAGAAGAAAAAATAAGATGCTTTTATATTTTTTAATAAAAAGAAAAGAAAATAGTGCAAGGAAAATTAATAGATAGGAAGCGAGAATGACACGGAGGTTATCAATATAAGGCATCTGTTGCATAGCATAGGGATATTTAGCAAACCCCCAGCTTCCAAGGGTGCGGAAAATCTCAAATACAGAAGAGGTACGAAATATATCCCCTAGGCCAAAAGTAGCCTTTGCAGCCGCTGGGGATATAAAGAGATAGAAGAACATCCACAACCAGTAGATATTAAATAATAAGGTAACGAGAATAGTTTTAAGGACAAAGAATATTTTTTTAATGATTCTTGATCGTTTTCCAAAGAGTAGAGAGAATAAAAAATAAAGAAATGGGAGAATAAAAAAAAGGGAAGCGGCGGCAGGATTGGCAAATGTTGGCGCTGCTAATAAAATTGCTGCACCAAAGCCGATGGCGCAAATATTTTGTTCTTGGCGCGAAGCACTTTTTATTCCTTGAGCAAAAAAAGCAAGTGCAAAAGGCAAAAATGTATGTGTATATCTTATAGCTACGGTCAGAGGGATAAAGACATTAAAAGGATTGAAGAAATAGAAAGGAATAGCAAAAAGGCTTACAATTTTGTATTTTTTAGGAAAGAATATTTTGGCTAAATATGTTATCCCCAATCCTGCTATAAACCACATTAGAAAAAGCCATATTTTTTGGATGATGGGATTTTGGAGGCCCAATTCTTGGAGAGTCCACCAGAAGAATCCAAAAGGAAACATACGAGTAATTTGGACATTGAAATTATTAATATATGCTCCACTATTCCACATAGAAATTTTGAAATAAGCAGCCGGGTTTAAGAAAATAAAGTCATCTCCGCCGGCAATGACAATCCCCTTTCCTACCCAAAATACCGGTATCAAAGAAAGCAAAAAAATAAAAATGATCAGATTGTATTTTTGCAAAAATTTTTTCATTTTTTGTAAATAAAATTTTTTAGGCAAAACATTAAAAAAGCTTTTTCTTTTCTAGTTGTCTCTATAGATTATTTTTCTTTTTAAAATATGGTATTAATCATAGGTTCATCATTATTGTAAGAGAAAGTAGTAATTATAGATAAAAATACAGAGAACAATGAATAGTTACGGTAAGATTTTATTTTGTGAAGATTATGAAGCCAAAATGATCGTAAGATTTGGATATTGCGAGCAGAATATCTACGCAAAGCAGGGACCCTTTGGAGGAGCTCTTTTTGGATTTGCTCTCGCTGTACATAAGCCTTATTGATTATGGTAAAGATATCGTTGTTTAATTTATTGATAGCTATAACATATTGTTCTTGTCCTACGCGTTTCATTAGCTCTGGAACTTTGAAGGAATAGTAGATGCCCACTGTGGGTACTCCCATAGCAATGGAGTGAATCATAGGATGCATCCGCGTGGAGATCATTAGATCCAGTTGGCCAAAAATTGCTTTCATTTCTTCAGCAAGATATTCATTTTTAATAATAAAGACATGCTTTTTGGATTTGAGTCTTTGATAAATTTCGTAAGCAGTTTCACGGCCATCTTCTTCTTTAGTAGGACCGAAAACATGGGGAATAAAGATAACTGTGGCTTGTAATTTTATGGTGAGATATTCAGTAATGCGGCACATCCATTCAAGATACTGGGCAAATTTTTCTTGGTGATTTTTGATATGGGGATTACTAAATTTCCAAGCAAAGGGACTTGCATTAATACCAACGAGGGGCCTTCTTGCGATATCAATTTTTTCTTGGGATAAGATTGCCTTAGCCCTTTCTGATGTGGAGGCTTTGAGTAATAAAGCAATATCTGCAGTGAGATGAATTGATGGTTTATTAACTCTCATTTTATGCAAATTGAATAGCGATTGTTCATCCCTCACGTTTAATAGATTTACCCTATTAAGAATATATTTGGTAAGGTGAGAGAGAATAATTCCTGTAATATTATTTTTGAAGGGGCCGATTTGTGAAGCAAGGATAGCCACGGGTTTTTTCAGGAGAATACCGATACTAAGAAGATAAAGATAGCCAATAGGAATAGAGATAATAAAATCATCAGTGAGGCAGTCAGCTACACAAGTGAGGATAAGATCATTATTTTGGTACACATGTAATAATCTTTTTTCGTATTGATTAACTAAAAAGTTAATATCGGTTCCGTATTTTCCGGCAATAGCGGCCCAGATAAGACAACGACTCATAGAGAAGATGGTTTTTATTTTTTTTGTGAGAGTAGGTGTGCGACTAATTAAACAAGGGAACGATTTAATACCAGTTCTTTTGGCATCAATTTCGTGACTGACAGACATTAAATTTAAATGGGCTTGGGGCAAGGCCTGGTGGGCAACATAAATAACTGATTTAAGAAGCGAAGCAGCACCCTTGCCCCTGCCGCCAGAATTCATAATAAGGATTTTCATGCTTTTGAATGATTAGTTTTGAGCTAACTACTATAATCTTATTTATATTTGTTAACATTAATATTGATTTTGTGTTTTAAATCCGATACTGTAGTG
>CAYWOB010000034.1:0-9895 GCA_964459815.1 uncultured Candidatus Saccharibacteria bacterium
ATTTTTTTCTTTTATTTTCCACATTGGGTCATAACTTTCTGCGAAAGCAAGGAGAAAAGGTTCAGATTGATTCCGAAGGGAAATTTGATATTGCGTAGGATTAATTTTAGTGTATTGAATTGTTGGTATTCGTTTTGTTTGTTCTGGTTGATTTTGATTTTCCACAAGGAGAATAGCATTGATATCATTAATTTGTTTCTCCTTAACAAGTTTAAAATTGGCGATTTTGAACCAAGATTTTTGTTTAAGATTGGCAGTGGCTTTAAATTCAATTTTAATATAATAGGTTTTATGAGGTGTGCCGAAAAAATAAGAAATCTTTTTTTGGTCAGTATTGCCACTTTGATCGATCATAAAATCTTCTACCTTAAAAGCTGTACGTTGATGTATTGGATCATAATCTTCTCCATAGAATAAAACACGGGCACTGACGCCATTCATATTTTCCCCACTGAATTCATATTCCAGATAGAAGCCCTCATTTTCATTAACGCGGATTGCATCGGTAATTAATCTTCCTTCTCTATCAGGGACATTAGGGCTATCCGAGATTTCAATCTGTACAGTATTTTGATCTTTGTTAAGGATAGAGAGTAAATTATTACTAGAGATATTTTGGTCTTCCGAACTTAAATTGCCAACGTCTAAAATGTGAAAATTATTTAGAGTGAGGAGATTTTTTTCCCTAGGTTCTTGATAAAATTGGATGCCATTTTTGTGCTGTAGATCACTGACTCCTAAATCATACCAAGGGTCTGTTAAAGTAGAAAGAGGGGGTAGAGAGTATTTTTCTTCTCCAATAGTGAAAATGATATTTTTATTTTTTTCCTGCTGAAGTTGTTTGAAATCAATGATATTTCTACCCTCTATTGTATTGGGGGGAATAACAGGATCTTCCTGATTTTCCTCTATATCTTTTGGCTGTTTTTTGAAACGCAAAGAGATATCGTAATTGCCTGGTCGCGGCAAATTCAATTGGGCAGGATCGAGATTCATCACTGGGTTAATATTTTGCAAATAAATAACTTTATTATGAGCAATAATATCCTGGGCTTCATTTTGATATTGCATATACTGACTTTCTGGCAGAAGGGCAATAAGATTCACAGCATTAAATCCAGTTACATTGCATAATGTTAAGGTGGATGTTTTTTGATTTAATGAAGGTGTAAAGTGAAAGGCTTTTGTGGTAAATTTGTTGTTCCGATTAAGCGTGTCTATAATATTTTCTTGTTGGTCAATAGTGACTCTCAATTTACCTCCTTTATTATTTTGAAAATACCGAATAATTAAAACAGAGGGGCTATTTTCTTTTATCGAGATTGGAATTTGAATTTTTTGATTTTCTTGTTCTGGATAAATTAAACCTTTACCAAAATCAAATCCCCAATCACTGATTTTTAGGTTGTCAATAATGCGGTGCCATTCCCCGTGGAGTGGTTCTTCAGTAGAAGCTTTTTGCCATTCCCCCGTTCCTTCATTAGTAAAAGATATTGGTTTAATAAGGTATGTTTCTGGAATGAGTGCAAAAGTTAAATCATCGGAAGTTGTGTTATTAAAGATAATATTTTTAAAATGTAAATTGTTTATTTGGTGATAAAAATTTGGGCTTTGTTCAGCAAAAATCAGGGCATTTTCAACAGGATTAAAGTTTTCTTGAGAATTAAGGATATCTATAGCTTCTCTGCCGCCGATAACTAAGGAGTATTCTTGAGGAGCCCAGAGAAAAGGTGAATATTGTTTATTTTCAAAGACAGAGAGATATTTTTCTTCGATAATTTTCTTCAAAAATGTATCTTGGGTGAGGCTTTGCTGCATACTTTCGCTCGTTTCTTTTTCAAAGTCTTGGCGAAGAATAATATATTTTGTATTAAGGATATCAAAAAATTTACTCAAATGGGGTGCTTGACCGGCGATGCTTTGAATCAATAGAAAGTAAAGATTGCTATAGGGAGTGGCGGGCGCAAATGTAGGTTTTTCAGAGGAGGGAATGATAAATTTATTGATTTGGCGATCACTGGCCCATTCCAGTGTCCGTGCTGTGAATTGAGGGGGAAGCCAAATAATTCTGAAATTTTCTTTTTGCTTGGCAAGCCATTGGTTAACGCGATAATACTCTGGGGGGATCCTTACAGGAATAAGGTCCTGGCCAATCATTTTATTGATTGTACCTTGGAAATAAATCCCGAAAAAGAAAATGACTATGCCAATAATGAGATAGAAATAATTTTTAGAGCGCATCAATTTAAGTAAGAGATTTTTTCTTGGTAAATGGGAAAGGATAAGCCTTCTTTAAAGCCATTAGGGTAAAGAAGGCCAGCAGAAAACTGTAAGAAAAAGCAAGCAAGCCATTCACCCGGATGTTTTCACGCAGGAGCCAGCCAAATTGATTCAAATAAGGTATATCAAAGAGGGTTTTGAGATATAAGCCTAAACCCCAGATGGGCATCGTGGAAAAGATTGCTGCAGTGATACCTAGAATGGAAAAAAAGATAGTATATTTATTACGCCAACGTTTAAGAAGAGGGAGAAAAAGAAGAAGGGGTAGAAAAGAGATGAAAACCCAGAAAAAAATGTTGAGGATTTTGCTTTGAGGACGATCAGGAGACAGAGCCAATGTTTCTATAATCACTTTGGCTTTTTCTTGAGATACCTCAAAATATTCTTTAGTGAGGAAATAACCGGGCGCCGCTGGTGCATTTTCTATAAAAGCTAATTTTAGATATGGAATTAGCCAATATGCGCTAAAGGTTAGGAAACAAAAGCCAAAAATTAGGAATAAAGAGAGAGCTTTTAATACCAATTTTATTTTTTGTTGGAGACTTTTATGTACTCGAACAGGATGTAGGAAGTGGTAAATGATCTCCAGAATTGCCCATAAAAGAAGAGCATAGATTGTATAAACTAAATAATGTGGTGAAAAAGAAATAAAACTTAAAAGCAAAGCAATAAGAACAGGAAAACGCCATTTCTTTGTTTCCCAGAAATACAAACCAAGCAATAAAATGAGGGGGAGAAGATTATAGGCAATCCAGTGATAGAGATGAACAATCCGTTGCAGGGCGTAAGGATTAAAGAGATAAAAGATCGTCATTATTGTACAAGACAATTCAAGATATAGGGGTTCGGCAGTAAAATGTTTAAAGATTTTGTGGCCCAAGAAATAGGTTGAGAATAAACCTGCTAAGATAAATTCTAAAATTATTAGACGGGAAATTACTTCTGCTGGAAGATGTAAGATGTAATTCCATCCTGCGTTCAGGAAGACTAAAGGGGCGATATTAGTGCTTAAGGTTTCGGGAGAACTGCCATATTCATTCCAAAGAAAGAATGGGTTTCCCAAAACCCTTTCCGCGCTAATGGGGAAACTTAGATCCCCTATTTCAATTTGACCTTTTTTAGTAAGAACCTCTTGAAAGATAATTAGGGTTAGGAGAGCTAGAAAGATCAGGTTGATTTTTTGCCAGTTTAGATGATTAAAGATTTTAAGATTTAGACGATGGTCTTGCCTAAAAGATTTGAATTGATTTATTATAGCTGCAAATAAGAAAATATAAGCATATACAGCGGTTAATTCTGCTAAGGCTTTGTCTTGTAAAATAAGAACAAGCGGACATAAAGATAATAAGAGCAGAGCTAAAATTTTTAATGGCCGATCGGGAACTTTTAAAATAAGGACGCTAATTAAGAGTCCACCAAAAATATAGCCAGATAATTCATGGCAGAAGGTGAAAAGCAATGCAAAACCAAGAAAGAACCAGATGAAAAAATAAGTACGGGGATGTTTTTGACGAAAGTTATTAATTCGGAGAATAATATTTTGAAATTTAAACATAAATATCTTCATTTAAGTTGTGTAATATTTTAAGTTACTCTTCCAAACACCTTTGGTATTTCTTGGGGATTTTTGAGCATAAAAAGACCATATTTGTTAAAAAACTTGATGGGATGTTTGGCCAAATATTTGAGAATAAAAAGGGTATTTTCGTTTTTTTATTGTATTTTCTAAAAGCACAGGTGGCAGATTTGGATTATTGATTTTGGTAGATTTAAAGTCTAGTTTTTCAAAGGAAAGGTCTGCAAGATATTTTTTTTCTAAACAAAGATCATAAAGTTCAGAACCAGGCAGAGGTGAAACAATAAAAAAAGAGGTAGAGTCAAAGTCGCAGTAATGGGCATAGCGGAAAGATTGTTTAACGTCTTGAATGGTTTCTCCAGGGATACCCAAGACAAAGGTGGCATGACAGCTGATACCCAAACTTTTTGCATATTGTACTAAAGGTTTAACTCTATCTAGATCCACGTTCTTTTTCATAAGTTTCAAGCTTTTTTTACTGCCGCTTTCCACGGAAAAAGTGATTTGATAACAGCCCGCTTTTTTCATTTGATGAATAAGTGGGCGGGTAAGGGTGTTTACAAAGACACCATTAGCCATACAGAAAGAAACTTGAAGAGGCTCCATCATTTTGAATATTCGCATCGCCCGTGTCTTATCTAGGGTCATTGTATCATCAGTAAATTGGAATTCTTGTATTCCATATTGGTTTATAAGTTCTTGCATTTCTTTTAGTACATTTTCAGGAGTCCTTTTTCTGAAGTTATATCCCCAAAATCTACTGCTTGTGCAGAAAATGCATCTACCTGGATAACCGCGACTAGTGAGAATTTGTTCTGTTTTGAGTTTTTTGGGATAGGGGGAAATGTGTTTATTAATTTTTAAATAGATGTCCATTTTTAATAGGTGGCGCGCGGGAAATGGCAAGAGATCCAAATTTTCAATGCGGGTTATGGCGGGGATAATTTTATGTTCTTTCACAATCACCAAACCATCAAATGGGATCTTACCTTGGACTAATTTTAAAAATCGGTACTCCCCTTCTCCTAAGATTATATAATCTACTTTAGGACAGAATTCCATAGTTTCTAGAGGATAATTACTGGGGTGTAAACCGCCAAGCACGACTTTAATGTGCGGATCCACTTCTTTGACTAAACGGCAGAGAGCGGCGGCGTTACCTATTTCACTGGTAAAAACACAAGTTACGCCGACGAAATCGGGTTGAAAAGCCTTGATTTTGGTTTTAATTTCCTCTGATGTTAGCCCTGTTTTAATATATCCTTCCCCAATGTCTTGTTCTTCTGTATATCCTTCAGCATAACAGTCCAAAATTTTAACCTCAATATTTGCTTTTTCTAATACGGCAGCGATATAAGCAAGTCCTAAGGGTGTGCAACATCTTTTTACACTTGTTTTAAGGATGTTACGTGGTGGAACCACGAGCATTACTTTTGGTTTGTGTGCGGGCATTATAATATCGTTTTAAAAATTTGAGAAATTAAAACTCTTCCTTATTAAAGTTTTTAGGGATTGATTTTAAATCCTGAGGTTAAGAGAATTTATTAATGGGATGTTTAAATAAGATAGCCTTTTGATATATTTTTAAGAGCAGCAATAAGCTTAAGATTGTCTTTGCGCGTTTTGACGCCAAGGCGCAAGTAGAAATTGCTCTGTAATGTTTGTTGACTCAAACCGCCTTTAATTAAGATTTTATGTTGGTTAAATAAATATTTCATAATTTTTCGGCCGTCTTTTTTACTTTTGCAAAAGATAAAATTAGCTTGTGAGGGAAAGGGTTCAAGATAGTCAATGTTTTGGAGTGCATGAAAAAGAAATTCTCGTTCCCTGATAGTCTTTTGAATTGCTTGTTGATATTCTTTTTTGAATTTTGGAAACAATTCAATAAATCTTTCGGCAAGAGAATTAACATTCCAAATAGGTAAGGCGGCTCTTACCATTTTTTTAATATATTCGTTGGTAGTGAGAAGATAGCCAATTCTTAAACCGGCCACTCCAAATGATTTAGTAAGGCTTTTGATAACGATTAAATTTTGATATTTTGGGACTAAATCCTCTACTGAATAGTGAGGTGCATAGTCAATAAAGGCTTCATCAATAATAGCGATAGTACCAGTGCGGAGAATTTTTTCAATGTCTTTTTTATTGGTTAAATTACCTACCGGATTATTAGGGTTGTTAATTACGGTGTATTCACTTTTTGATTTTTTGATAGCGCGGATAAGGGCTTCTATATCAAGTTGAAAGTGGTCTCTTTCAGACATTGGGAAGAGATGCATTTTATTTTTAGGAAGAACAGTGTATTCGTTAAAGGTAGGAATGGGTATTGTAATTTTCGTAATAATGCTATTTATGATGCGGATAAGTTCAGAGGAGCCATTGCTAATAATTAGATTCTCGGCACAGAAATATTCGTCTTTTTTCCAGCGGGCGAGAAGGTTGGTAATTACTTTTTGTGTGGAAGGATAATGGTTGACTAACTGGGGAAGTTCTTTTTTTAAAATATTGATCAATATAGGGGGAGGAAAATATTCATTGATTAAATAATGAAAATCTAAAAAGTCGTAACGCCAATAGCCGCCATATAGTTTTGTAATTTGATTGAGGTTATATTCTGTCATTTAAAAATAGCTTCTGCTTTTTTGAGATCATTTATATCGTCAATTTCAAACCATTTTTCTTTTTTTACGTTAAAAGCATAAAGATTGTGATAGTTCTTTACGATTTCATTGAGGATAAATTCAATTGGTTCTGTACCATTTTGATTTTGGATATGTTTTTTCAGGGTGGGACGAAGATGGTTTTGGAGAAAGGAGCGAGAGAACTTATGGAGGTTTACGGTCTTGAATTTGTCTGTGCAAGTAAAATCTGTTGGTCTATCCTTTTTATGGATTACTTGCAAAATTTTCTGGCCTTGATCTATGGCTACAAAGGTACCGTCAAGATTAGGGTTGTATGCTTCAACAATGCTTAGATTTTTTCGGCTATCTTGGATAAGGTTGGTGAGTAGCTTATTTTCAAAAAAGACATCACCTTCCAAAACCAAAACATTTTCATTAAGATTCTCTATGGCAAGCCAAAGTGAGTAACTATTATTGGTTTGGTTATAGAGATCGTTATCCACATAGCTAATTTTCATCTTGCTCCAAGTGTTACCTATGGTTTTTTTAATTTTCTCTTTTAAATAACCTACTACGAGGATTGTTTCTATGATGCCATTCTCGGCGAGATGATTTAAGGCATTCACTAAGATTGATTGACCGTTGATTTTTACAAGGCATTTGGGCATTTTTTCGGTTAGAGGACGGAGCCGCGTGCCTAAGCCCGCAATTAAAATGATGGCTTTTTTAGGTTTAGTCATATTTGGGTTTAAATTTAATTTTTTTTAAGGTTTGTGTAAAATCTATTAAAAAATTCTTAATATCTTCTGAAGATAAATGACCCAAAGTGGCGATTCGGAAGATCCCCTCATCAAGAGTGCTCTGACCAGAATAAATGGTATAACCTTTCCTTTTTAATTCATCATGCACCTGCCAGTAATCCATATTAGAGGGTAATTTAATAGACGTGATAATACTGGATTGCAGATATTCTGGCAAAACAAAGCGAAAGCCTAGCTTTTTTAATCCTTGTCGCATTAGGTTAGCATTATTTTTATATCTTCGGATACGGTTTTGGATTCCTTCGGTTAATAATTCATCTAGAGCTTGATTTAGGGCAAAAAAAAGTTGTACGGCCGAGGTGAAGGGAGTTTGCCCTTTCTTTTCCTCAAATTCCCATTGGTTATAGAGATCAAAATAATAACTTCGGGATTTGCCTTGTAATTTTTTCAGCTCTTTTTTTTGAGCAATTACGAAGGATATGCCAGGGAAACTTTCTAGGCATTTATTAGCACTTACGGTGCAAAAAGCCAGGTTGTCTGTCTTAACATCTATCTTATATCCACCAAAACTACTTACTGTGTCAGCGCAGACAATCTTTTTGTATTTTGCTGCTAATTTACCAATAGCATGCAAATCATTAAGCATACCCGTAGTAGTTTCATGATGAACTAGTAAAATATGCGTGAGAGCTGGATCTACCTTTAGAGCCTTTTCTACTTTTTTTAAATCAATAGGCTTTAAAGGATTAAAACATAATTCTAAAAAAGGGATTTTATATCTTATAACAATTTCCTTAAGACGTTCTGAATATTTGCCATTATTGATGACTAAAACTTTACCTTCTAAAGAACTTATCACTGCTTCATTGCAACCTGTGGCCGAGGCAACAAAAGCAATCGCTGTGTGCGTTTTTTCAGCGTTGGCCACTCTTAAAATTTTTTTTCTTACTGCTCTTAAAAGGCGGAAAAATTCTTTTTCACGGTGGCAGATGTCGGGGGTTTTAATTGCCTCTCGGACCTGGTCTGAAACATTGGTGGGGCCAGGATTAAAGAGGAGTGTTTTTTTCTTGAGCATTGTTATAGATTATTTTAGCTAATTTAAGGTCAGCTTCTTTTTCAATTTCCATCCAACCCTTAAAGGTTTTGAGAATATTCACATGATAGCCTCGATTCACAATTTCTTGAATAAGATCCGTGAAATCGGCTTTGGCTACACAAGGGGCTTCTTGAAAATGTTTGTGTTGATATTTTTTTAAAACATCATTATAAACATCTTGCAGGATTTTGGCTCCCCTTTCTGAAAAATAAGCAATACCAATAAACTCATAATCAGCAGCGGTACGATTGATTTTTTCACTACCAATAAAGCTAACTTCTTCTTCTAATGTTTCCATAATTTTACGGACAGATTCCTCGATTTTATTTTTGGTAATCACGAGATCAAGATCTTTTTTGATGCGGTGACGATAATCTTGATAAGAGTTATCTACTACCAAAATAATATCTATATCCTTATTTAATTCTGCGGCCTGAATTAAATTGCGGATAATATTTTCGTTAAAAAGGATATCGTTATAGAGAAAAATAAAAGCAGAGTTAAGGTGGTCTCGAGCACAAAATAAGGAATGGAGCACATATGTTTTTAAATAGGTTTTATTTTCTACATATTCTACGTTTTCCATTTTAAGCAGGTTACCTTTGTAGCCCTTGATAATGACAAATTTATTAAGCCCTGCTGCCCTTAAAGTTTCCGTTTGTCTTTCCAGAATAGTTTTACCATAAATAGGGATTAAGGATTTAGGTTTTTTATATTTGATTGCCAGTTGATCTTTACCCGCAGTTGGAATGATTACTTTGATTTTCGAGCCTAATTTTTCCGCTATCTCTTTATCTTTTTCTTTAATTTCCAAAAACCCTACAGTTTCAAAAATTTGCTGCACTGGTGCGCAGTCTGAATCTGTTTCAAAAGAACGGCCGCAAAGAAGAATTTTTTTACCTACTTTTTCCATAGCTTGATAGGCGGCACGTAGAAAGTGATTCGCATGAATAATGACTTGAAAACCGGCATGAGCTAAGGTTTGATCCTTAATAGTATTATAGGTAGTAGGAACACAGACTAAAGTCTTTCCTTGAATTAACTTTCTTGGAAATTGATAAAAAGCTTGTGCGAATTTAAGAATTTCTTTTGGATTCTGGTCTTTAGAATGAATCATAATGCCATCTGCTCCTGCTTCCAAATAGATTTGGGCGCGGGAGAGAGCATCTTTCATGCTTAAGCCTGCAATTAAACTCTCTATTCTAGCCACAATCATAAAGTTAGGGTTTTTTCTAATCTTGAGACCACGGTTAATTTTTTCGGCAAAGACTTCTTTTTTTTCCAATTCTTGTTTGGTGCCTGGCTCTAGACTGTTTCTTTTGGGAAAAATTTTATCTTCAATGATTACCATCGAGACCCCTGCTCGCTCTAGCCGCTTCACCATATATTCAAATTGATTAAATTCGCCGCCTGTATCTCCATCCACAATCATTGGTTTATTAGTAACCTCAAGAATCTGGTTGATAGTTTCTAGCCGCGAATCCAAACCCACAATCTCAATATCAGGAAATCCTTTAGAGGCAGAATCGGTTAAACTACTTTCCCAAAATCCGTCAAATTC
>CAYWOB010000035.1:0-1828 GCA_964459815.1 uncultured Candidatus Saccharibacteria bacterium
AACAGATTAAAAAACTTTTTGACAAGATTCATAAAAAGAAGGGATTGAAACCAGATCCATATTATTCTTTTGTGAGAATAGTAGAAGAGGTCGGCGAAGTGGCGCGGCAAATTTTTAGCAAGAAGGTGCGCCCAGAAAAGTATGATGCGGAAAACTTCAAAGAAGAGATTATAGATGTTATCATAGAATTGTTATATTACGCTTCTTTGCACAACATTGAAGTGGAAAAAATGATTTTTAAGAAGTTAAAAAAGATACGTCAAGATAATTTCAAGTGAGAAGTTCCAGAATTTCTTCGCCAGAAATCTTTGATTCTCCGCTTACTTATCTACAAAAAATATTAACCTTTGTACCATTTGACTAGGAATACTTATGCCGATTATTATAGTCGGCATTATTTTTTATTTAGACAAAAAGAACAAATTTTAGTATAATGAAATCGGGGTTAACCTTTCCTAATTATTTAGTTTTCTAAAAATATGTATATTGTAATTTTAGCAATTATAGTTGCCTTTGTTTTACTTTCAATCAAGCAGGTTAATCAATATCAAAAAGGGGTGAAGTTTACACTGGGTAGATTTGCGGGTATTTTAAACCCTGGATGGAGGATTGTAGTGCCGATTTTCCAGAGCTATCGCAAAGTGGACATGCGGATTAAAGCGGTGGATGTGCCAAACCAGGAAGCGATTACAAAAGATAATATTTCCGTGACGGTGAATGCAGTAATTTATTACAAAGTACGAGATGCACAAAAGGCAATTATTGAAGTAGAAAACTATTTTTATGCGGTTTCCCAGCTTGCCCAGACAACTATGCGAAATGTGGTAGGGGAGGTGAATTTAGATGAACTTTTGTCTGGCCGCGAAGCAATCGCAGAAAAGATTCGTACTATTGTGGGAAAATCCGCAGATGTTTGGGGGATTGATGTACATTCAGTGGAATTGAAGGATGTAACTTTACCTGAAGAAATGAAGCGGGTAATCGGTAAGCAAGCAGAAGCAGAAAGAGAGCGGCGAGCAGTAATTATCAAAGCTGAAGGAGAGGCAGCCGCGGCAACTAATTTAGCCAAGGCAGCAACAATTTTATCTAGTGCTAATGGCGCTTTGCATTTAAGAACTTTGAATACCTTAAATGATCTTGGTGCGGATAAGTCTAACACAGTTGTATTTGCAATTCCCGTGGAGATTCTAAGAGCTTTAGAAAAGAAAGGGTAGAGAAAAATAGGATTTATTAAATTTAAATAAAAAAATTGTATAAAAATATGAAAGAATCATATAAAAATTTATTGAAAGCTATTGCTGGGGAGTCAATGGCGCGGAACAAATACACTTATTATGCCGAAATTGCAAAGAAGGAGGGGTTGATGTGGGTTGCGCGAGTTTTTGAAGAAACAGCAGATAATGAACGTGCTCATGCACAAGAAGAGCTGGAAAAATTGAAAACAAAAGTAGAAATGACCAATACTTATGACATCTATCCTTTAGCTGGCACTTTGGAAAATTTACGCCACGCGGCAGAAGGTGAAAAATACGAATGGGGCACAATGTATCCGAATTTTGAAAAGGTGGCTAGAGAAGAAGGGGAAACTGAAATCGCTGACTTATTTAAAGAAATTAGCGAAGTGGAAGAAAAGCATGAGGAAAGATATAATATTTTGGCCGACAAACTGGAAAGCGGCAAAATGTTTGAAAGCCCCGCCTACGTCAAGGCTTCTGCGGACAAAGAAAAAGAGATGGAATGGAAATGCTTAAATTGCGGTTATATTCATAAGGGGAAGAGTGCGCCTAAAGTCTGTCCACTTTGTCAAAAGCCGCAAGGATGGTATATG
>CAYWOB010000035.1:1928-9241 GCA_964459815.1 uncultured Candidatus Saccharibacteria bacterium
AAAAAACAAAACCGATTACAATTATCGCGAACAATTGCTTTGAGCGCAGTGTTGGCCTTCTCTTGCACTGCGGCTTTTTTGATTCTGACGCAATCTCAATCTATGCCCCTTTTTATTGATGCAGCAGTAGTTAAGCAGGCTTATTTTTCAGCACCGAGAGGTATTACTTTTTATGAACGCAAGAGTATTGTCACCAAACGCGGTAATTTCTCTATTGATTTGGCTCGTATTGATTTAGGCAGGGGCAAAATTAAAATTATCAGTGACACAGCGGCTAAGGCTGATTGCAAGAATAATTGTCCAGCTAAAGCTTTAAAGAATTATGTGGATTCCCATCATGGTTTTGCCGGTATGCATGGCGCTTATTTTTGCCCACCAGATTATTCTTGGTGTAAGGGCAAAGTGAATTATTATTTTTACCCTTTCTATAATACCCAAGATAAATTTTTAATTAACGCCGGAGAGATTAAGTGGCTGCAAGGTTCAATCTTAGTTTTTGATCAGAATAATAAGGCTTATTTTTTCCTAGATGGCCGTACTTTCAAAGGTTTAACGCAGTTTGAACAGAAATACAATACCAAGATTCAAGCGCTTATTTCCAATTCGCCAGGCCTCATTGTGAATGGGAAAAATATCATTGCTTCGCAAAGAATGGATAATAAACAACTAACTACTAAGGGCAATCGCGGTGCTATTGGCGTGAGGGGCAGTGTGGTTTATCTTGTGATTGCGCGCAGCGCCACCGTGCCTGATTTAGCAAGTATTATGGAGGCATTAAAGGTAGATACGGCTTTAAATCTGGACGGCGGAGGTTCTAGCGCGCTTTATTGGAATGGTCAGTATAAAGTTGGGCCAGGCAGGCTTTTACCCACAGCGATTATTTTCAAAGAGGGGTAAAAAAGGATTTCACCAGAATGTGTTAAATAAAATTTATGAAATTTATTTATAATTTAGAAATTAATAATCAAAAAAATTATGAAAAGCAAAATCCTTATCCTTCTTACACTCGTGATCTTTTTGGGAGGAATGGGTGTGGCAGTAGCTGCTACTGCGGCGAATACCACTAAGACAACAAAAATCAACACTGCCTGTATTCAAAGTGCAGTGGAAAAAAGGGAGAGTGCGATTATTACTGCCTATACTAAAAAGACAGATGCGATTAAAACCGCACTAGAGGCGCGCAAAGCTGCTCTAGTAACAGCTTGGGGAAAATCTACGGTGAAGGAAAGAGTCCAAGCGCGAGCCAAGGCATGGAAAACATTTAAGGCGACCCAAGTTAAAGCTCAGATCACCTATCAGCGTGAGTTAGTAGCAGCTTGGGCAACATTCAATAAGGAAAGAAAGACTTGTCGCATTTCAGAGAGTAATGATGAAAATGGTTCTACGGATTTGGGATTATAAAGTGCAGTCTTAAAATAAAACTCCTCTTTATCTTCTCTTGTTAGCGGAGAAAAGAAAGGTGAGTCCTAAAAACTCGCCTTTTTTGTTCTTTTTGCTATGATAAAAATAGTTCTAACTTAATATTTTTATGCGGTTTTTAAGTAATTTGTTTTATAGGGAACAGTATATCGTTTTGATGATGATTTTTATTTTGACGGCTATTTCTGTATTTGCTCTTAATCAATATGAGTATGGTTTGTCTGATCAAGCGATTACCATTCCATTTTTAAAATCTTTAGAAAATCCCAATTTATATCCAGATGATTATTTAGTATCAGAAAGATCTTATTATTATAGTTTTTTTTGGCAAGGCTTAGGTTTTTTGGGTCGTTATCTGCCGTTCAATATCCCAATTTTATTTTTTATTTTTTATTGTGTCTCCTTATTTTTCTTTTTCTGGGGGATTTATTTGGTCGCTAAAATTCTTTTCCAAAAACAAGAGGTGGGTTATTTATCTCTTTTTTTCCTTTTGTTTTTTAAACCCCTTTTGGGCGGAATCTCCAGTTTTGACCGCATTTTTTTGACACGAGTAATAGTATTGCCAATAATAATTTTTGCTTTTTATTTTTTTCTTAAAAAGAAATTTTTGTGGTCCTTTATTCTACAGGGTTTGGGATTTCTGATGCATCCTTTGAGTGCAGTGCATATGATCGCGATTTTATTTGTGGCCTCATTGATTTGGATCCGTAAGATAGGTTGGAAGAGAATGTTAATTTATTGGATTATTTTAGGAATTCTTGTGAGTCCTATTTTTGTTTGGAAAATTATATCTTCGCCATCTTCTGCAAGTCTACTGCATGCGAATATAGATTGGATACAACTGTTGCGCTTGCGATCTTCTGATGAAATCTTCCCTTTTTCTTGGCCCAAAATAGTTTTGGAAGAAGCAGCGTTGGTCTTTTTAGTTTTTCTAATAAGCTTGCAATATAAGCCGCGAGGTCAATATCATCGAATTATTATTGGCGCCATTTTTTTAATCCTAGGTTTTTGTGTTTTGGCGACTATTTTTTCCGAATTAATTCCTATTCCTTTGATTTTAAATTTACAGCTCTTTCGCAGTTTTCAGTGGTTATTTTATTTTACTTGTATCTATTTTGCTAATTATTTTTTGCGGGAATTACAAGATAGTAAGAAAATAAATAAATTATTATTGCCTCTGTTTGTTCTCGGTATTTTTTATGGAGCAAATAATTGGATTTATGGCTATGTGGCTTTTCTATTTTTAATGTTGTTATTGGTTTTGGGATGGAGAAGGACACAATTCAGTTCGTCACATTTTATTAAAATTTTTTTAGTAGTAGTTTTAATTTTAGGTGGTATTTTTTATATTAAGGGGGATAGATTTTATTTAGGTAACCATCAAGAGCCATCTTGGTTGGATGTGGCGAAGAGAGCAAAAGAAGAAACAGCAGAGAAGGACATGTTTATTGTGCCACCTAATTTGGAAGGTTTTCGCATTGAATCAGAAAGAACAATCTATGGCGATTGGAAAGATGGAACTTTGATGTTTTATAATCCTGCTTTTGGTAAGGAATGGATGAGGAGAATGCAAAGATTGGGCTATCAAAAAGATGTTCCTTTAAAAGAGAGTTTTCTTAGTCTCACGGAGAGTGATTTTCGTGTTATTGCCGTAGAGATGCGACAGAGTGCTGGAGAGGGGTCGCGGATTTTTTTGGTGAATTTCCGCGAAGGCAGGAGGCTGAATTTTCCTTTGGTTTATGGTAATGCAAAGTTTTTAGTTTATGAAATTGAGTAGAAAATTCAGATCTTTATCTTACAATTTAGATAGGCTATAATTAAAGACAAATTACTCTAAATTCTATATTCTAAATTCTAGATTTTGCCCTATGAATGAGGTTGAAGAAATTAAAAATCGACTCAATGTTGCCGATGTTATTGCCGAATATATTGAGTTAACACCGTCGGGTGCTAATTTTAAAGCCCGTTGTCCTTTCCATAATGAAAAGACGCCATCTTTTTATGTTTCGCCGGAGAAGCAGATTTGGCATTGTTTTGGGTGTTCAGAGGGAGGCGACATCTTTACTTTTGTTCAGAAAATGGAGGGAATGGAGTTTCGGGAGGTACTCAAGGTTTTAGCGGATAAAGCGGGTGTAAAATTGGAAGCACGCGATCCAAGTTTAGAAACAAAACGTGACAGGCTGATTAATCTTTGTGAATGGGCAGCACGTTTTTTCCATGAGGCCTTTTGGCGCTCCCGCGAGGGGAAGATTGCTAGAGACTATTTACTTTCGCGCAAAGTCGGGACCGAGATGATTCAAAAATTTTTGCTGGGATATTCTCCTTTTTCTTGGCACCTCACTTTAGATTTTTTACGTAAAAAAGGATTTTCAGCAGCAGAGATTTCTGAAGCTGGATTAATAATTCAAAAGAATCCCACTGAATTTTATGATCGTTTCCGAGGACGGTTGATGTTCCCTCTACGCAATGTCTATGGTCAAGTAATTGGTTTTGGTGCCCGTGTTTTAGATGAAACGAGGGACCATTTAGGGAAGTACATCAATTCGCCTCAAAGCTTAATCTATGATAAAAGTAGTGTACTTTATGCCCTGGATCAGGCAAAACAGATGATTAAAAAAGAGAATCTTTGTATTGCAGTAGAAGGATATTTGGATGTAATTTCTTCGCACGAGGTAGGAGTGACTAATGTGGTGGGCGTATCCGGAACTGCCTTGACATTGGGTCAGCTTAATTTAATCAAGAGATATACTCATAATCTTGCGCTTTGTTTTGATGCAGACTTAGCAGGAGTGGGGGCAGCGAAGCGCGGCATTGAAAATGCGATTGCAGCTGGTCTAGCTGTCCGTGTCATCATTTTGCCAAAGGGTGAGGATCCTGATTCTTTAGTGAGAAAGAACCCAGAGCTTTGGCGTAGGGCGACGAAGCAAGCAGTAGGTATTATGGAGTTTTATTTTGATCTAGCCCTAAAACATTACAATCCAGAAGGACTTGCGGGCAAAAAAATGATTGCCGCTGAAATTTTACCAATCATTAAAAAAATACCGGATCAGATTGAACAGGCTTATTATTTACAAAAATTATCATCCCTTGTAAATATTCCGGAAGAATCTTTGCGCGAAGCAATGGCAAGGATAGAACTGGCATCGCCATATTCCAAAAGTCCTGAACGTGAGGAGGTGGCACCTTCTGTGGATTTGAATCTTGCCCCTGGTGATTTTTTAGGTCGCCATCTTTTAGGCCTTGGCTTAAAATACCCCCGCTTTTTAAGTGAGATTTTAAAAGGGATAAAGCCATCTATTTTGTCCTTGGAATGGCAGAATATTTACAAACTTTTGAGCCAATATTATAATAAGAATAAGAACTTTAATTTTCTTCATTTTAAGCGAAAAATCCAGGATTCCCATTCGAATTGTATTACCCAGCTAGAAGTGGCTATTTTAGATGTGGAAAAAGATTTGGAAGAAAATGAACAAGAAGAGATAATCGCTCAAGAAGTAGAACAGGCCTTAAAAAGACTAAAAGAGCAGTATTATAGACAGAAATCAAAAGAATTGGAACTTCAAATTCAAAGGGCAGAAAGTGCGAAAGATAAGACTACTTTACAGCTTTTAACCCGCAAGCTTCAGTCTTTAACCCAAGAAATGGGGAGATTTTAATAATTCATTTAATTTACTCTGTTAAATTTGCTTTGCAACTATTTAACATGGTAAACCTTCGTGTCTTACCGCAAACAAAAAACAAAAAGGCATAAATCCCGCCAACATAAATCTTATAAGCAGAGACTTCAGTCTAAAAAGATGAGAGCAAAAAAGAAGAAACAGAAGAAGTATAAAGCTAGAAGAACTACTTCTAAAAAAAATCAGCCTTCGAAAAAAGGGAAATCTTTTTATTCTTCGCGGCCGAAAAAAAAGGTGGCAGGGCGAACAAAACCTCATCGTCCTTTTAAACGAGCGAAAAGGAAAAGCGCGGTTTCCCAAGCAAAATTAAATTATCTTTTTCATAAAGGTAAAGAACAGGGTTTTATCACGATTAATGAGATTTTATCAGCGATTCCGGAGATTGAAGATTATGAAGAAGTCTTAGATGGTTTTTTGTCGCGCTTAGAAGAAGAAGGGGTGAGTGTGGAGGAGACACAAAAAGATCTTATTGAAAGTCGCAGAGAGGATACAGAGGCTGGGGAGAAGCCCCAAAAAGAAGTGGGATTTTGGGAAGGTTTAGATCTTGGTGATATCTCTTCGGATTCAGTGCAAATGTATTTGCGGGAGATTGGTAAGGTGCCTCTTTTGACTCCTCAAGAAGAGGTTGAATTAGCAAAGCGTAAAGAAAAAGGGGACAAAGAAGCGAAGAATAAGCTTATTGAGGCTAACTTGCGCCTCGTTGTCTCGGTCGCAAAAAAATATACAGGACGTTCCCTTTCCCTTTTGGATTTAATTCAAGAAGGGAATATTGGTTTGTTTCGGGCGGTAGAAAAGTTTGATTATCGCCGGGGTTATAAGTTTTCCACTTACGCCACTTGGTGGATTCGTCAGGCAATTACGCGAGCACTTGCTGACCAATCGCGCACAATTAGAATTCCGGTGCATATGGTGGAAACAATTAACAAGTTTACCCAAACCGAACGTAGATTAGTTCAAGATTTAGGTCGGGAGCCAATGCCCGAAGAGATTGCGGCGGAAATGGGCATTCCTTTGGAAAAGGTGCGGCAGATCTTAAAGGTTTCGCAGGAGACCGTATCTTTGGAAACAACTGTGGGTGAAGATGATGAAGATTCCACTTTGGGTGATTTTATTGAGGATGAAAAGACGCCTACCCCGGATCGTTTAGCTGGTCAGGAACTTTTAAAAAATCATATTAAAGATGTGATTCAGGATCTCAACCCTAGGGAGCAGAGGATTTTAAATATGCGTTTTGGTTTGACTGACGGAGTTTCTCATACCCTAGAAGAAGTGGGTCAGGAATTTGGCGTAACGCGTGAGCGGATCCGCCAGATTGAAGCAAAAGCCCTAGAGAAGATTCGGGATCATGTACTGGTAAAGAAATTGAAGGACTACTAAGGTAATGTGTAATGCGTAATGTGTAATTTTATTTATGAAGCAGGAAGGCAAAACTAGAAATTTTTATAATTTAAAGGCTTGGCAAGAAGGATATAAATTGGTTTTAAAAATTTATAAGATTACTCAAAATTTTCCTCAGGAAGAACTTTTCGGTATAGTAAGCCAATTGCGTAGGGTAGCGAGTTCAATTATAGCGAATATAGCTGAAGGTTTTTGCTAGATATCATTTTAATGAAAAAACAAAGTTCTATTATCAGGCAAGGGGATCAGTGGCCGAGGTACAGAATTTTTTAATCTTGGCTAAAGGTTTAGGTTATATTGACCTAGAAATCTGTAGAACATTAGGAGAAAAAGCTAATCAAGTTAGACAATTAATTAATGGTTTAATTCGTTCAATTACCAAGCAAAGTAAATAATCTTTTACATATTACTCATTACACATTACTCATTACGGTTTTATTTTCCGCGATAGCTCAATGGTAGAGCAACTGGCTGTAGTTAACACAACTACCAGCTATTAACTTTCAACAATCAACTGAGTAAATTTGAATAAGGTGGCAGTCGGTAGTGGGGAGGTTGGTAGTCACAAAGTTGCAGCTTCTAAGAGAAATTTTAGAATGACAATCTCGGGATAACGGTGAAGCCCTTGATTTGAATCAGGGTAATACCGTGGGAACCCTTCTGTAAGCTTTAGAGCGAACCTAAGGGACGCCGTAGAGACTAAATACCGAGACATCTAAGTCCTTCCTAGGATAAGATGATGATATAGTCCACGCCTTATAGAAATATAGGGGCTAAGTGTAACCAGTGGGTTGCAGGTTCGAGTCCTGCTCGCGGAGC
>CAYWOB010000036.1:0-8666 GCA_964459815.1 uncultured Candidatus Saccharibacteria bacterium
CTTCAGGATTCTAATTAAAGCATAAAAAGGATTCTGGTCAAATGATTTCTCTCTCCCCTGATAAGAGGAGAACAAGAGGGTTAAAACCCACCCTGCCCTCCCTTATCAGGGAGGGGCCATTAATATTAGGGCACTATAATCACAAACTCCCCTTTCCCTTTTTTACCAACAAAATATTTTTTTGCTTCTGCAATATTGCCTTGAAAAATATCTTCAAACATTTTCGTAAGTTCACTCGCGATAATAATTTCTTTTTGTGACTCAAACACAGCGGCCAGATTGTCCAACGCTTTTTGGAGACGGTAACGGGATTCATAAAAAACAATGGGTTTGATTTTGATTTTTGCAAACTTCGCAAAAAAAGTTTGGCGACCTTTTTTATGCGGTGGGTAACCCAGAAAAGTAAATCTATTTGTAGGAATGCCGGCAACGGATAAAGCCGTGATTAAGGCAGAGGGTCCGGGAATGGGAACAATTTTTATTGCCGGCAAATTTTGGCGAATAAATTGAATAAGTTTTCCTGCGGGGTCGGCAATCCCTGGTGTTCCGGCGTCAGTAACGAGGGCAATATTTTTACCCTGTTCTAACATTGCTTTAATTTCTTGACATACTCTTTCTCCTGAATGTTCGTGGTAAGTTTTGAGCGGTTTTTGAATCTTATAATGACTAAGCAATTTACTGGTCACGCGTGTATCTTCAGCTAAAATTAAATCCACGCTCTTTAAAATCTCTAAAGCGCGTAAGGTAATATCTTTTAGGTTGCCGATAGGGGTGGCAACGATAAATAGGTTCATAATTTTCAATTTACAATTTTCAAATCCCAATGAAGCTCCAAATTCCAATTTTCAAATATTAGTTTGGAATTTTCAGGTTTGGAATTTCATTGAAAATTGGAGCTTGAAAATTGAAAATTTATTTTGTTGTTTCCCTCAACAACTTTATAACCATACTATACATTCTCAAATTATGGATCGTAGCGAGGCGGTAAGCAGCGGTGTCCGCAATTTTAAACAAATGATGCAAATAAGCACGGGAATAATGCTGGCAAGTATGGCAATCGCAAAAGTCACTTATGGGACGTTTGTCCCGCACATATTTTTCTTCACCAATATTAAGGTAGCTATGGATTTTCTCTGTTTTTAAAATATCTATTTTGGCAGGATTTTCGCGAAAGACATAAAGCCGTTCATGCCTGGCATCACGCGTGGGTAAGACACAGTCAAAAATATGGTAGCCCATTTTGAAACCTTCCACAATTTCCTGCGGCTTACCAATGCCAAGGGCAAATTTCGGAAAATGTTCGGGAATTAAAGAGACGGTATAATGAACAATATCAAAATTAAATTTTCCGTCCTCGCCTATAGGCCAGCCACCAAAAGCATAAGCAGTAAATCCTAAAGAGAGTAAACCTTTCGCGCATTCTTCACGCAAATCTTTGTAATCCCCTCCTTGGACAACGGCAAAAAGTAAAGGCAATTTATCTTTCGCAATTTTCCTTTTCTCAATCTGACGTTCATATTCTTCTTTGCATCTTGCAGCCCAAGCAATAGTACGCTTTACACTCCGCGCTATTTCTTCTTTACTGGCGCTGCCTTTTGGACAATCATCAAGACAAATCATTATGTCTGCACCGATATTAAATTGCATTTCTATGGATTTTTCAGGAGTCAATTTATATTTTTTATTCTGCCGTTTAAAAATTACACCCTCGTCTCGTACTTCACCCAAGGATTTGTTCATATAAATCATAGATAAAATCTGAAAACCGCCGGAATCTGAAGCGAGTAATCCCTGCCAGCCCATAAATTTTTTTAACCCCCCAAATTGCTTTAATACACTTATCCCTGGATTATGCATTAAGTGATACGCATTTACCATTAAGGCTTCAATACCTGCGCATTTCACATCTTCTAAATCTGTACTACGCACTACAGCGCGTGTAGCATCAGGGAGATAAAGAGGTAATCTAAAATTGTGGCCTTTGAATTTTAATTGGTCTAGCATATTTTAATTTCAGTAAGATTATCTATTATTCTGATAATATTTTTTCTGCTCTGCATCCAGAAAAGAGGCGGCAAAAGAATTCCAGGCAAGTATCCTGATCTCTTCTTGGGATAAATTAAGCGCTCCAGAAATAGCTTCATAGTTCGCGTTGATATAACCTCCAAAATAAGCAGGGTCATCCGAGTTTATGGTAACTAAGAGTCCCTTTTTTAACATTATTTTAAGAGGATGTTGGGATAAATTTTTAACCACTTGAAGCTTCAGATTAGACAAGGGACAAATGGTGAGTGGTATTTTCTGTTTGACTAATTCTTGAACTAATTTTTCATCATCTAAAGCACAATTCCCATGATCAATGCGTGAAACTTTAAGAATTTTTAATGCCTCCCAAATATAACGAGCAGGACCTTCTTCCCCTGCATGCGCTACGGTAATAAACCCATTGGCACGTGCACGCTCAAACACTCTTTCAAATTTAGACGGCGGATGATCCAATTCGGAGGAATCTAAACCTACGGCGGTAATCCAATCCTTATAACCCAAAGCTTGTTTCAAGGTTAAAAGGGCCGCCTCTTCGTTTAGATGACGTAGAAAACACATTATAAGCCGCGAGGAAATATGGAATTCCTTCTGTCCATCCTGTAGGGCATTATAAATGCCGCTAACTACATTTTCAAAAGACACACCACGTTCGGTGTGTATCTGGGGATCAAAGAAAATTTCAGTGTGAAGGACATTCTGACAGCGGGCTTTTTTCAAATAAGCAAATGTAAGATCATAAAAATCTTGCCTTGTTTTTAAAACCTGCGCGCCTGCATAATAGATATTTAAAAAATCCTGGAGGTTGCGGAAGTGGTAAGCTCGTTTGAGGGCGACAATAGAATCATATTTTGTCTTAATATGATTTCTCTTTGCAAAAGTAAGCATTGACTTTGGCTCTAATGTGCCCTCAATATGCAGGTGTAATTCTGCTTTAGGTATCTTAGCAATGAATTTTTTGATTTCGGTTTTTTGGTTCACTAAAGTTAAATGGCTTACAATTAAAATCAAGAGGGGGGCTTGCTTTCTAATAAACAATTATTTAACTTCACTATCCGCTAATATGTATTGACATTCTTTAACTAAATTTTAGTGTCATTATGAAACTGGTCTAAATTTTCTCGCTGGGGCCAAAATTGTAACTCTCTAAGACATCTTCCATTCTTTGTAAAATATTTTCTGTCTCTTTTTCCCCTTCTTCTGCCTCTTCCTTAAGATTATTCAATTCTACAATCGCTTTATCTAATGCCCAGATTTTTTCTTCCAACTCCATCCTGCGCTTCTCAAAATCATCCTCCCCTCTCTCTTTTTCTTCTATCTTCTCCATTTCTCGAACATAATCCAACTCTTCTTGCAATAATTTTTTTCTTTCTTCTGTTGCTTCTCTTGCCTTTTCAAGTTCTTGAATAATCTCTGTATATTCTTTTATTCTCTCGTGGGGTGGTATATACTTTTCAAGATTTGGTTTTTGATTTTCAGAATGCATAAAATAAAACAGATAATGGTGGCGGCTTGCCGCACGAAGCTTTTGAGTGTAATGAAAAAGCGTAGTGCGGTCGCGACGGGAGTCGCCCGGCTAAATACAGTGGGCGCTCGCCGAAATGGCGAGTAAACCCGCGATCTGATGTTGACCCCCCACCAAAATCTTAAATCTATGCGGTCGCGACGGGAGTCGAACCCGCGATTTCCTCCGTGACAGGGAGGCGTGTTGACCACTACACTACACGACCTTGAAAAAATTTTCAATTTTTAAACTTTTTGTAATATTACCTTACCGTGAATTACGAAATTGACTTCTTGTCCGAGGACTTCGGGCATCTTGCCCGAAGTTTTGGCCATAGGCAAGATGCCCATGGCCCTCAAAATTTGTATGTTACCTCATTTCGTAATTCAAGGTACCTTAGTGTAGCGGCGAGTGGATTCGGACCACTGACCTTGGGCTTATGAGTCCCACGCTCTAACCAACTGAGCTACGCCGCCCTAGCTTCATTACTGCATCGTTTAATCGCTCTACTGTTAATTACGATCAGTAAGAACAATAATAACAAAAAATTTAGAAAAATTTTCCTAAATTAATCAAAATGAATCTTACATTGTTCACTAAAAATTATTTGTTGCGGGGACGGGAATCGAACCCGTGACCTCGAGGTTATGGGCCTCGCGAGCTACCGCTGCTCTACCCCGCGACGATAATATTTTTTAAACAAAATATTACTTATACAGTATAGCACAAATCACAAAAAAGAAAAGAGGAAGGTGCAAAATTTTAATTTAGAATCTAAAATTCTCTAAAGATTAGGTTTTCTCTCGTGCCAATTTGTATTCTGTTCGTATACGTACGCTACTTGCAAAATCTGCTCCTCACCCCACCATGGGCCGATAATCTGCAACCCTATAGGCAAATTCTTAGAAAAGCCGCAAGGAGTGGAAATTGCAGGCACACCGGCAATGTTCACAGGTACGGTGAATACATCGGACAAATACATGGAAAGCGGATCTGTCACTTTTTCGCCAATCTTAAAAGCAGGGGTGGGCGAAACGGGAGTTACGAGAGCATCTACCTTGCGAAATACATTCTTAAAATCATTTATCACAAATGTTCGAACTTTTTGGGCTTTTTTGTAATAGGCGTCATAATAGCCGGCAGACAAAACATAGGTCCCGAGCATAATCCGACGGCGCACTTCAGGCCCAAAACCTTCAGCGCGAGAATTTAAATAATGTTCTTCAAGGTTTCTTGCCTCCTCTGTAGCATAACCATAACGAATACCATCAAAACGTGCTAAATTCGCTGAAACCTCGGCAGGCTGTAAAATATAATAAACGGCCAAAGCGTACTTTGTATAAGGTAAACTCACTTTTTGGATTTTAGCACCGCAATCTTTTAGTTTATCAATCGCTTGATCTATCGCGGCACGCACATCGTCTTCTATACCTTTACCAAAATATTCAACCGGCACACCAATTTTTAGGCCATGCAAATCGCGACCCAAAGTTGCAGTGTAATCCGGCACCACCTGTACCCCGCTCGTGGCATCATACCGATCTTGACCAGCAATTACATTTAAAACTAGGGCACAATCCTCTACTGTTTTAGTTATGGGCCCAATTTGATCTAAAGAAGAGGCAGCCGCATGCAAACCATAACGTGAGACACGGCCATAGGTCGGTTTCAAACCGACCACGCCGCAAAGGTTGGCGGGCTGACGAATAGAACCGCCAGTATCTGAACCTAGGGCATAAATACATTCATCCGCAGCGACCGCAGCAGCAGAGCCGCCGGATGTACCACCAGGTACACAAGTCTGATCCCATGGATTATGGGTTACTTGAAAAGCAGAATTCTCTGTGGATGAACCCATAGCGAATTCATCCATATTAGTTTTACCGAGAATAATTGCCCCCGCTTTTTTTAATTTTTGGACGACGGTAGCATCATAAGGTGGCACATATTTTTCCAACGTTCGCGAAGCCGAGCTAGTCACAATGTCCCGCGTGCACATATTATCTTTCAAGGCTATAGGAATACCTTCCAGTGCTTGAATCTTTTTTCCCCTTCTAATCTTCTCATCCACTTTTTCCGCTGCGATTAAAGCCCTCTCACTAGTAACTTTTAAAAAAGCTTTAATTTGGGGATCTACTTCACTAATGCGCCGTAAACACATCTGCGTCAACTCTGTCGCAAAAATTTCCCCGCTTTGGAGTTTATTATGTGCTTCTTTAATTGTAAGGGCATGGAGATTCATGACTTTTTTCACTTAAATATAAAATACATTAAGAAATGATAAATTTCTCTCCCTGATAAGGAGGAAATAAAGCCCAAAAAATTTTTAAAATTTTTTTGGGACCCCGAAAGTAAAGGGGGTTAAAACATTAAATTTTCCAAACCCCTCCTGCACCTCCCCTTATCAATTTCACTTCCTCTATTCCAATATTGCCTTTGTCTTCACGCATCCTCCTTGATGCTCTGGTGTCATTTCTATGAGTTCTTTTTCCCGTCCAAATTTTTCTACCTCATCTTTGCGCATCACATTAAGAAGACCAGTTACTTGATTTGTAGCCTCTACATTGTCTGTATCTACCTCATTTAATTCACTAACATAATTAAGAATAGAAGATAACTCATTAGCAAATTTTTCTTTTTCCTCTTCAGAAATCCCTAATCGTGCTAAGTGCGCAATATGTTCTACTTGTTGTTTGGTTAATTTCATAGATAATGTTTTAAAACTAAACTCATTCTAACATAATCTTCCTGCATTGACAAAAACAGTGAATAATTTTTTCAATTTTGAATCCTGATATTTTCGCTCTATTTAGCTTCATAACTCTATTTTAACACAGAGTTTGCTAGTCTAGAGCCTAATTAATTTTGGGATCTAGAATATATCATAAAAATAAAGATGCGGTAAAGTTAATTTATTAGGACCTTCACGATTCACTATGTTCTATGTCATTTTTCCGCCCGAGGCGGACGGGAATAACAAACGCGAAAGTCCTATTTATATAAAAATACAGAAAAATTATTGGACGACTTAAAAAAGCCAAGCAAGAAGCTGGCTGAAAACAAATAAAGGTTGCCACAAAGTATTTGTATAATCATCAAAATTTAAACATCTTATCAAGGAATTGACTATCCTTAATTAGATTAATGTTGATCATATCTTGCTTGGATAACCAAAGTGTTTCTGATTTTTCAGGAGAAAAAAATTGGATGTGCCTTTGGAGATCATAAATGTAATAGATAAAAATACTGTGCGTTTTTTTGTCGCCAGAAATATAGTTCCATACATCAAACAGCTTGGGCATTGTATCTAAGGTATAGTTTAATTCCTCTTCCAGCTCTCTATTAAGAGCAGAAAATAGAGATTCACCGAACTCAATTTTACCGCCAGGAAAGCTGATAACACCATTGGGATGTTTTAGCACAAGAATTTTATCTTTAAATCTTAAGATAAGTTTTTGAGCGATAGACGGGTATTCTGACATAGACTTTTAAATAACAAGCTTAAATTTATTTTGAAAGTAAATTTGCATTTTTTCTTTCCACCTATTCTCTGAGGAAAAGGTCAATTTCCCTTTTTTAAATTTGGTATAGAGTTGAAAATTTCTTTTAAATTTTTCATGGTGCTGTCTTTTAAGCACTTTTTGAGCAATGTGGTAGGCGGTAGCTTGTAAATTAGGGATTAGATACATCCCTGAGGCAATCAGCTTTGCCGCCAAATAAGTGTCTTCCAAAATATTTTTTTCAAACCTAGCATCAAAACCACCTACTTTTATGACGTTATTTCTGGGAACACTAGCATTACAGGTCAAAAACATAAATGGCAAGTCCCAGATACCAATGATTCTTCCGTTGCCAAAATTTAAGAAATTAGAGCTCTCCTTTAAAAGATACCATGTTTTATTAAAATTGTCGTGGTTAACATTGACGAATGTGTCTCGCCAATTAATGGGCACAAATCTTTTATAACGAAAATCTTCTCTATAGGAAGGTTTGCTTAGGCAATATTTACCTTTTGGCAACGCCTTAATTTTTTTATAAAAAAGTCTTAAATTAATATTCTTTCTCAAACCAACAATAATTGCTTGATTGGTGAGTTCATGTTTAATTAAATGGCTTTTTATAAAATTCCTGTGAACCATCATATCCGGGTCTAAAAAAATGATGATTTCATTGCGTGCAAACAACAAGCCTAAATTCATAGCTACTGCTGGACCGTGATTCTCTTTGAGATGCAGATAGCGTAAAGGATAGGACAAATGGATACGCTACAAAAATTTTTCACACCATTGAGGGTGGGGCATTGGCAGTTAATGACGAAAAGATATTTGAAAAGGTCAAATTATTAAGAAACTTTGGCCTGAAATCTGAAGAAGAGGTTATTTTGCCAGGAATCAACGCTAAGATGAACGAGTTACAGGCAATCATGGGACTTTGTAATCTTGAACATGTTGATCGGATCATTCAATCCAGAAAGAAAGTCTATCAGCAATACGTTAAAGAACTAAGACAAGTTGACCAAATTAAATTTCCTAACATAATCGCCTCTAAATATAATTACTGCTACATGCCAGTCTGTTTCATTAATAAACGAATGAGGGATCGAGTTTATTCTACACTTTTAAAAAACAAAATTAAACCACGAAAGTATTTTTCCCCTCTAACTTCCGAGGCCAAGTACTTAAAAAACAATAACTGTTTACTTGACTGTAACAATTTAAAGGTTGCATCTGATATTGCAGATAGAATTTTGTGCTTGCCATTATACGAAGATTTAAAAAGATGTGAAGTTGAAATGATTATAAGCCTTATTAAAAAGACTATTTCTTAGTTTCTTATTTGGGACAAGAAGTTTAACTATCTTTCCATGTCGCACACTTTCACCTTGGTATGCTGGCTTACACTGTACTGGAAAGGGAATGTTATATTCAGAAGAAAACCATTTACCAAGTTAAACAAGCTTGTAGTTTTGATTTCCAATATGCTGATAGCATCTTAGACAAGCTAATTTTTCAAGGTGCATAACTTATGTTAACAATTCTACAAATTCTTTCTCCGAAATAATCTTCACGCCGAACTGCCTCGCGCGATCGTATTTACTCCCTGGATTATCGCCTGCCAC
>CAYWOB010000037.1:0-8201 GCA_964459815.1 uncultured Candidatus Saccharibacteria bacterium
TATAAAATAATGTGGATTTTAATTACTATAATATCTTCTTTAATTTCTGGAATTTTGGGAGTTATAATCTCCATTGTTTATCATAGAAAAACGGAAAAAGTAAGAGCTAAAATCGAAACCTTAAAGAATTTCTGTGGTTATCGATATAATTTAAAAGGAGATGATTTCTCAAAAACATTAAATGAGATATTTATTGTTTTTCAAGATTCAAAAGACGTACTTGAAAAACTTGATCAATTTCATGAAATAATCGTTTCGCGACAGACAGAGTTCGCTAATGATAAGTTAATATCTTTATTCAAGGTAATGTGCAGGAACTTAAAAATCAATCCAAATAAATATAGTGAGTCTTTTTTTCTCAAGGCTTTTAATGTAAAAGAATAAAAAGTTTTATCGCCAAGCTCGGCGAAGCCAAGCAATCCCGCAATCGTCCCCCGAAATATAACGACTCGCATTAACCATAGGGTAGGCTTTTCTCCCCTTGTGAAAGATTTATTTATATTATAAAATCAATAATAAAATACACTTATGTCAGAAAACCAAAATAACTATTCCAATCCAACCGCGGAGGATTATGGCGAGACTTTAATTTCTTGGCGCGCGCCAGAATATGACAAGCAAGAAAAAGGCCGCAATTGGTACATTGCTACTTTTTCCTTGGGCGCTTTTTTGGTGGGTTCTAGTATCTGGATGAAAAATTATCTTCTAATTATCGTGGTTGCTATGTTTGGAATTGTACTTTATATTTTACACAAAAAAGAACCTTTGATGCTGGATATTGCACTAACAAAAAGGGGGGTGAAGATGGGAGAAAAATTTTATCCCTATACTTCATTGCAAGAATTTTGGGTTATCTATAATCCGCCGGTAAAGACCTTAAATTTTAAAAGCAACCGCACTTTTTTTCCGGAGATCTCTATGCAGATTATGGATCAAGACCCAGTGAAAATTAGGGAAACTTTACTGCCCTTTTTAAATGAGAATTTAGAAAGGACTGAAGAATCAACCACTGATCGTTTGTCGCGAATATTGAAAATATAATCATATAATTTTTAATTTTTGTTTCTTAATTTTTAACCAATTTTTATTTGCTTAATTTTTATTGTTATTGTGAATAAGGCAATAATTCAATAACCTAAATAAAAAATTAGCTAAAAATTAAAAATTTAAAATTAATTTTGCCCTTGTAGCTCAATTGGATAGAGCGTGAGCTTGCGGAGCTCAAGGTCGCAGGTTCGAGTCCTGCCAAGGGCGCGTTCGCTTTCGCTCAAGCTAAAATCTAAAAGTGTAAAACTAAAAGTTTTAAGTTGTTGTTTTACACTTTTAGCTTTAAACTTTTAGCTTTTTTATGTTTACCCTCTCCTCCCCTCTCTCCTCTCTTTATGGCGTGGGGGGACAAAAACAAAAAGCTTTAAAAAAATTGGGTCTAGAAAAAATTCGTGACCTAATTTTTTATTTCCCATTTCGCTACAATGATTTTAGTAAAATCGTCGCGATCCGAAATCTGCAACCGGACAAAACTGTAACGGTTTTGGCTAAAATTCAAAAAATCCAAACCATCCGTACTCCGCGCAAAAAAATGTTTTTAACAGAGATAGAAGTAGCAGATAAAACTGGTGTACTCTCCTGCGTTTTTTTTAACCAACCTTACATTACAGAAGTTCTTAAAAAAGATGCCCTTGTGTATTTAAGTGGTCAGGCAAAATATGGATTACCTTATTATGTAATGCAAAATCCAGAATATGAAATCTATAAACCCCGTACTATCCATACCGCTCGGATTGTACCTGTTTATAATGTAACCTATAGTATTTCGCCAAAATGGCTGCGCTATTTAGTAAGCCTAATAATGCCCTTGGTGAAAAAAATGCCTGATTATCTGCCCAACTCTATCAAACAAAAATATTATTTTCCCTCTCTCGCTGAAGCCTTAACTGAAATTCATTTTCCTTCTTCTCTTTCTAAAATGGAAAAAGCAAAAAGGCGCCTTGCTTTTGATGAATTTTTTATTTTGCAAACTGCAGCCCTAGCTCACAAAAAAAATTTAGCAAGCAAAAAGGCGCCTTCCATTCCACTCAATGTGAAACTGGCGCAATCATTTGTCCGTTCTCTACCTTTTCACTTAACCGATGACCAACGCAAATGCGCTTATGAAATTTTAAAGGATTTAGAAAAAACGCAGCCAATGAATAGATTATTAAATGGTGATGTGGGTAGCGGCAAAACCGTGGTAGCAGCAATGGCGCTCCTCCAAACGGCGGCGGCAGGCTGGAATGCAGTTTTAATGGCGCCTACAGAAATTTTAGCCGAACAACATTTTCAAGAAATTTCTCGCCTCTTAAAAAAATTTAAAATAAAGGTTGGCCTTTTAACCCGCACGAAAAAAATAAAAATAAAAGCCCAAATTTTAATCGGCACGCATGCTTTGATTCAAAAAAAGGTACGGCTGAAAAACTTAGGGTTAGTTGTTGTGGACGAACAGCATCGCTTTGGCGTAAAACAACGTGGGGAACTACAGCATAAAATAACCTCCCTCACTCCTCACTTTCTCTCAATGACTGCAACGCCTATCCCCCGCTCGCTTAGCCTCACGCTTTACGGCGATCTAGATATTTCCCTAATCCGGGAAATGCCTAAAGGCCGCAAAAAAGTGATCACCAAGATTGTCCCACCTGAAAAAAGAAAGTTTGCCTATGAATTTATTCGCAAAAAAATCAAGACTCGTGCGCAGGCTTTTGTAATCTGCCCTCTTATTTCGGAATCAGACAAGCTAGGCGTCAGGGCTGCAACTGAAGAATATCAAAAACTACAAACCTCTATTTTTCCGGAATTCAAGATTGGCCTTCTCCATGGCAAACTTAAAACAGAAGAAAAGGACAAAGTGATGGCAGACTTTAAAGCAGGCCGCATCAAAATTTTAGTTGCTACCGCGGTTGTAGAAGTAGGAATTGATGTACCGAATGCTACAATAATGATGATTGAAGGGGCAGAACGATTTGGCCTTGCATCTTTACATCAATTCCGCGGCCGGGTGGGTCGCAGTGAAAAGCAAGCTTACACCTTTGTTTTTACAGAATCAAACCATCCAAATACTTTGAAAAGGTTAAAAGCACTCATTTCAGCGCGCGACGGTTTTGAGCTAGCAGAATATGATTTGCAATTTAGAGGTCCTGGCGAAATTTATGGCACACGCCAGGCAGGCTATTTAGATTTGAAAATTGGTTCGCTTTGGGATTTGGATTTAATCAAAACAGCAAGAGAAGAAGCAAAACAATTTTTGGAGAAGAATCCGGACTTAAGGCAGTACCCAGCGCTCAAAGAAAAAATAACAAAAAAACTAAGCACGATTAGCTTAGCCTAAAAAGAAAGGACCCCTTAGAAGAACAAAACCTAATAATATTATTTTATCTTTTAAGATTGTGTTGTCTTCTGCGGGGTCACAAAAACGAGCATAGGAAAAAGCCTTGGCGTTGTGTCTAGGGGTGTCTAGAGCGTTACGACCAAAGACTATTCCCCTTTGCCTTGATCTTATTATATTACATATCCTTCAAATTTGTCAAATCTTGACATTTATAATGGTTAAGTTATATTGAAAGTAAACTGATCTTTTTTATTTTCATCAACAAGAGGAGGAAACGGGAGGCTGCGAATGAAAAAAAATAGTGTTTTGAAAACATGGGGAATTCGTGATCACCACCCCCCATGATTTTGCTCCTATCTTATCTTTTTTAAGGTTGTGATAAAAGGGTGTAAAGTAAGAGAAGGAGCAGGAAAATGTCGTCGTCAAGGGATCCAAATTCAATTGACATGGTAGCGGAAAATTTAGGTGAACAAATGAAAAGTATCATAGAGACAGGTATTCATACACAGATATATGAGAAAAGGCTATCCCGTAAAAATGGTGGGGATAGTAGTAAAAGATACCTAACGGAAACTAACGTTAAAAGTCTCATTACCCTATGCCAGGGCGAAAATACTGGTGTTCATCAACAAGATGTATCTATTTTTCAACCTTGTCTGGTAATAAATGATGAGGCAAAAGTTGATGCAAAAAATTACCCTATCCCGATCTGGGCTGCAAATTTTTATGTTGTCTATGGTGCGCCTCTAGAAGAATCAAACTGTATTCCCATAAGAACGAGCGGTTGGATAAAACAAATCCGAGCGAGTAATAATGGGTATAGAGTAGCAACTCTTCAAGAAATTGAAGGGTTAGATGCTAGTAACCAACTTATTCGCATTTTCCAACCCGATCAACTAGGGAAGGAGCAAGCTCTTAAGGCGTGCAGAAGATTAAACAACCGAAGGTAGTAAACCTACTATCGCCATATTCTTATAGGCAAAGAATATAAAGAATATGGCGTATTTTTTCCGAAAAATAAAATCCCAAAAAAACAGGCTAAAGAGAGCCTGTTTTTTGTAAAATACGTTTTTGCCACACCTTGCGGGTGGTCACCCGAGAGGGTGAAAAGGCTAACCTCTTTTTGCTAAAGCTACAAAAGGTCAAGAAGCCTTAACTCCCGTAAGCTTCACGAAAGCTCTAACTCCCATAAGCCTCATATTTTATTGCTTCTTGAATAGTACTGGCTTTGATTATTTGTATGTCTGTGGCTGCTTTAATTTCAGAAAAGGCAGGCAAAATAATTTTTTTAAAGCCTAGGCTTGTTGCTTCTTTGATACGTTTTTCTACATTATTCACCCGGCGCACTTCGCCAGATAAACCAATTTCGCCAAGGGCGATTAAGTCTGGGGGCAAGGGTTTATCGGTGAGGGCAGAAAAAATGGCCAAGGCAATTGCTAAATCAATGGCCGGCTCGGCCACGCGAAAACCACCCGCAATATTTACATAAATGTCTTGATTTGCAAGCCGCAATTTAGCTCTTTTGCTTAAAACCGCGATAATGAGTTCCAGACGTCTGAAATCAATGCCCGAGGCCGTTCTTTTAGGATAACCAAAAATAGTCGTAGAGCATAACGCCTGCACCTCCACTAAGAATACGCGCACGCCCTCAATCGTGGCAGTGACGCAAGAGCCGGGCAAACCCTCTCGCCGTTCCTCTAAAAAAATTTGGGAGGGATTTTTGACCTCTGTGAGACCTTGGCCAGTCATCTCAAAAACGCCGGTTTCGTCTGTGGCACCAAACCGGTTTTTCACGCCGCGCAAAAGGCGAAAGCTATGATAGCGCTCCCCTTCCAAATACAAAACGACATCTACTAAATGCTCTAGAGTTTTAGGTCCGGCAACATTACCTTCTTTGGTAACATGGCCAATAAGGAAAATCGGAATATTATTTGTTTTCCCTACCTCCATTAACTTTTGCGTCGCAAGGCGCACTTGGGTAATACTACCGGCCTCGCCTGGGATCTCTTCAGAGAACATCGTTTGAATGGAATCAATAACCGCTAGGCTGGGCTTGAGATTCTCTAATGTAGCGCACACTACATCAATATTCCGCTCTCCCAAGAAAATGAGGCTATGGCTAGAAAAACCAAGACGGTCAGCCCGCAATTTTACTTGACTTCCTGATTCTTCGCCAGAAACATAGAGAACCTTCTTCTGCTCACTCATTCTGCTCGCAACCTGCAAAATTAAAGTAGATTTACCAATCCCTGGCTCCCCGCCTAATAAAATAAGGGATCCTGGAACGATCCCTCCACCTAAAACCCGGTCAAATTCGGCAAAATGAGTCGTAAGCCGGCTAGAATCTGGGTTTTGAATATTGTCTAAAACCTCTGTTGTAGCAGGTGGGACGGTGACTTTTGTTTGCCGTTCTCCTCCTCTCATTTCCGCCACTAAACTATTCCATTCTCCACAAGTTGTGCATCTTCCCTGCCAAGTTAAAAACTCGGCTCCGCACTTACTACAAATATAGATTGTTTTCAATTTAGACATCTAGAAACTCAAATTTCAAACACCAATTTTTCTTGCTTCGCAAGATCTCGCATAGCGAGACAATGAATTTTCAATGCTTTAATTTTCAAACATGATTCAGTATAGGAGGATAAAAAGTTTGAAAGTTTGGAAATTGGGATTTGGAACTTCATTGGAATTTGAAAATTGAGATTTGAAAATTTATTTATTTAGTTCCTCATCTATAATTCTGCTCAACTCTTCAAACGATACTATTCCTTCTACCTTTCGGGTATTTACAAATAATGTCGGTGTGGCAGAAACGCCCGCAGAAATGCCGGCCTCTAAATTTTCCATCACCTTCAGCTTTGCTTCGCCTCCTGCGAGACAGGAATTAAATTCAGCCATCGTGAGGCCCGCTTTTTCGGCTAAAGAATTAAGGAAGCTCTCGGTGATACGGCTGCTATTTGCAAAAATCAAATCGTGAAGTTCCCAAAACTTGCCTTGCTTGTGAGCGCATTCTGCTGCTTCGTGCACCCGAGGAGAAAGAGGATGGATATTTTCAATCGGCAAATCGCGAAAAACAAATTTAATCCGCGTGGCATACTGATTTTTTAATTGGGGCAAGGTGGTTTTCGCAAATTCAGCGCAATAAGGGCATAAAAAATCCGAAAATTCTACAACGGTTACTTTGGCGCCTTCCGGTCCCCAAGAAGGATTATCCTCGCCTGCTAAATTATACCCCGCGCTGCCTGCCACCTGCTGGGACGGATTAACCGCACTTCCTGAAGAAGGAGTAGTTCCTGTCCCTTCCTCGCTAGTATTCTGATTTTTAGCGCGGGCTAAATAATCCTTGTTTTGTACTGGGGCTTGCAAACCAGCTTCATCATAAGTGAAAAGCTTGCCGCTCTGCACGTTTTCACTCACCTTTTTCGCTTCCGAGGCAACGGAAGAATAAAATTTCCCGATGCCTAAACGTTGGTTATTTTGATAACGAAAGACGAAAAAAGCTAAGCCAATGAGAGCGACAAGAGAGGTTAGAGCAATAAGTTTAAACCGTTCAATCTGCATTCTTTTAAAATTTAATTAATAGTCCTCCCCTGATAAGGGGAGAGCAAGAGGGGTTTTATGGCTCATGTTTTGAGTGACTCCCTATCCTCTTTGTTAGAGAATGATAACCCACCCCCGCCCGCCTCGCAAGCGAGAGCGTTGCGGGCAGGCCACCCTCCCTTATCAGGGAGGGATTATCTTTACTTTAATCAAGTCTCAAAGCGTAGACTCCACCGTTGGCATCTGTAAAATACAACCTATCTTCAGTAGGATTAAGCCATAAATTCGTGGCGTCAAATTTGGTGTCGGATTCGGATTCATCATAGAGCTTTCTTTTCTCACCAGTTTTGGTATTAATCTCCCAAAAATTATCCGTGCTTGCGTCCGTGACTTCGGAGGAAGGATTAAGAGGTTCAGAAGGCACAGCACAGACAATTTTTTCATCCTCCCGATTCCAAACACATTTTTCAATAAAACTCTTGACGCCTAAATTATACTGGTTTGTGCCCGTATTATCAATAACCCAAAGATAATTTTCATAGCTCGTAGCGTCAGTAGCTTCAAAAAGAATGCGCTCTCCTTTACGGCTCCATTTAGCGCGCTCCCCATAACCTTTGAGGCTAATGGTTTCGCCGGCAGACCCATCAATATAAAAGGGATAAATATTACGGCCGCTCGTGGCAGAATAATTCTGGACCATTCCCGCAGGGCCGCCGACCGCCGGCGAGGCGCCTAAAATCAGCTTGGTATAACCTAAATCCCGAATTTCTTCCCATTCACTGCCATCAGGGTTAGAGACAATAATTTTAGCACTATTACTGGTTTCATTCCACTGGTAAACAATCTTTTTACCATCAGGAAACCAGGAAAGATTACTAATATCAGGCATAAGCTTAGTAGATTTGCCTGTCCCAAGATCATAATGATAATAGTCATTGTTGTCAAAAACCATAATGGCTTGAGATTTATCGGGCGACCAGATAATATTTTTCACACTAGTGAACTTGCCTGTGCTGGCAGGCACGGCTTCCTGACCATCCAGAGCCGCTTTGTAAAAACCACCTAAATCTTGATCAAAATAAATTATCTCCCCGCGGATTAAAGCAAAACCCAAAACGCGATTGGGAATTACTTGAACAACTTTGGAGACAGAAGGCACAGAAGGGCTAGGAGAAATAGAAGGAGCAGGGCTAGTGGAAGATACAGGCAGAGGGGCAGGATTAGGATTAGGATTAGGATTAATATTATTATTGGTCGTTTTTTCTGGGGAATTAGAAAAAAACAAAAGATAAACTAGTGA
>CAYWOB010000038.1:0-4806 GCA_964459815.1 uncultured Candidatus Saccharibacteria bacterium
TTTTTAATCATTCAACCAATCATTCAGTTGCACTTGCAAATTGAATGTAGTTAAAAATAAATATAAAAACATGAAAAAAACTTGGAGTTTATTTTGTGTTCTAATCATTGCTTTAGGAATGATTTTGACGATTTCCCTGGCCTGGGCCGAGGACAAGCCCGCAGAATTAAATAGTGCGCCGGCATCAAAAATTTTTCCCAAATTACCAGTAACACCTGAAGATCCGCATTTGACTGAAGCAAAGGTCTACCCAATGTGGGGGCCATTATGTATGCGTTATACTTATTCAGTGATTTATCAAGATGATAAGAATAGGCCGCCAGAATATATGCGGATGTACTTTAATGGTAAATGGCTGGACATAGAGAAAGAAAATAAAAATGATTCAAATTATAAAAAGGGGGTCAAGTATATTTATAAATTTGTACCGAAGAAACTAGGGTCAAATTTCTATTTTTTTGAGGCCTCTAATGGTAAAGGCAAAGCGCGCGATGGTATTATTGATTCACCAGACAATGGACCGGTTTTATTCGAAACTGATTTTTCTCAAAATGAGATTGCTTTGATTGACCCTTCAGCTAGTCAAAAAGTGTGGAGTTACCCAACGGGTAAAGAATGGGTTAAGGGAATAGCTCTTTCTGATGATGGAAAATATTTGGCAGCGACAACAACAAAACATATTTATTTTTTTGAAACGAGTAAAAAAGAGCCACTTTGGGAGTATGATTATGGAGGCAATTTTGATGTGGAAAATAATGATGTTAAAGGGGGTATAGATGTATCTGCAGATGGATCCAAAATTTTTGCACTCATTGGCCAGTATGCGATTTTATTTTCCAAAGAATCCAATAAACCAATCTGGCAAAAAGATATTAAACAACAAGGCTATAATGTGGCGATTTCAGCAGACGGAAAATATATGGCAGCAGCTACGGCAGGGGATGAACAGAATGTAGAAAGTAATTTATTAATTTTATGGAACGAGAAAAGTGCTACCCCATTATGGCAATACCACGCTAGTGGTAACTTCCATGATGTTTCGTTAACTTACGACGGTTCATATATTGCCGGGGCAACCGGCTGTCCAGACCGACGGGCTTATATTTTTTCCAAGGATTCCAAAGAACCAATAATGAGAAGTGAGATGCTAACTGAAGATTCTCCAGTGAATCGGGCTAAGATTTCAGCAGATGGGCGATATGTTGCTTACTCGGCAGAATATAATAAGGGAATTGCTTTTTTATTTAAAAATCCTAAATTTGGTGGTTCAAACCAACCCATCTGGAAAGTCTTACCACCCAATCAACGTTCAGGTCGCGCTTTGGCAATGACGCCGGACGCAAAAACGATTTTAGAAACAACTTTCGCAGGAGATGTTTTAACTCTAGGAATAGACTCAAATCAACCGACTGCCACCTGGAAATATTCCAAACCCATTGCGGCAGCGGATTTGAGTGATGATGGTAAGTTAATCGCGGTGGGCGGAACAGCAGAAAAAGTTTATCTCATTGACAGCGTTACTAAAAAACAAAAGGCGGAAATCCCATTTTCCGAATATATCAGCGAAATTGATGTGGCTAGTAATGGTAAATATGTAGCCGCGGGTACGGGTGGAGCAAATTATTTTTTTGAAACTTTCAGCCAGAATGAGGGAAAAGTAGTCACTTGCGACAAGATAATTGAGCCAGAACCAGAGAAAAATCAAAATACGGGTATTAATAATAAGATTAATGGGGAAAAAGGCATAGCACCAGCCAATCAAGCCGAAAAAACAATATCCAAGGGACTACTTTGGATGATTATAGTATGGGCAATTCTGACAATTATACTGTTGATCATTTTCAGAAAAACGAGAAAAAAATATTTAATTTTAATTATCGGTTCACTGCTTATTGTTTTGGTTGTAATTTTGATTTTTTTTCTGAAGCCAACCAATAAACAAGGGCTTGATTCTGAAGGAATAAATACTAGTCCAGATTCAGTGATAGAGCAGTAGAATAATGTTTTATATTGTGCTTTTATCCATCCGTAATCTATGGAAAAATAGCCATTTTTATTGCTAAAATCTGGCCTTTATGCTAGAGTAGAAAACGAAATTTGAAGGAGAAAAAAATAACCTAAATATTATAAACCTATGCTCAAAGTTACCAAAGCAATTATTACAGCGGCAGGGTACGGCACTCGATTTTTACCCGCCACCAAAGTCCAACCCAAAGAAATGCTGCCGATTATTGATAAACCGATTATCCAATATTTGGCAGAAGAAGCAGTAGCAAGTGGCATCAAAGATATCATTATTGTCACCCGCGCAGGCTTACATTCTTTGGAGGATCATTTTGATTCAGCTTTTGAGATCGAACACCAACTGGAAGTAAATGGTAAAAAGGATATTTTAGAAAAACTGAAATGGCTAACACGGATGGCTAATTTTATCTATCTAAGACAGACCAAAGATTTACCCTACGGTAATGGTTCTCCACTTCTAGCTGCTAAACATCTTATTGCTAAAAATGAAGCTTTTGTATATATGTTTGGTGACGATTTAGTGAAATCAAAAGTGCCAGCGACCAAGCAACTTATCCAAACCTTTAATAAAACCAGGCCACATGCTGTAATTGGGGTACAAGAAATACCTTGGGAAGAAGCCAATCGCTATGGTATTGTGAAATATAAGAAGGGCACTAAAATCAATCAAATTGTAAAACTCGTAGAAAAACCAGCGGTAGAGAAAGCGCCATCCAATATGGCTGTATTTGGCCGCTTTATTTTAACTGATAAAGTAATTAAAACCTTAGAAAATATCCCCTTGGGAAAGGATAATGAGCTGTGGCTTGCTGATGCGTTAAATAAATTAGCCCAGAGCGATAGAGTAGTTGCCACACCTATTAAGGGCAAATGGCTTACCACCGGTGATCCTTTACGTTATATGAAAGCTATGGTAGAATTTGCCTTAGAAAGAAAAGATATTGGGCCGGCGTTTGAGGAATACCTAACGGGATTAAAATTATAATTTTCAATTTTCAAAACCCAATTTCCAATCAAATCTCAAGCTCCAATTTTTAAACAAAAATCTCTAATGGCTAAACCTAAAAGCAAAGTCTTTAATCTCGAGGAAAGAACTGCTCAGTTTGCGGAAAAAGTAATTGAATTAGTCAAAAAAATACCCCAAAATAGCATTAATAGATCAATTATTGAACAGTTAGTACGCTCCACTGGCTCTATAGGAGCAAACTATTGTGAAGCTAATGAAGCGGAAAGCAAAAAGATTTCCAACATAAAATCGGAATCTGTAAAAAGGAAACCAAAGAAAGCAAGCATTGGATTAGATTACTAGCTAAGACTAATCCAGAATTTCAGGAGAAGCTTAGGACCTTATGGAAAGAAGCACAAGAGTTACTTTTGATATTTTCTAGTATAATGAAATCTAGTAAAAATAGAGTTTAAGAATTGGAATTTGGAGCTTCATTGGAATTTGAAAATTGGGATTTTTAGAGATATGCAAATAAAAACAAAATCGATCTTAACTTTATTTTTAATTCCCGTCTTCCTTGCTACGGTCGGTTTAGGTTGTAAGAGATCCTGTGCGCCAGGACAACCTGGAGGTACCATTAAAAAACAATCCATTGAACTTAATTTTTGGGGTATCTTTACAGAGAGCAGCCAAATAGAACCTATAATTAAGGCTTTTGAAGCACAAAATCCTAATATCAAAATCAAATACAAAAATTTTGGTAATGACTATCCTAATTATCGCACCGAGATTTTTAATGCCCTAGCGCAAGGCAAGGGGCCGGACATTTGGATGGTGCATCACACCTGGGTCAAAAGAGATAAGGATTTTCTAACTCCTTGTCCTTTGGAATTATGTAATCCCCAAAATTTTAAAGACACAATGGTAAAAGCGGCAGTGGACGACAGCATTGTGGATGGCTCTATCTATGCAATGCCTTGGAGCCTAGATACTTTAGCCCTTTTTTATAACAAAGATTTATTTAATCAAGCACATATTTTAAATCCCCCGGGAACTTGGGAAGAATTTACTGAAGACGTAAAAAAACTTACCAAGCAAAACGAAAAAGGACAAATTATCCAAGCAGGAGCAGCTATTGGTACAGGACAAAATATCAACCGCGCCCCAGACATCCTCGCTCTCTTAATGATGCAAAACGGCGCCCGGATGACAGACCTAAACCGCAGTACCGTAACCTTTAATACGCCAAGCATATCTCCCTCAAATAATAACGAGAAGCAAAAAGTCTTGCCTGCGGAAGAAGCTTTCCAATTTTATACTGATTTCGCCTCGCCTAAAAAGGAAGCCTATACTTGGAATTCTCTACAACACTATTCCATTGATGCTTTTGTAGAAGGGACATTGGCAATGATGTTTTCTTATTCTTATCACGTACCCACAGTTAAATTAAAGGCTCCTAATCTGGATTTTGGGGTTAGTCTAATGCCACAGGTTGCAGGGGGACGCGAAGTAAATTTTGCTAATTATTGGACAAATGTAGTTGCAGCAAAAACCCTCTATCCCAAAGAGGCTTGGTCTTTTTTAGCTTTTGCCGCCCAAAAAGACATAATGCAAAAATTTTGTGAAGATAGCCGTCGCCCTCCAGCGCGGCGTGACCTCTACCAAATGTTTGATAACGACCCAGAATTAAAACCTTTTACCAATCAAATCCTAACTGCAGAATCTTGGTATCGCGCAGATAATGATAAAACCGATGCCATTTTTGAAGAGATGATTGAAAATGTAATTTTAGGTAAGAAAAATATATCCGAGGCGATGAAAGAAGCTGTAGCCGA
>CAYWOB010000038.1:4906-7901 GCA_964459815.1 uncultured Candidatus Saccharibacteria bacterium
TTTTCTTTGGCTTCAAATTTTGTTCATGCAGCAGATAAAAATTTTGAGCTGGTAACGTGTGGAGATCAAGGAGAACCAGAATGTACTTTATGTGATCTTTTTGAAATGTTACAGAGGATTTTTAGTTATTTGACTCTTACCGTCCTAGGAGTGGTAACCTTATTTATCATTGTGATTGTAGGCTTAATGTTTCTCTTTGGTGCGGTAAACCCACAGGCTCTGGAAACAGCCAAAAAAGCATTTAAAACAACTGTAATCGGCTTTGGGATTGTACTTGCCTGTTGGCTCATTATTGCCGAAGTAGGGCGGGCAATAGGTTGGACCAAGGCAACTTCAGAAGGGGGGAAGGGTAGTTGGTGGAAAATTGATTGTAATCCTGGTGGAACTTCAGGAGGACCATAAAACGAAGGTACAGGGGGAATAGCAGGACTATCTGTAAATGCCCCCGTAGTTTTAAATCAAAATAATTCCGATCAGATTAAAGTTGGAGACACGGCAACCATTAGCTTTACAGTTACCAATAATACAGACAAAGATATTGCCTATGACCATCTTGCTATTGTCGCTGTTCCCACTGATATGTTGGTTTACTGCCGAGAGCGGAATTTAACGCTTCATTAATAAAAAATAGCTCAAGCAAAAACTGTAAATTTGAGCTGTGGCAAGCGTGAATATAAAATTATTGAGGATAAGGAAAATTTTGTCATTAAAGCGCGAGCCGTAGAAGAAATTAAAACAGATTGGCAAATAGTAGATAATATATTTGGCAATGGTATGATTTTAATGCTAGCAGCAATTGAGGCCGGCCAAACTGAGGCAGTCTGCAGTCAATTAGCTACCATCCCTTTAAATAACCAAGAACCAGCAGACACAACAGGAGGAATTGTATTTAATAATTACAAGATATTCTCAAGTAGTGTTGGGGGTTCAATGCCAAATGCAAAAATTGTTCCGGGAGCAACTGTAGAAATGGATATTGATATGAAAAATAATACAAAACAAAATGATTCAACTTTCACAATTGAACTTTCTACTGGAGATAAAGGGATTATAATAACTACAGGCAGCCAAGAATACCGCAACGTTGATGCAGGGAAGACCGAGGATCATCGTTTCCGTTTTACAATCGATCAGGATTATAATAAGAATGCAATTAATTTCAATATCAAGGGGACAGGAGTCGGGGCAAATATGGTCACGACAAGCACATTTTCTATACCTGTGGAATTAAATTTCAAACCAAATTTAACAGTCACAGGATTTGGTGAGGGGAAAGATGCCGGAACTATTGTACAAGCTGGGGCAATTTTGAATCCCACTTTCGCAATTAGTAACTCTGGTTCAGCTCATCTTCCATCAACATCCTTTAACTACAAAATGTATGTTTGTTACGGAGAAAACAGTAGTCAATGTCCGGCAGGGGGTAAAAACTTTACAGAATTTAGTTCCGGGACTGCTAATACAGGTAAGGATGGTATGGCCCCTGGAGATTCAATCCATATAGTCTATAATAACTTCAAGGTCAAAGAATCCAAAAATCTTTATTTTATAGTTAAGATAGATACAGAAAATAGTGTTAATGAAGTGGATGAAAATGATAATCTAGGTGGGCCTTACGAAGTGCAAACGCCGTATTTGGATTCGGTTTGGGATGCAGGAGTGCAAATTCTTAAGACAGAACAAAACAAAAAAAATGGAGGCAAGGATATATATTATAAAATACACCACATAATCAGCAATACAGGCGAAGGTAATGCACCTTTTTATGGCTTTGGTTTCGAATACATTGCCGATTTAATTGAAGATAGGGGGAGTTGCAGTACATATGAATACAGTATTAAAACGTTAATGGATGGACGATTAGGTTCCTCATTTTATCCAATCAATCCAGGAGAAGGACAAGACTTGTATGTTGATTTTGACACTGTCTATGATAGTGCCTTGAAGGCAAGTATAGTGAATGGTAAATCATACAAAGTAAGAATTCGGGTTATGAGTCCTTATGACCATAACAACAGTAATAATGTAGCTTGTGGCGGCTCATTTAGTTTAAATACAGATACACCTGAACCAGGAATTGAGCCCCCAATTGCCCAATGCAAAAAAGACGGAGAATTGTGTGATCCAACCAAGTCTGGAGAATGTTGCAATAATTATTGTGTAACACCATCACTAGAAGCACAACAACAATTTCCTGAATTCTTTCCAAATGCGCCAATCTGCGTTTCTGTAGGATCTTGCAAGGGGGTGGGTGCAACTTGTACGAGTAGTAAGGATTGCTGCAGTAAAAATTGCAGTGACGATGGAAAGTGTATGACTTCAGGAGTAGATGGAAGATGTTTAACAAATGCGGATTGTCAAGCTGGATTATCCTGTTTCGTAATGACCCAAAAATGTTACAAACCCTAGAAATTTTAATAAAATAAATATAATAAACTAAAACAAGGTTCTTGAATTTTGAGTAAATAAACAATCATTATGGATAGGAAAATAGCTAGGTTTTTGTCAGGGTTAACGTTTTATGGTATAATAATTTTGATTTTAAGTAACGGAGCAACTAATGCCTTGGCTGCTGAATTTTCTAATCCGGTTCCAATTAATAGTGTAGAGGAATTAATTAAACAGATAACCATTTGGATTATTAGCATTTTTGGCTCAATTGCCCTGATTATTATCATCTTCGCTGGGTTTAGATATTTAACCGCAGGAGCAGATGAAAACAAGGCTGCAGAGGCAAAAAAGATGCTCACTTGGGCCGTGATTGGGATTGCAATTGTTTTAGGCTCGGCTGCGATTGTGAATGAACTGATCCACGCTTTTGGCGCAGGCACTCCTTCAACATAAAAACTGATATGAAAAAAATAATATTTATCTTTCTGACTGTCTTTTTGCTTATTTTCAATTTAGCAGCACAAATAAGTTTGGCTGCTGATACCGCTCCAGCGGGCATAGAAGAAATTAATCCTGCAGACTACGGATTGCCACCAACGCATGT
>CAYWOB010000039.1:0-7819 GCA_964459815.1 uncultured Candidatus Saccharibacteria bacterium
GGGACTTGTCTAGAAGAACTTAGAGCTAAGAAGTATTTTTTCAATTAGCTTAGCTAAATTTGGACAATGTCGGTTATTAAAACGAAATTCAATCTCTTTTAAATAGTAATAGAACCTTTTTGGCGGTATGCCATAATGTTTGATTAGTTTTCTTTTGGCATAACTCCAAAAGGATTCTATTCCGTTAATATGATTCTTTTTACTCTTTACAAATTGTTTTTGATGGTTAATTCTGTAGTGTCGATAGCCGTCGATAATGAGACCATCATAGCTTCTCCAAGAGTCTGTATAAATCACCGCTTTGGGTATTACTCTGGTACGGATAATCCTGATTAAGGTCTCTCGGGAAACATCAGGCACAATTTGTGTGTAAACCTTGCCATTGCGCTTTAAAATGCCGAAAACGGGGATTTTGTGCTTAACACTGCGACCCCGCTCATACTTTCTTTTTCCACCGAAATAGCTCTCATCTAGTTCAATTTCACCGTTAAAGAAGGTTTGACTTGTTTCCTCGTATTCACTCAGGAATACTCTGATAATTTCATAGATCCTATCCGTGGTATGACGATTTACACCAAGTTCATGGGCAGCACGCGAGGAAGTAATTTCCAGGGCAAAATACTTAATGATTTTCCTTAATTGGTAATTTGATAACTTACTATTTTTAATCAACTTAGACATACACTAGAACCATAGACTAAAGCCAGGTTCTAGACAAGTCCCAAAATAATTATTTAAAATAACTACATTTTTTCCAATACTTCAATACCAAGTAGATTTAAACCTTTCTTAACCGCGACCATCGTTGCGGCAACGAGAGCAAGGCGCGATTTAATCAAGTTTTCGTTTTCGGCAGACAGAACTGGTTGGTTCTGGTAAAAATGGTTAAAAGCTTGTGAGATTTCAAAAGTGATTGTGGCAATCCCGGAAGGATTGAATTCTAAAACTCCCTTTTCAACTTCCATTGGAAATTGAATAATCTTTTGTGCTAGATTCAATTCTTCTTCGCTACCAAGATCGGAGAAATCGTCGTAATCTTCAAAAGTAATTCCCTTTCCTTTGGCATTACGTAAGATTCCACTCGCACGGGCATAGGCGTATTGGCAAAATGGACCTGTCGCGCCGTCAAAAGAAATTGATTCTTTAGGATTAAAATGAATGTCTTGACGCGGACCGACTTTGAGCAAATAAAACTTGATCGCAGCTAAACCGATCTTCAAAGCACGCTCGTTTACTTCTTGGTCGGACAATGTATATTCAAGATCACGAGAACGAATTTCTTCGCGAGCCAATTCTTGCATTGAAGAAATTAAGTCGTCGGCATCCACTATTTTCCCTTCGCGAGATTTCATTTTACCTTCCGGCAAATAAACCATACCATAAGACAAATGATAACATTCGCGTGCCCAAGGAAAACCTAACATTTCAAGTAAGGTAAATAAACACTTGAAATGATATTCTTGTTCGGAACCGACAACATAAATTGAGCGATCCAGATTATAATCGCTGAACTTTTTGACCGCAGTGCCGAGGTCTTGAGTGATATAAACCGAAGTGCCATCAGTACGAAGAAGAGTGATTTTTTTCTGATTCCCGGATTGATCGAGACCAAATTCTGGCGGAAAAGTCGCAATAACCGCTCCGTCGTCTTGTTTTGTGAAAATGCCATCTTTCAGAGCTTTTTTCACAATCTCTTTGCCAAGTTTGTAGGTCTCGCTTTCGTAATAGATAGTATCGAAAACAAGACCAAGTTTCTTGTAAGTTTCTTCAAAGCCAGCATAAACCCAGGAATTCATTTTTTCCCAAAGCGCAATTATCTCGGGATCTCTCGCTTCCCACTTTACTAACATTTCCTGAATTTCATTTTCAAGCGCGGGATTTTTTTCGGCTTCTTCCGCGTAACGAACATACCATTTGCCGACAAAGTGATCACCCTTCATTTTTACGGATTCTGGGGTCTCGCCATTCCCCCATTTTTTCCAAGCGAGCATTGATTTGCAAATATGAATCCCACGGTCGTTAATTAAATTGGCTTTAACAACTTTGTATCCGGCATTTTCAAAAAGATTAGAAATTGCCATACCCAAAGCGCCATTACGAACATGCCCCAAATGCAAGGGCTTGTTCGTATTCGGTGACAAATACTCAACCATTACTTTTTCGCCCTGGCCAATTTTTGACGTGCCGAAATTTTCGTCTGCGATATCTTTCGCAATGGCATTAAAAAGAATTTGGTTTTTGACTTTGAAATTAAGGTAAGGTCCAAATGCGGAAACTTGAGCAAGCACACCTTCGGGTCTTAAATTTTTGACGATATTTTGTGCAATTGCTTTGGCGATTTCAGCCGGATTCTTTTTTAATTCTTTGGCTAAAGAAAAACAGCCAAAAGCAAAATCGCCAAGTTGGAGATCGGGGGGAAAACCCAAGGTAAGTTCTTTTAAATCTTTTTGGTAAAGATTAGAAATTGCTTGGGCGATCTTATCCGTAATTATGTTTTTAACTTCTGAAATATCCATAACTTACTCCCTTCTTATCATCTGATACCCTAATACTAATTTAAATACTTCTGATTGTAAAGAAACCGTAGATATTCTTCAAAATGGTATTTCTCAAAAGAAAACGACAAAAAATAGGTTCAGTCAAGAATTTTTTATTGACAAAAATTCTGATCGTTATAAAGTATAATCATCTAAAAAATTTAAGAGAGTTAAGTTAAGTGAGCTATTCAATCAACCTTAAATCTAAAACAGTGATTACTTTTTAGGAGAGGGTTAGTGAATAACCTTACTAATTTACTCCCTTCTTATGCAAAGCAAGAAAAATCAAAAAATGGAAAAAGATTCAGCTGCTATTCTTTTCGGCAAGCATTTAACGATTGATGCTTATGATTGCAATGAAAAAGTATTGAATGATATGGAAGCTAATTTCGAAGTATTAAATGAATTGCCAACTAAAATAAAAATGCGCGCGATCACTACTCCTTACGTAGTGAAAGTGGGCGGCAATAATAAAAAAGATTGTGGTGGAATTTCAGGTTTTGTGATGATTGCTGAATCGCATATCTCTATTCATACTTTTCCGGCAAAAAAGTATCTGACTATGGATATCTATTCTTGTAACATGTTTAACGAAAAAGTTGCTTTAGATTACCTGAAAAGAAAATATGCTTTCAAAAAACTGGAAAAGCATGTGATAAAAAGAGGCCTTAAATTTCCCAAAAATAACTTGGTTGAAATATAAAGATAGAAAGAGAAATGTAGAACTACTTGTTTTTAGAATGCAGTAAATGGATTACCCAGCCGCAGCAAACTGCGGGGATATCTGTTATATTATAAATTACTCTTTTTTGAAAGTAGAAAATACAATAAAGCCCCATCAAATCAAAAGATTTGATGGGGGACCCCGGGGAAGAATAAAAAAAGAGCGTTTTTAAAAAACGCTCTGTTCATTTAAAAATTGTTCGGCTTCAGAAGGCAACACAATCTCTAGAACTTTTACAACTACCGTTGATTCAGGTAAGGGAATTTTCCTTACCTCGTTTACTTTTGCTCCCAATAAGCCTTTGCCCAAAGGACCTTGAACAGAAATTAAGTTAGGAATGGATTTAATTCTAAATCCATCAAGAATCAATTTCTTTTTAATTCCTCCTTCTTGATACAAAAGGAGGATGCCATTACCAATTCTAACTGCTTGGTCTTGTTGAACTGGTGTTACAACTCTTGCAAATTTTAGAATTGATTCTAACTCTGCGAGCCTTTTACTGGAAACTTGCTCTTTTTGGGAAGCTAATTTAAATTCTTCCCCGTGCCAACCATCTTGTTTGGCGGCTGCGTCACCTTTATCTAGACCTAAATTAGATAATTCTAGCTCCGCCCCTTTGATGGCTTCAATTAGTTCATCTCGCCCCTTGACCGTTAAAATATATTGTTCTGGCAAAGTATTAACCTCCTTTTAAAAGAACGATCATATAAGATATCAGCCTTGAGTATTACGCATTTTATCAATTACTAAATCTCTGTAAGGCTGATCAATAACCGCACATTTTTCTAGTCCAAGAATTTGGATAATGTCTAAATTTTTGCGCAAGAACTTATTAATATTTTCTTGGCTGTCCACCTTACATTCAACTTCTAAAAAATCCCCAATTTGATCTACTTTATCTAAAACAATCTCAAAGCGACCGCGGGAAAATTTTTCCCTTTTTTTGGACACACGGGCGACTTCTCTGAAACCGATATTACTTAAAAAATCAGAAGCCTCTTTAACAGAAGAATTAATTGGGATATTAATTTCCGACTTCCAGAATTGTCTTTTTTCTTTCATTGACTCTGTAGTTGAACCTTTATAAGTAATTTCTTTATAATTTCCTTTTTGCCTAATTCTTAAACATTCTCGGGATTGAAGATAATCTTTATGTAAAGAAGTGAAATAGATATCTAACTCATTTGAAGATCCTTGATAATTAAAACCAAGTTTAACTATTTTTTTTCTCAAATTTTTCAAATTTTCATTTTTAAGATGAACCTTTAATTCTACTTCCTTAGAATTAGATTTGTCCAAAATAGAAGCGAAGCAATATCTACCTTTGATCGTGCGTATTAAACGAAATTCAACCTCTTGATCTGGAAAATTCTTTTTGATTATTTTCTGAAAATCACTATAGGGTAAAAAATTATTACCTTGGTCCCCTAAAAAGAAAGTGTAATACCAATGCCAAAGTCTCGCCAAAAAAGTAGAATGATGGGGGTCTTCAATATCAATAATGATTAACTGTTTTGAAATTTTTTTTAACTTTTTAACTAAATCATATTGTTCTGAAGGGTGAATATGATGCAAAGTATTCTTAAAAATTGTTAAATCAAATTTATCTTGAAAAGGTAAAGTTAAAACATTATGGTTGGTAAAGATAATCCGGGAAGATCTCTTCTTTTTGTTAATGAATGAAATTGTTTTCCAGGAGATATCATTGGCAATAAAAAATTTTGGTTTATATATTTTTTCTAGATCGAAAACCATCTTATCGTCACCACAAGAAACATCAATGATACTTTCAGGATTGATTTTGACTAATTTTAAAAATTCTCGATGAATCTTATGCGAAGCTAGTGAACCAATTGGTTTGATGAGGCAATGATGCAAAAAATAAAAAAAGGAACGTTTACGCACACTCTCAATTTCATTGCAAGGTATTTGTGTAAATTCTTCTTGAATTTTACATTTTGCTATCTTTACAATATCTTTATTTTGATAAGCCATTTTAGGAGGAATTTTGTCACTGAAAACACTCTTAATATTTTCTGGTTTTGGCACGAGCCTCCCACTTGCTAAGGAAATAAATGCAATTCCTTCTAAAATTATTTTCTTGTCTTGATATTCAAAAATATTTTGGACAATACAAATTGGCCTTAGCTCATCCACTAACAACCCTGTCTCTTTTAAAACTATACGATTAATCGCTTCTTCTATAGTTTCTTCTTCTTGAATGTGTCCACCCGGAAATTCCCAACCGATATTCTTATCAATATCTCTTAGAAATAAAAATTTGTTTTGGGCATTATAAATGCAAATAACAACAAAAGGGTTATTGACTCTGCATAATCTGAAAAAATCAAAATCAACTTTTTCTTTAGAGGTAATTTTTGGTAAATTATATAGTTTTTGATATAGATTAATAATATCTCGATTCTTCATATAAAAATAGGGTAGGTCATTATCTACCCTTGTAATATTTTGAGAATAGCCTCTACAGCTATTTCAGCACCTTCTTGGGAATTATCGATCTCAAGAAGGTGATAGCCTTTATACTATACTAATAATTTCCCCTCCAGATTATTTTCCCTTTCCTTTCGATCATTCGGGCTCAAACCTCTTCCATATAATCTAGCTAATCTAATGTCATTTTCACAAAGAATCAAAAAGGTATAATCCGGCATAACCAAACAAGAATCGCAAAGGGGTATTAGTTTATCAATATCCACCCCAATTAATTTGTGCCACAATAGGGTGGTTAATAAATAACGGTCACAAACAACATCACAACTATCCAAAAGTTTGCTAATCTCAAAAGAGGATTGGAAAATTCCTCCCAGATAGAATAAAAATCTGGCAGTTGGTTCAGCGCATTTATCAATTTCGCTGCGGACATCCCTGAAAATTTGCGCTGGGGTTTTGTAAAAGATCCCACTGATTTTCTCGGCTAAAATCTCTCCGATTGTTGATTTACCTGCTCCACTTAATCCCTCTAAAGCAATAAGCTTATGCTTTCCCATCAGAATTTCTCCTCATCATTTATGTTCTTGACAGAAACAATAACCCTTCTTATTTTTCAGATGTAAATCAAAATAATTTAGGAAATTGATTGGGTATAATAATATAATATAAATGTTAGATTATCAAATATTTTCATCATAAATCCATAAATTACGTTTGTAAATTGGCTAATTGGTTAACCTGTACCAACTCTAATAATTGTAATTTTAGATCTTAAATAACTCTACTTGGCTTATTGTGTTAACCAAAAATTCGCTCCTTTGGAAGGAGCGAATTTTCTAATTTTTAATTTGGGGGGTTTCAAGCAATACTTACTGCACAGGCTCTAAGGTTGGTTGACCAGGAGGCTGAGTAGTGTTTAAGATACTAGTGACCGTTCTGTTATTGTTGACATTGATCCTGCAATAATTACTCATCATAATTATCTAGAATCATTCCAGCCAATAAAAAATGACAGCTGAAAAACTGTCATTGTGTTAAATTTACGATAAGAAGGTGCATATTTTCTTTCCAATGGAAATGTCACTTACCGCACACACGCCGACTAACCATTCCAAGTGTGAAGTTCCTAGATTTATAAGACTTTTAAGGCTTTATATTTTTAACCGTTGCCTAACAATACTCAGTATTTCCTCATGAACTATTTCTGTCTCTTGTTCTGCGTTTATAGCAATCCAATTTCTCATTGTAGCGAGCCCTAAATAAGCCTTGGTTATTTGAGAATGATACTCGCAACCCTGGCTTTCAAAAAAATCTTTACCTCTTTCCTGCATTCTCAATTCAGCTTCATTAAGAGAAATATTTAAGAAAAAGGTCAAGTCAGGTTTACATCCCTCAAAGACAATTTCGTTTAATCTTTCTCTTAATCTTTCATCTTTAGCAAGAAAGCCGAATTGTGAATGATATGCTAAATAAGAATCATCCCACCTATCGGCGATTACGATCTCACCTCGCAATAGGGCTTGTCTAGCATTAACAAATTGTTGTCGATATAAACCCTGAAAGATAAAAGTAATAGTGATATTATCCCAAATCTTGAAGAATTCTGCTAACTTATCTTTTTCTGCCTCCCCGTATGCTTTTGAAACAAAAACACTATAACCCTCTTGTCTTAAAGTGCTTGCTAAAAGACCAACATGCGTACTCTTGCCACAACCGTCAATCCCTGTAATACAAATCAACATAACATAACACCACCTTGAGTTTATAAAAAGGCCTCATATCATAATTTTAAAGGCCTTAATTTTTCTATTTTAGAAACTTTAAGGTTTAACTTTTCTTCAGGCTTCAAACATAATCTTTTACTATCGGTAAAAATAGATATAGGTTCAGTCCCCACTGCGGATAACACTTGATCAGATATATAAACGCCTGCTTTTTCTGGAATGGCAACTAATTTTGTCTTTAGTTTACCGCATAAACTTTGGAGATTTCTTTGACCGTCATAATGACAATACGCTGAAAAACCATCTATTAAATTCAGTCCATGGCTTTCCTTCTCGGAAAGTTTTTCAGCTTCTGGAGCAGTTAAGATTGTTTGACCTAAGAT
>CAYWOB010000040.1:0-7562 GCA_964459815.1 uncultured Candidatus Saccharibacteria bacterium
AGTTCAGTGATGGAAAGGAGTGTAATTATGGCTAAAAAGGAAGTTTGGTTTGTAATGAAGGATCCCGAGCGTACCTTTTTAAAATGGCAATGGCCTTGGATGCCTGCTACTTGGGCAGAATTAGAAACAAGTCCTTGGCTAAAACTCTTCCAAAATGCCTATACTTGGTGTAGGCAGCAATAAATATAAACTATCCCTGCAGAATTTTTTCTCTGCAGGGTTTTTATTAACAAAGGTATGGACATAATTCAAGGTCGTTTCGAACGTGGTTAAGGGATTATTCTCGTTTTTAAATCGGATAGCAAAATGTAAAAGTATGACATTAATAACAAATTCCTTTTTATCTTAACCTTTCCTTGGTATAATAAGAGAAGAAATGAAATTAACAAAACCAAAATTATGGAAATCGTTTTAATTTTGATTGGCCTTGGAATTTTAGGTGCAATTAGTTATATTGTTTATCGTTTACAGAACTTAAGTAAAGATAAAGGGCAAGACAAGGCTGTGGAAGTGATGCAAAAACTAATGCAGGATAATTTGCATGATACGCGCGAATCTACGCAAAAAACTCTAGAGATGATTAATGAGGTGCGTCGGGAAATGCAACAGAATTTAACCCAAACCAATACCAATTTACAGGCGCAACTTTCCCAGACGAACAAGGCGATTAACGAGCGTTTAGACAATGCTGCCCGTGTTATTGGCACGGTTTCCAAACATTTGGGTGGGATGCAGGAGATCGGACGACAGATGAAAGATTTCCAAGATTTTTTGCGTTCGCCAAAATTGCGCGGCAATTTGGGTGAACAGGTTTTGCACGACCTTTTAGACCAAATGCTTCCCAAACACTGCTATGCCCTGCAGTATAGATTCAAAGAAGGTCAAACTGTAGATGCGATTATCAAAAGTAAGCAAAATATTATTCCCATTGATTCTAAGTTTCCGATGGAGAATTTTCGAAAATTATCGCAAGCAGAGAGTGAAGGAGAAGAGGCAAGTAGTCGCCGCGAATTTTTGCGCGATGTTAAAAGACACATTGACGATATCGCGCAAAAATACATTTTGCCCCAAGAGGGGACTGTAGATTTCGCGATTATGTATGTACCCAGCGAAACCTTGTGGTATGAAGTGGTAATGGACAATGCTAACCTCAATGACTATGCCCAAAAAAAGCGTGTCTTCTTGGTTTCACCGAATAGTTTTTACTATTTTTTGAGAGTGGTGATGGTTGGTTTGGAGAGTGCGAAAATTGAAGAAGCGGCCAAAGAAATTTTACTGGCCCTAAAAGGCATTAAGCAGGATGCAAATAAGTTTAGTAAGAACTTGGGTGTCCTTTCGCGCCACGTCAACAATGCCAAGAATATGATGGATAATGTGAATACCGAATATATGAAATTATCCACCAAGATTGAGCAAGTGGATATGCTGGAAGCACCAGCCACAAAAGTAAACCTTGAACCGCCGCAAGCGGATTGAAATCAGAACCTCCCCAAAACCCCTCCTTAGAAAAGGAGGGGCAATAAACAAACCTCCCCTTTCTAAGGGGAGGTGGGAGGGGTTCTGGGAAAATAAAAAAAGTTCAAGCTTTATGCTTGAACTTGTAAATTATAAAGGACGCGGATGCAGGCGCGCTTCTTTAGCCCTTCTTTGCATTAGTTTGTCATGTTTCATTTTTTTGATTTTTCGCACCGATTCAGGTCCCCAATAAGCGATAAAAAGTGCAACAAAGAGTCCAAAAGGGAAGGAAAGGACACGCCAAGCCACATCGCTTGTTTTTACCAATATGATTGTTACTACGCCAGCAGTAACGATCACGAATATCGCAAGCTCCCACCATCCGAGCCTTCTAATTCTCATTTTCTCTTCTCCTTTGTTTTTCAAAACAGCAATAATAGATTCCGGAATAAAAAATGTAAAAAATTCAAAACTAGAAACATTACATCATATAAATGATTAAAAGTCAAGATATTTTAACCGATCTCAATCCTGCTCAAAAAGAAGCAGTCACACACACTTCTGGTCCGCTTTTGATTGTGGCCGGTGCCGGAACTGGAAAAACCACGGTGATTACCCGCCGGATTGCTTATTTAATCCAGAAAGGTCTTGCCAAGCCCGAAGAAATTCTCGCTGTGACTTTTACAGAAAAAGCTGCCGAGGAAATGGAAAGGCGCATTGATGAACTTTTACCTTATGGCTATGTGGATATTTGGATTGACACCTTTCATGGTTTGGGCCAGCGGATCTTAAAAGAGCATGCCCTAGACATTGGTCTTCCTAATGATTTTAAATTATTAAACACCACAGATCAATGGATTTTAATTCGTGAAAACTTAGACAAATTTGATTTGGATTATTACAGACCATTAGGCAACCCGACAAAATTTATTCAAGCTCTTGTTCAGCATTTTTCGCGCCTTAAAGATGAATTGATTTCGCCAGAAGCATATTTGGAATATGCCGAGAATTTAAAATTAAATCAAGGCGCGGTTCTGGAGGAACGAGATCGCGCAAGTAAAGAAGGGGAGCGGCTCTTAGAAGTCGCCAAAGCCTACAAAGTTTATCAAGACTTATTGCTACAAAATAATGCCTTGGATTTTGGCGACCTTATTAATTATACTCTAAAGCTTTTAGAGTCGCGACCTTTAGTTCTTGCGGAATATCAAAATCGTTTTAAATATATTCTCGTAGATGAATTTCAAGATACCAATTATGCCCAATATGCATTAGTTAAACTTCTTGGCCAACCCGAAAATAATTTGACCGTGACCGGTGATGATGATCAATCTATTTATAAATTCCGCGGCGCCTCGGTTTCCAATATTTTGGAATTTAAACGCGACTATCCGAATGCCCGTGAAATTTTTATTACTAATAACTATCGCTCCCAGCAGAATATTTTGGATTTGTCGTATGAATTTATTCAGCTGAACAACCCTGAACGTTTAGAAATAAAACTCGGCAATAAAGTAAGTAAAAAGTTACAGTCGCAGATAGGCAACAAAGGAGCTATTGGGCATTGGCATCTTGCTGACCAAAGAACCGAGGTAGAAGCAGTAATCAAAAAAATATTAGAGCTACGTAAAGGCAATCAAAGTTTGACTTGGAATGACTTTGCGATTTTGTCGCGCACCAATGAAATCTCTGAAATTTTTGCGAACGGCTTAAAAGAAGCAGGCGTGCCTTATGTTTGGGCTGCATCGCGTGGACTTTACAAAAAACCGATTATTATGGATGTGCTTGCGTATTTTAACTTACTAGATAATTATCACGAAAGTCCATCGCTTTATCGCATTTTAAACCTTCCTATTTTTAAAATTAAAACCGAGGATTTAGTGGAATTAAATTACTGGGCAAGCCGCAAAGGCATAAGCCTGTATCGCGCCCTTACAGGGGCTGATCTTTTAAAGATTAGTCCGGCGAGCAAAGAAGAAATGAAAAAGATTTTATCTTTAATTCAAAAACACCTCCAACTTGCCCGTGATGCGACCATCCATTCTGTCTTTTTCGCGTTTATGGAGGATTCGGGATATTTAAAATATTTAGGCGGCAAGGATGATCAAGAAACGCGGGATAATATTTTTTACTTAAATCAATTTGCCAAGAAAATAAAAAATTTTGAAACCGAAACCACAACCCGCGCAAAGCTCAAGGACTTTATACAGCGCATCAATCTAGAACAGGAAGCAGGGGACGAAGGTAGCCTAGATATGGATTTAGAAGCAGGGCCGGAAGCAGTGAAGATTATGACGATTCATAAAGCGAAGGGCCTAGAATTTCGTTATGTATTTATTGTGGGTATGGTGGACAAAAGATTTCCCTCACTGAACCGTCGCGATCCGATAGAGATTCCTGATTCCTTGGTTAAAGAAATCTTGCCTGGAGGTGACGTTCACCTTCAGGAAGAACGCAGGCTTTTTTATGTTGCTATCACGCGTGCAAAAGAAGGTGTATTTTTTACTTCAGCAGCAAATTACGGAGGAGCTCGAGCTAAGAAGCTCTCCCGTTTCTTAATTGAATGTGGCGCCGCAAAAGATTCTACAGAAACACAAAATTTTGCATCTCTGCCCGTTCCTAAATTAGAGAGCCTGCGGATTGCAATTCCTAAAAAGACAAAAGATCTACAAGAGACTTTGAAGCTTCCCACCTATTTCAGTTTTTCCCAATTAGAAGCTTTCAGGAAATGCCCCCTGCAATATAAATTTCAATTTGGCATCCGCATCCCGCGCCGTGGCCATTACCAACATAGCTTTGGCCAAACAATGCACAAGGTAATGTATGATTTATTTCACTTTTTGCAAAATAAAGAGAAAAATAGGCAAACCGATTTGTTTGGATTTAAAAAAGTAGAGACACAAGATTTCTCGTCTCTACAGAGTAAAAATGATTCCATTTCCTGGGAGGATATAAAAAAAATCTATACAAACGCGTGGATAGATGATTGGTATCCAGATGAAACAACGCAGAAAGAATACAAGCAGAAAGGTTTGAAGCAGCTCAAAAAGTTTTATGAAATGCATAAAAATAGTTGGCCAAAAGTTTTGGGTTTAGAAAAGGCTTTTCGTCTAAAAATTAACAATGCTATTATAATTGGCCGTATAGATCGTGTCGATGAAACAAAAGATGGGGTCGTAATTGTGGATTACAAAAGCGGTGAAGCAAGAGAACGTTTAACCCCTGACCAGCGCACCCAGCTTCTGCTTTATCAATTGGCTGCAGAAGAAGCCCTAAATCTTCAGCCACAAAAACTAATTTTTTATTTTTTTAAAAATAGTCAGGAGATTTCATTTTTAGGAAGTGAAAAGGAAATAACAAAGTTAAAAACCGGAATCTCCGAAACAATCCAAAAAATTAAATCCTCCTCCTTTAAACCCACCCCTGGCTATCAATGCAAATTCTGCGATTTTCACGACATCTGCGAATTTAGAAAGTTATGACGTCGTTACATTCTATCATAAAAATATGGATCATTTAGCAAGGGTTAAATCTTACATTGCTATATTTTTATTTGTACTTGCTTGTATTATTACGGTTTATTTGGCCCCCTTTTTTTCTTTTGTGGAAGAAAAATTACCTTTTCCTGACCAGACTTTTTCAGAGCATAGATCACTATCTAATTGGATTCTATTTATAATTTTTATTGCTCTTTTCTGGTACGCTTGGGAAACTTGGAAAATGAGAGAGCAAATTATAAAACAGAATGAAATAGCGCAGATGCCAGTGATGATTCTTTATGTTAGATATTTACCAGATTATCAACGTAAAGCTAATACACGAAACGGAATATTTAAGATAAAAGATAAGTTCAGAGAATACCTAATTCCTGTGAAAAACAGAGGTGACCGAGATGGGCTTTCTAATTATTTTATTAGCCTCCGAAATGTGGGATTGGGGACAGCTTTCAATATTAAAGTTATAAAGTAGAGAAATTAAAATTGAAAAGTATCAAAGTCAATTTTCCCCCCCAGATAATGAATGTCGAATAGCGATAAGGAACAAAGACGGAGGGGTAATGATGAGTGTAGCCGAACTTAATGGAACGATTTTTAATATAGTTTGTTATCCTTCATATTCTCAAGGATTTTATTATATTTTTAGATATAAAATTACCAATATAGAAAGGAAAGAGGTTAAATATTTAGGTTATGGGAAAAGGTAATCCAATTATTGATTTTTAACATTTATTCTGTCATTCCCGCGAAAGCGGGAATCCAGGATTAGTGCTCAAAACCTGGATCCCCGATCGGGTCGGGAATAACAAAATAAACAGTGCTTTACAGTAAATATTATTATGTTTATATTTTAGCTAGTAAGAAAAACGGCACTTTGTATATTGGCGTCACCAATGATTTAAGGAAAAGGGTTTATGAACATAAGAATAAATTAGCCGATGGATTTACTAAAAAATACAATGTGTGTAACCTTGTTTATTATGAGGCAACAGATGATATCTGCGGCGCGATTGAAAGAGAGAAACAATTAAAGAAGTGGAATCGTAAATGGAAACTAGAACTGATTGAAAAGGAAAACCCCTCCTGGGAAGATTTATATTATGAACTCTGATTATCACTCCTCTTCTGGATTCCCGCTTTCGCGGGAATGACATTTGTTAATTTGAATTCTCACACCTACACTCTTTAGAACTTCTATATTTGTTATCCTCCCGCATTAAGCGCGGGGTAAACTCCTGGGTATATCTTTGAAGAAAATAAAAAAAGGGTTTTTAAAAACCCTTTAGGCAGTGTCAATTAGCTATTTCGTATTTAAACTCATCTTTATACATATCCGGGTTATCTGTCACCACAAGTATAGTGGTAGATTCTGTTGACGGAACAATTACATGGGCTACACCAGGCCTAATATAAAGTCCCTGTGATCTTTTAGCCGACAAGAAGAATCTTTCCTGCTTTTTTGTCTCCCGATGTTCCAAGATCACTTCGATCCCACCTTTAAGAACATAATAGATTTCTTTTGTTATAGTATGGAAGTGATTTCCCGGTCTCGTCCCACTTGCGGTTGTACGTAAAATAGAAAAGTATTTCGCACTCATCCCTTCAATAATAGGAAGTTGTTCATTCCATGCAACTTGTAAACTTCGTCCCGGTTTACCCTGACGCAATGGCATTTCAAATAATATCGCTAGGTCGGTTTCTTTCTTATCCATGGGCATGGATAAACTAGCGGTAGTTTCCATTCTTATCACTCCTTTCCAAAAAAGCTTAAAAATTTACTGGTTAAGAAACAATTCAGTATAAAATCGCAGCATTGCAAATCATCTCTTTATCGCTCCCCAGGTTGTATGGCAAATTTTTCGGGGGGAGATGACCGTCGAGGCAAGTTGGAGATCAATGATACACGCTTTTTCATTAATTTCCGTTTGAGTCAAAGTATGTTTTTTTGAAAACAATTTGACTCCATTCTTTTCTATAACTACATTCACCGTATCGCTGACGCCGGCGACATATCCTTCAAATACCATAAATGTTGCGGTGTATGTATTATTTTCGTGAATCGTGGCCGGGACTTGCACACCATTTAAATCCACAATGATTGTTGCGGGTAGTAGATCCTGAATTGTTTCATCAATATGTCCTCCCACCACAATCAATTGGGTTTTGTCTTCAGTACTAGTCGCATCTATATTAACCGTGCAACTAGCCTGTGCGATATCTTCGGGAGTGACTTTATAGCTTTTGCTCCAGATCTTCAGAGCATCATAACAAACTCCTACAGATATTTCATCGCCGGATTTTGCAACATAACCGCTAAAAGATATATATACTTTAGCGTATGATGTAGTCTCCGCATACACTCTTGCCTCACTTTCACTACCATTTTTAGAAACTTTGACAACGGCATTGGGATTATTTAGAATCCACTGATAGGCTTTATCAACCTTTCCCGAAACCACGAAAACTTGCGTGCCTTGCACTTCTTCGTCGCTTGCGAAAATAGGCGCTATCGTCATCATCATTAAGAACATCAAAAAAACCAAAATTACTAGATCGTTTTTTATTGTTTGTCCCTCCTTGTGGTGAAAAGAAACTATAAAAAGAGCAGTACCT
>CAYWOB010000041.1:0-7421 GCA_964459815.1 uncultured Candidatus Saccharibacteria bacterium
CAAGATGAATTAAATCCTCTACTTCTTGGATAAAACGTTCTGGCGAGTGAAATCTTACTCGACGTTGCCAGAGAATATGACTGGAACAAAAACGGCAGTTATAGGGACAACCTCTGGAACTCATCATTTGGATCGCACGTCGGGTTACGCCACGGATAGCTTGTCTAGGTTTGCGATAATATTTCAAATTATAAAGACGTCTTGCAGGCAGAGGAATTTCATCCAGATTAGTGATTAATTCTCGCCGGGGGGAAAGCAATATTTTTTCTTCTTGGCGATAAACAACCCCTTGAATTTGAGCAAAATCAATGTGATCAAGATGGTAATGATGAAAAATGAGATGGTCCGCAAGTTCTTGAAATGTTTTTTCTCCCTCTCCGTATATGCCGAGGTCAAAGGCAGGAAATTCTTTGAGGGTCCGGCGAGGTAGAATACTAATATGTACTCCTCCAACAATACAGATTGAATGTGGATTAAAGGATTTACAGAAGCGGGCGATTTTGTGGGCGCGAATTACTTGCGGTGTAGTAGCACTAATACCTATGATTTGAGGTTTAAATTTTTTAATCGCTTCTTCTACGTCTTCCTTAGCGTTTTCGTCTGCAATCCTAATGAGAGGAGTAAAATGCGAATACCTTTGTAGATAGGCAGCCAGATAGGCTAGAGCTAAGGAAGGGTAGGCATAGAGATATCTGCCGGGATTAATAAGAAGAATTTTTGGGATAGTCTGCATAAAGTTTTAGGGTTGTTGGAATTTATATTATTTTCTAGCCTCAATGAAAAGATTTTGACCTTTATAGCAAGCAATGCTTAGGAGTTCTAAGGTTAAACCTAAGGTGAAGGTGAGGGGCCGAGTAAGATGTTTTAACGGTAAGGGACATAGATTGTCCAATGCACGCGATATACCATTATGGGTAAAGATATGTTTGATTCTTACTATTTGAAAACCTTGTTTGTATAAAAAACGTGCTAGCGTACGTGTACTCCAAAAGTAGCGATGATCAGGAATGCACCAATTCCATTTTTTACGGGCAATTCTACGTGCCCAAGAATCATAGTTAGGCGTAGTAATATAAAGAGAGCCATCTTTTTTAAGTGCGGTATATAATTTTTTTATACAATATATTGGTTCATCGAGATGTTCTATTACATGTCTCATTAAAATGATATCGAAATAATTTTCTGGCAGTGAAATATCTTCAATTTTACCGCAAATAGTTTTCAAATGATATTTTTGCCTAATTAAATTCAAACTTTTTTCACTGATATCACAACAAGTAACTTTATGTCCTGCAGAGCTTAAGTAATACGCCAGCTCTCCACTGCCACTGCCGATTTCTAGAATTTTGAGTTCCTTTTTTTTCTTTAAATTGCCAAATTCTAAGTAAAGAAAGAATCTTTTAGCGAACCTTAAGCTTTTGCCTTCTTTATATTCTTGGTATTTGTCTTCAAATGGCGCACCATGAAAAAATCCCAGGCCGCATTTTTGGCAAAGATAAATATCGCCTTCGGGAAAAGAATAGATCTTTTGATAGCGAGATGAGGCACAAAGTTCACATTTTTTCATACAGATTGTCTTTGGATAATATTACAAATTTGAAGTTTGGAGATATTAACTGTAGATTAGTTGAACTAATCTTTTTATTTTATTTAAACCCAAGGTGATTCCTTGACCTTTAACTAGTCTATAAAAATTGTAAGTTTGTCTTGATATCCATTGAGGGTCTTGGAGTTTATGTTTTAACCAGGATGATGAGGAGTGGCAATACATTTTTTCCACTTCTTCATTAGTGACATTTTCAAAATTTGCTACTGCATTATTGGAACCATCAAACTGACTCCAATCATTGGTCAAAATCATCTTTTTCTGTTTTGCTTCTTGGTAGAATCTTGTACCTGGAAAGGGTGTATTAATGCTGAATTGGACACTATCTACATCAAGTTCCTTAGCAAAATTCAAGGTTTGGTTCATTGTTTCCCGAGTTTCATTCAATAGTCCAAAGGTAAAAGTGGCATGGGTTTTGATGTGGAATTTAGAACATAGATGGGCGACCTTTTTTATTCTTTCAAAGTTAATAGGTTTGCCTATTTTTTTAAGAATTTCTTCATTCCCGGATTCTACGCCAAATTTCATACCAATACATCCCGCTTGTGCCATCTTAATTAACATTTCTTGATCAGTAATCATTGCATCTCCCATTATTGACCAATAAATTTTTAGATTTCTTTTAAGAATTTCATCACAAATTAATAAAACATGCTCTTTATTTCCAGTAAAGGTATCATCATCAAAATAAACTTCTTTAGCATCATATCGCTTTTGTACATATTCCATTTCGTCAACAATTCTTTGAGGATGAAAAGTTCTGTACTTGCCATTGCGATAAATTACTTGATTCCAAAGACAGAAATTGCACCGAAAAGGACAACCTCGGGAAGCGTGGAGCTGAACGGCGGGTTTGTATTGGCAGAAAGCATCCCAATATAAGGTTGGATTAGCCTTTTTTCGGCTCGGAAAAAGATGCCAGGCCGGCATAGGCAAATCATCCAAAGGGTCGATCAATTCACATTTTTTAATAACAATTTGATCCTTGTCTCGAAAGGCAATTCCTTTAAGATGATTTAATGCACTTTTATTTCTAATGGCTAAACAAAAATTGAGAAAATTTATTTCATATTCTCTTAAGAAAACATAATCAATATAGCGATTATTTTTTAGAATAGTCTTGGGAAAATGACTGACATGAGCACCCGCCAAGCAAATAGTGCAAGAGAGTTCGCCCTTGATTTTCTTGGCTAACATAAGGTCTTTTTTGATGGTAGGGGTAGAGGTTTCAAAAAGAATAATGTCGGGGGAAGATTGTCTAACTTCTTGTAAAAATTCTTCCTCTTTTTGATTCAGAGCAATAGAATCCAATGTTTCAACTTGGAAATTATTTTTCTCTAGAAGAGCAGCGGTATAAGCTAAATAAAAAGGAAAAGGGAGATAATCTAATGGCGCTGCTCTTTTTTTGATTACTGAAAAAGGCCAGCGACTTCCAGCGCGGATAAAATAACGTTCTCGATTTCCTTTAAGGGGAATACGACACGGAGGATTGGTGAGGAAAATTTTCATTGGGTTTTAATTAATCCACTTAGTAATTCTTTTTTGACTAACATTTGTGTAGAAATTGAAAAATAATTTAAATAATTTCCATTCAAAAGTATAGAATAGTAAATGATGTTTTAAACGAAAAACAGCGCTTAGGTGGTAAAGGTATAGAACGAAGTCCATAAAAGGATTTTCTTTAGTAGGTCTTTGTTTGCGCGATAAGAAGTTTACCATCCAAACAAGATTATCTATTAATTTTTTGTGTTTATCACTAACCCATTGGGGAATATAATCTTGGTAGGTTAAGTTAGCCCAACCTTCGAGGGTATGAGGAAAATATTTTGCTAATTTTGGCTCTTGTTCTAAAATGGGAATTTTGGGATATGGAGTAAAGGCAAATAACCTAATACTGACATCAGGATTGATTCTTAACATTTTTAGAAAAATATTCAGGGTTTGGTTAAAATCTTCTAAAGTTTCATTGGGGAAGCCGGTCATAAATGTAAAATCTGCGTCTATATTGAATTTAGCAGTCTTAGAGACACAAGCTAAAATTTGCTCTTTTTTCAATTTTTTCTTGATTAAGGCTAAAATTTTTTCCGAACCGGATTCAGCACCGAAGCTGATACTTTCAAGCCCAGCTTTCTTCATCAGACGAATTAGGTTGTCTTCATATTCTAAAAATAGATGACAATGGCAAAAACCTGACCACTTAATCCTGAGATTATTTTGTATTACCAACTGGCAGAATTTTTTTACTCTATTTTTAATTACGAATAGATTATCATCCCAGAAAGCAATTCTTTGGCAATTGAAAGTGTTAGTCAAATCTTTAATTTCCTGAAACATTCTTTCGGCAGAATAGCAGTAATATTTTCGTTTGTAGAGTCTGCTTGCTACGCAAAAAGTGCACCCAAAAGGGCAACCTCTACTGGAAACGTAAGGGAGCGCGTTGATTTCATCTTTATACGGTAGAAAGTAACTATAATCAAAACTAGGGAATTGATTGATGTCGGGCATATCTATATCCGGATTGGATATTATTTTGCCCTTATATTTATAGGTAATGCCTTTAATATTGTCCAAGGGCAATTTTCTATCTAAGGTTTTTATCACTTGATAGAGTGTTTCTTCACCCATACCTCTGACTACTATGTCTACATAATTCTGTTTAATTGTGTCTTCGGGGAGTAATGTGGCATGAACCCCTCCCCAAATAATAGGAAGATGAGGGTATTTCGTTTTGGCCCTTTTTGAAACCTCAATGGCCATTTTCAAGTAGGGTCCGGTCATAGAAGAAACACCAAAATATCTGCATTTTGCTAATGATTTTTCCAATCTTTCTTGTGCATCTTTAAAAGCTCCACTGACAACTTCTACAGAAAGACCTTTCTGTTTTAATGCAGATGCCAGGGCTAATAACCCTAAAGGAAAACTACCAGGAGTGATCTTAAAATTCATTGGAGGTAGGATTGCTCCAAATAGAACTAAGTCTATAGTTTTGTTCACAATATTTTAATTATGCACTTACTAGTTGGCTGGCTGTAGATATTACTTAAAAGTTTAAAAGATTTTTCCCAATTTAAGTCATTTTCTGCTAGTTTGCGCGCATTTATAGATATTTTAATGGCTAATTCATTATTCTCTAAAACCTTTTGTAAATTTTTAGCTAATTGATGAGATGATCTAGGAGGTGAAATTAAACCCGCAGAATATTTTTCAAGATAGTATTGAACCTCTCCTACGGCATTAGAAACAATTGGTCTGCCTGCAGATAGATAATCTCCCAGCCGCATAGGAAATCTAGCTTTTTCGATATTATTATCATCCATAGGTAACACTAAAACGTCAGCGGCACCTAGAGAAGTAGGAATATTCTTAAATGGTTGTTTGCCCAGGATAATGACATTATTTTTAATCTGGTTAAAAATCCTCTGAAATTTTTGCGGGATTATGAGTTCACCTATTAATACGAGATAAATATCTTTTCTTTCCCGAACGATTATCTTCAATGCTTGTGCTAATACTCCTAGTCCGTTGGTGTAGGTGTTGCCCATTGATAAGATGTATTTTTTATGTAATGACCAATTGAGAACTCTACGACAAACATTTTTTTCAAGAATAGAAATTTGCTTGGTATTAGCCCCATTAGGAATTTTGATGGTGGGGATATTTTTAATTTCTGGATATTTACAAGATGCTTTTTTGATTTCTGATTTAAGGAATCGGGAAACATAAGTAATATAATCAGCAAATTGTAAAAAGTATCTCTCAGACCATCCTAAGATAGACGATATAATACTTGTATGTTCTTCGGCAAATCCTCCACCCCATAAATCATCCCAGTCAACAATTAATTTTTTCCTGCGGAATACTTTTGCCAAGAAAGCAGGAATAGCAATCTGGGGTTGAGCAATGGTAAAGGCATGGCAGATGTCGTATTGACTAAATAAAATGAAAGGTAATGTTATAAAAAGACGTAATAGTTGGCCGGTGAAATATTGATGGTATTTAATTCGTGGCAAAGTATAGATGGTGAAGGAGGCATTGATTCTTTTTTTTCTAATTAAAAGATCAAAATTTTTTCCTGACGCGCAGATCATTTTTACCTGGTATCCCTTAGCAGCAATGCCTTGGCCTAAAAAAAAGCAACGAAAATAGGTACCAAAATTTTCTTGGTTATGATTTAGAATTAATATTGTTTTCATTTCCTTGAGAGTGAGAGAGTGCGGCTTCTTTTAAATAAGTATTCCTAGATTAATTTTCTTATTTTGAGTTCTTTTTCTGCTTTAGCAGAGAGATCGTGGGCTTCTGCTTGTCTGCTCCAGGCAATTAATTCTTTCATTCCTTGACGAAAGGTCACTTGTGGTCGCCAGCCAATGGTTCTTTTAATTTTGCGGATATCTGCAAAACAGTGGCGGATATCACCTTTGCGAAATTTTTTTTGCACAGCTGGTTCTAGGGGAGAGCCAAATAATTGGGCAATAATCCTGGCTACTCCTTTAATGGTTTGAGCCTTCCCTGTACCCACATTGAAAACTTGATAATCGGCATGAGGATTTTTTAGCACAGCCAGATTAGCTTTTGCGATATCATGGACCGAAATAAAATCGCGCGTTTGAAGACCATCTTCATAAACAATAGGCGGATGATTATTTTTAATCCGGCTCATAAAGATTGCCGCTACTCCTGTGTAGGGGTTAGATAAACTCTGACGTGGTCCATAAACATTAAAATAACGCAAGGCAACCGCTGGAATACCGTAAGCTCGGCCCACAGCTAAAAACATTTCTTCCTGATCTCTTTTGTTTATAGCATAAACTGAATTGCAAATTTGTTTTGTTTCTTCGTCTACGGGAACGGCTTTTAGATATTTTTGGCAGCGCGGACAATGCATTTCGAAATCTCCTTTGGCCATTTGAGTTTCATTACGTAATGGAGGTCTAATAAGACCATGTTGTGGACATTTATACAGTCCTTCGCCATAGGAGCTCATTGAAGCGGCAACAATAATTTTTTTAATTTTATGGCGATAATGATTAACAATTAAATCTAAAAGCAGGGCAGTACCTAGTACTGTATTTTTTGTATATTTTTCTATTTCATACATACTTTGTCCCACACCCACCTTGGCTGCCTCATGAAAAACCGCATCTATTCCCCTTAAGGCTTTGATTAGGTCAGAGCGCCGTGTTACATCCCCGCGAATAAATTCTGCTTTGGAATTTAAATAGGTTGGGCGAGTTCGGCCAGGATGGACCTGGGGATCAAGGTTATCAATAATTCGGACGGAATATCCTTTTTGGATTAATAGGTCAACAATATGAGAACCAATAAACCCTGCACCACCGGTGACTAAAATTTTTTTATATTTTTTTGCAGAAGGCATAAATCTTTTTATGGAAAATTAAATAGTTGCATTATCCAAAATGCGGATACAATTACAAATACGACGGTGGGGTAATAATTTGAGGATGGTAATAAGTAAAGATTTTAGTTTTTGATTATTTTTTTGAAAAACTTTTAAAACCTCTGCCGCGCTGACTGGCTTTACATCTTGGTACCCTTCTAAACCAGTATCATAATCAGTAATTAGAGCAACATTTATATAGCACATTTGAAGCTCGCGCGCTAAAACCATTTCAGGATAAGCTGTCATATTGACTACTTGCCAACCCTGAGATTGAAACCATTTACTTTCTGCTCGCGTGGAGAAGCGCGGCCCTTGGATTACGACGATGGTTCCTTCCTGATGATAAGGAATTTTCAGAATATCACAAGCTTGTATTGCAGTTTTCCTTAAAATGGGACAATAAGGATCGGCCATTGG
>CAYWOB010000042.1:0-7342 GCA_964459815.1 uncultured Candidatus Saccharibacteria bacterium
TTGTCCTACATTTTGTTCTTTGCCAATATCGTAACTGTTTATTATAACCAATTTCAACGGAGGGTGGTATATGATGAAAGCATTGCTATTACCCATTTTTCTTCTCCTTTGTGTCCATTGTTTTCTCGGCTGTGATTATATGGAATACCCCACTGGTGGGCACGCCATAGTAGTTACAAACCAGACATGGTACGTGGACCAGCCGAATAGTGGCATTGATGTATTTGTTACTGGCCGTTTCTCTAACGGCTATGCCACAGTTATAACCAGACTTGATTATTTCGAGAGTTTATCAATATATGTATTAGTTAATGAAAGTTATACTATTACATATATAATTCCGGATAAAAAAGAAGCTGGTTTAGTTGGGGATACGGTTAATTATTTATTAATCTATAGGGAAAGGATTTGTATCTATCCCGAGGATGATATAGTTTATATCGACAGCCCAACCTATCTTAGCGAGTTTGACTGGGTCACAAACCCAGAAGAACAAAAAGAAATTAAGGAAAAATATTACCCACGCGTTTCCAAGTGAAACGCTTTTTTTATTTGGCTCTAGTCAATAAATATGCTAAAATATAAACAGCATCAATTTGTAAATTCAGCAGTAGAGACAGGTTTTAAACCTGTCTCTACAATAAAAAAATATGAGCAAAAAGAATCGTTTTTCTAAACATAAAAGTCGAAAATACCGCAAGCTACATAATTTACCGAATATGCCCCCGAGGCAGAACCCAACAGTTCCTGAACCAGGGATTGAGGAGGTGCAAGAGGAAATGCAGGTGGATGAATTGTTAAAGCCCGAAGAGGAAGAGGCACCAGGGGTTCATCAAGAACCGCGGGGGAAATTTAAGCCCAAGCCGAAAATAAGTAATTCCACCCTCCGTTCTTCCCTTCAAGATTTACGCCAAGCAATGTATCTTTCCTTGGGATTTACCGTCTTTTTGATTGTCTTATATATTTTGAAATTAAAGACCAATCTTTTTACCTTGGGCGTGGATTATTTATATCGCGCAATGCGTTTTTAGTTAAAAAATCATCTCAAATTATTTTCATTTCATTAAGTAGGGACAGGTTTAAAACCTGTCCCTACTGTTTTATAAAATATGTCAAAATTAAAAAAATCATCATCTAACTTTTAATCTTTTTTGATGATGATTCTAGAAATGCTAAAAAGGGAGCTGCATAAATTCTTGCCTGTAATGCCTCCACTAAGCAAGACCTTCTAAAAAAAGGGTTCATGGCATGAACCCTTTTACCATGGATACTTTTATGAAAATTACCCAGTGCTGTTTGCTGCTTTCCAGAAAGATAGAATAAGGTCTTGTATCCTTATATAAATATCGTAGAAAGAAGTATAGCCGTTATTCTCCTCGAGTATTGAGAAATTCTGTTCAGGCTTTGACATCCAGTATTTTGCAGATACCCTCAATGTAATCTCACCCTCATTGATCTCCATACCAAAATGGCAAAGACCATCATAAACCAGCTTCTCGTACTGTTCCCCAATAAGGAGTCTAAGGCCGACTTGTGTTCTTCTGTGCTTTTTTTTATCAATAGTAAGGCAAAGCCAGACAGAATGGTTTTCTTTAATTGGAGCAACCATCTCGGTTGTACTATCACCTGCCTTATTAAGATTAGGATTCGCGAACTTAATGGTGGCATCTCTCTCTCTTGCCGTTCCTCTGTAAGAGTTAAAATATTGAAGACTTCGTCTAGAACTTTTTCATGTGCAGACATAAAAATACCTCCTTATAAGGTGAATTGCGTTAAACCTTGGAATTACGAAATAAGGTCAGATATAGATTTTAAGGGCCATGGGCAAGATGCCCATGGCCAAAACTTCTCCTTTCTACTCTTGAGAGGTTATTGATATGTGGACAGAAATATCTACCTCCCCGTTTTAGCTACTTTTTTACTTCTTGGACTTGAGTATTGACGAGAGTACCCTCAAATTCAAATTCATCCTGTTTTCCCCTGAGAGTTTCAATATACGCCTCAAGCATCCCATCTTTTCTCAGTTCGATATTGACTGGTTTCTTGTCTAATAAATCCTGAAGAAGATTCATATCAATGCGAAATTTACCATTGAGATGGTGGACTGAAGCGCCCCCAGTAGCTGTACGTACACCTCTTATTCCTCCAAATTCACAGAGGATTATTGTTAGATGCCCCGACATACCACTCGTCTTATTAAAAACTTCTTTAGAAATCCATTCTCGGATTTCCCATAGAGCTTCTTGAAAAACTTCTGACAGTGGTTTTTCATCTTTTCTTGTTTTATCTTTTTTGTTATGGAAAAATTTCATTACCTTACCTCCTTTGTCTGGGTTAATTGTGTAAAAAGAACGGTCTGTATAGGAACTTATTAGTTTAAATGACCTCAAAATCTTTGTCAATAGTTTTGTCAGATTTTATATATTGACACTATATTTTGCTTATGATAACATAAAAATTAGTTGACAACATTATTGACAAGTCAAAATGATTAAGAATCTTCAAAAAATAGGTTTGTCTGAAAAAGAGGCTAAAATATATTTAGCAATCCTAGAACTAGGGCCTTCAAAAATTCCTGATATTGCTAAAAAAGCTAAAATTAAAAGAACCACAGTTTATGTGGTTGTTGAATCCTTAATTCAGAAAGGATTAGTTAGTTATTTTAAATCCAAAAATACAAAAAAATTTGTCGCAGAGGAGCCGCGTAAACTAAGTTTTATTCTGAAGGAAAGGCAAGATGCTTTAAAGCAAATAATGCCGCAATTGCAGGCATTAGTGAAAAATTTAGCAGAAATAAGGCCAGAAGTACGCTTTTATGAGGGCAGGGAAGGATGTTTAAGTATTTTGGAGCAGACATTAGATAAACCCCATAGTGAAGTAATGTATATTGGTTCGGTAAAAGATATTTATAAAATTATTACCCGCGAATATGATTTTGAGCATTATATTCCTGCGCGAGTGAAAAAAGATATCAAATTTAAAGCATTGGTATTTTTTGATCGCGATGCATTGCTTTTAAAAAAAACCGCTCGCGAGCGCTTGCGAGAGGTTAAATTTTTGCCTGAAGGCTATTTTTTTCCTAGTTCTATGTTTATTTTTCAAGATAAAATCGCCCTTTTATCCTCAATAAAGGAATTGATTGGAGTAGTAATCCAAAGCCCTGATTTAGCTAAAATGGAGGAGCAGAAGTTTAAGCTTTTGTGGAATGTAGGTATACAATAAATTATGTTTCATTCTAATCTATTTACGTCATTGCGAGGAGTCCCGAGCTTGCCGAGGGACGACGAAGCAATCTCATAAATTCGCATAAATACTGTTTTAATGGGATTGCTTCGTCGGGCTAGTAAGCCCTCCTCGCAATGACAGTTAAAACTGAATTTCATAATTCAGGATAGTATAGATCCATTGAACCTAAAAAATGTTCCACGTGGAACATTTTTTGCTATTTTTAGGTATTCCAGATAATAACATCTTTTGTTGATTTGTCAATATTTATTTTGAGGCTTATTTTAGATTAAAAAATGAGCTGTGGATAAAATAAGTAAAGTTATCCACAGGAAAAACCAATAAAAATAAGATATTTGAAACATTCTGATTATACAATATTTTTATACTTTTGTAAAATAACTGTCCAAATTAAACCTAGAATGAGCCAAAAGATTAGCATTCCTTGTTGTAAGTCATAGAAATAATGATCCAAAAAGCCAATAATAAGAAATGAACTCAATGTTATAAGTAGAATTAAGATCTCATTACTTGATTTAGAATATTTAAAAGCTTTTTTAAGGGTAACCCAAATAATACTTAAGAAGATTAGTAAGCCTGGGATGCCAATTTCAGCTGCATAATATAGGTAAAGATTATGCACTGGCTGAAAGCGCCAGGCAGGCATATTCGGAATAAAATTGTTGAGATTTAATACGAAATTACCAATGCCTATGCCCAGTAAAGGGTGACTAGCAATTATAGATAGCGCAATTTTATTAAGCAGAGTACGGTTGGAAAGAGCAAAATCTCCTGAACTAGAGTCAGCAATAATTCCTCGGCTGGTTATTTGCGGCCAAAGAATAATAATTGTGATTATCACAGTCAAAAATAATATTACTGCACCAGGAAGGATGGGTTTTAATTTTTTATAATTTATCCAAATAAAAACAATAATACCTAGAGTCAAAACAAACCAAGCTGAACGTGAAAAAGTAAGGATGAAAGATATAATCAAAATTATTTCTGAAATTATTAACAATAATTTTACTAAAGTTTTTTGATTATTTTCTTTCCAAATTTGCAATCGTCCCCAAAAATAAAAACAAAGTAAGATTGGTAATATTAAAAAACCCGCTAAAACATTGGGGTGGGGGAATGTGCCATAAGCGCGGATAATTTTTTCATTATTAACCACGATTTTTGCTACGCCAACAATATTAGCCGCTATTGGACTTTCACCTAATATATTTAAACCAAGTGAATGTTGCAATAAATATTGGCTGATCGCAATTACTCCTTGTGTGAAGGCAGTAATGATAATTAGAGCATAAATTATTTGACGTTTCTTTAACTTGCCAAAATTGGAAACAACAAAAGTGAACAATAAAATCATTTCTAAAAGTTTTGCAAGGCGAAAAATGGCGATGTTGATGTATTGTGCTTGGATTAGAGAAAAAGAGGCAATGATGAGTAGAGTAGCTAGTAACTGGTAACTGGTAACAAGGATTTTTTGCCCCCTCCTTGATAAGGGAGGGTGGCCTGCCCGCAACGCTTTCGCTTGCGAGGCGGGCGGGGGTGGGTTATGCCAAATTTGAACTGAAACCCCCCTTGCTCTCCCCCTACCTACGCTAAAGCTTCGGCAGGCAGGCTTATCAGGGGAGAAATCTCCCCCCCTGATAAGGGGGGTAAGGGGGGTTATAATCTTACTCGTTTTCTCAATCTTCAAAATAATCAATTGTCCAGCCCAAAAGATCAAACTCAAAAATAAAAAAATATCCGAAACATAAATACTAATTGCTGTCCATTCATTAAATTCGCCTTTGATCGGTAAATTAAAAAAGATATGCCGTTTTTGCCAAGGAATACTTAAAACAAAAAGGAAAAAGAAGAAATATTTAAGTATTGAGAAAACTTTTTTCAGCATATCATTGTATTTTAATCCATTTTGGGGAAATATAAAAGTATTTAAGATTTTTTATTATTTTTAGGACTTTCGCGATTCGCGCTGTTTAATGTCATTCCCGACCCGATCGGGAATCCAGGTTTTATTAGATAAACCAATTTCTGGATTCCCGCTTTCGCGGGAATGACAAACGTGGAACTCCTAATCTTTTAATTTTACAACCCCCTTTCTTTAGAATATACTTTATATATCAGTTATTTTTATTATTTTATTAAGCTTTTAGATTTTCGCTTTTCGCTTTTAGTTTATTTTGCCCTCATAGTTCAACGGATAGAACAAGGGACTCCTAAGCCCTAGATTCTGGTTCGATTCCAGATGAGGGCACCAAGACGAGTCAGGCGGGCGGGGAACAAGGAACTTTTACCCTGCACCGATCTTTGTTTTGGTGCAGGGCCTCGGGCCCTAGATTCTGGTTCGCCACGGGATGAACCCGTGGCGCCCCGAGTTGATCTCGGGGCGACTCCTGCCGAGGGCACTGATAATCATAAGCATTTTTTGTATGAATAAAAATATCTTACTATTATTGAACAAAAACAATCTTAAGACCGGGAAATTAGCTGATTTGATTCCTGAATTTTATGAACTCAAAAATGTCGTTGAAAATAACGATTGGCATAACAAGGAAACGGTTTTTAAACACACCCTTTCTGTTTTGGATAATTTAGAAAAAATAATTCGGAATTTAGATAATAAAGCGAAGCAGACTTTAAATAAAAAAATTGGGCTGAACACAAGAGGCGATCTTTTAAGAGTTGCCACATTGTTTCATGATATTGCTAAAAAAGAAACCATTGTTGATAAGAAGGGTACAACTTTCTGCCTCAACCACGAAGATAAGGGGTCCATTAAAGCAAAAAAAATATTAAAGCGTTTTCACCTGTCCAGCCAAGAAATAAAATTCATTTTAAAGATAGTGAAAAATCATGGTTTAATCCATAAAATTTTACCACCCGAGAATCAAAATTTTCAGAAAGAATCTATAAGTTTTAAGAAAAAATTTTTTCATAACATTTATCCCGAGTTGATTTTATTGGCATTTGCCGATACCATCGGAAGTTATTTGATCAAATCTCGCCCGACAGAATTTAAATCCAGAATTTCTTTTTACAGAAAAGAAATAAAGAATTTGCCACCGAAGGAAAAACTTAAATTGTCATTAGTACGGCAGGTGCATTGACTGTCAAAATAAACGACTGCTTTATATTTTGTTCTTTTTATAAAGAGAAAGTAGTTTTAGTAAGCTTAAATTAAATAATTGTCTTATTAAAGAAAAGAGGTGCTAGATATGAATCAATTAGAAGAAGAACGGGTGAAAATGTTGCAGAGAATTTCTGCAGAATTTCGTGAAATGTTAGCACTAGATGAAGATAACTTTGGTTATTGTGGCGGTGACTTTGAGTATTATCAAAAGCTTGCACAATTCAAGCCAAAATGGCAAACTATTCCTGAAAAAGGAATCCTGAACAGAATCAAAAGACATCTCTACAGAGTTTTCACCGAGGTTTAAAAGGAGAGTTTATGATGAATTTACGTTGCGCTACTGTGTGCTGGTTTCGCATTTTTAAAGAAATGGCCCTACAAGAAGCAACTATAATGGGTGGTATTGAAATTCCTCTTGGTCAATATCCGCCCGGAATTCAGGCAGGGAAGACCTTTATTCCTATTAGAGAAGATTGCATAGAAGAACTTTTGGTAACAAAGGTGATCCGCAAACCAATTGTGCCCGGCCATTCAGACAAATCTGTGAAGAATTTGATTGGATATGTGGATCTTAAAAAATATAAAGACGGTGAAAGAGTTTTAATTGTTCCGAATCCGAAGTCACACTCCAAGGTCCATTTATTAGTAATGTTATATGCAGAAGGGAAAAGGATTGAAATCACAGCTAATGATGCTAATAATGGAATGATCCTTGGCTATCAGATCTGGAATACAGATCAGCCGGCTTATGATCCTTGGCAGATTGTACAGATTTTAGCCATAGCTAAGACAGGGGATGAGCTAAAAATTTCTTATTCTGACGGTCCGGAAAAATATGAAGGTGTGCTTACTTGTAAAGACGAAAAGGGAGGGAGAAAATTGTCTTTTCAAGTAAACCGTCAAGGCGAAGGTCCAATGAAACTTTTCCGAGAAGAGGCAGATACTCCTTGCTAAAAGCCAAGGAGTTTTTTA
>CAYWOB010000043.1:0-7205 GCA_964459815.1 uncultured Candidatus Saccharibacteria bacterium
AGTAGCTTCTGCTTCCGCCACTGGGCAATCTTGTTCATCTGGCGGCTCATCTTGTAAAGCTTCCGCTAATTCTAATACCCAAGCGACAAATACAACTTCCAATACGCCAAACGTTAGCAATTTAACCGCTGATGATTACCAAGCCCTGCAGGGTTATGGTCTATCTGAAAGTGATGTTAGTCGCATTGCTTCAGGAGGTATTACTGACAATGACAAGATTAATCTTCAAGAACAGATTTTAAGTTCAGAGGCTGGTCAGTCTTCAATTCAGTCTATGGTGAATAGCATTGCTAAAGTCCCGCTTCCTGCCGTTTCTGATTCTGAATTAAATCTCTATAATACGGATAAAAAAGAGGACATTGCCAATTATTTTGTGGATTTAAATAAAATCTTTACTGATAACTTGAATGGTTTAGCCAATTTAGATTCCGCTGCTTTAAGCAATCATATTATTAATGGGGACTATACAGAAATAAGGGCAATGCATAGTTCCATTGAAAAAACCATCAGCGCCTTAAAAAAAATGAGAACGCCATATGATTTGCGGGAAGTTCAGAAAGGATTTCTACAAATCTTAATGGTTTATAGCGAAATCTCTGACGAGCAGAAAATGCAAGAGCAGGGTAGTACTGATGAAATACTTGGTAAACTGAAATCGCTCAATGATGTTGGTTCTAATATCCAGAAGGTTTTACAAGAAGTGAGCCAGAAATATATTAAATAACTTTAGGTTCAAAATTTACTCCCCCTGCCAGAGGGGGAGGTGGAGGGGGTGGGAGTTTGTGGACTTTAGTAAAGATGAAGTCAAGCCACAGGCAGGATGCCTGTGGCCCTCAACAACTTTTGCTCTTTGAAAATAAAAAAAATAGCCCGCCGCAAAATATTTAATATTTTGCTTTGGGCTTGCGATCCGTCTATCGGCAAGTGAACTTATAATCACTAATAATAGGAGCAGTCCAAACATTATAGTCAACTCTTATTAAAACTTTTGCTCCATTAGGTAATTTATAGCCACCCAGAAGATTGATAGTTAGAGTTCTATTGTCATCAAATTCCGAGTTTATTGTTGCATCAGGCGGCTTATACCACGAAGCACATGCAGTAGTTATTGGTCTTTTAACAAAAACAATCTTGATTTGGCGAAGATTAGTAGGATCTACATCTACAGCACCATTTGGGGGGACGCATTCATTGTCGGAGATAATTAGAGGAGGTTGTCCCGCAATTGTTGTAAAAGAATATTCATTTCTTAAGACATTCTGACCAGTATAGTCTTTACTCTCTAGAATTATGCTGAATCGGGTATTATAAGGTAGCAAGTCATAACCAAAAATTGTATATGTACCCCCATCACCAGCAAAGCATTCTCCTTCCGTAAAAAAATTCTCAGGTTCAGAAGATACAATTTTAACTATGTCGGGTTGTTCGCTAAAATTGATTCGAATATTTTGAGTATGTTGAGGATCAACATCAATCGCACCATTTTGGGGTTCGCACCTATTATCGTCAATAAAGGGAGTGGTTTTAATTTTTGGTTCCTCGGGTAGAACCACCGTCATATTTTGGTCAATAATTTTTTGGAGGGGAATGTCAACTCCATTATATATTAGATGTAATTCTCCTCTTACACCCTTTGAATAGTAGCGCGTCGCAACTCCTATGTGTACTTCTTCTTGAGGTTTAAGATTAACAATAGTGACTGGTGGTATCATGTCTGTGAAGAGGCAGAAATCTATGCATTCTTTTTGGCTTTTTGGAATAGGAACCTCTTCAGGGTCGAATAAAATCATTTCAAGGGATCCATAATACATATTACCTTTTTTATCCACAATACTAATCGGGATACCACTAAGAGATGATATAGGTTCGTCAGTTATATTTTTAACCTTTAGAGATATGTATAGAGATATATCTCCATTTCCATTATAGCGGTAAGATAATATTTTCTCTATTGAGAAAGATATGTCTGAACCATTATTCTTACTTGAGCTTGAAGACGCATTTTCCAGCGGATTGTCAGATCCGCAACCGATAAAACTAATAAGAACAAAAACAACCATAAAGACAATCATTACTCTTTTCATTTTTTTCACCTTTCCTTTTCAGATATTTATAACCTAACAGAACACATTTAAAAACAAAAAACAGCTAAAATTACCTCTTTTTACACATTCATAAGGTTTTAAAAGAACCCTCTATATTACCATAAATTATAATTTTTGTCAATATTTCATCTATTCTTATTATAGCGCAAAAAAGATAAATATACAATCAAAAATCAATTAAAATGCCCGAACCTAATCCTTTCAAAAAGAATATTTTTTATAAATTAAGGAAATATGTTTCCAGTGTTTTGATATTGGGAATGGTTTTTGGTGGTTCAGCAGGTGTTTATCCTGCAAAAATCAAGCTGGCGCAAGCTGATGAGGATGTATATGTTACAGGCGGCAATGTAAATGCCAATGTTAGGGGTAATTTAGATGTAAAGGTTACGAATGATCCAAACAACCCCATTAATACCCAAATAGATGGATCTGTGCCATTACCAACAAGAGGAATGAATAAGTCAGAAATAGATACTTATAAAGCACATAATATGTTACAGGCCCCCCCGCCAATTCAAACTGAAGGTGAACTAGATCGTAAGGCACAAAACAACGAACCTCTGCCGACTGTTGATCCAGTCAAAAATCTTCTTTGGGATCCCATAAGCTCTTTGGGTAGTATGCTTTCCAATATTGATTATAAAGGTTTAATTGATCTGGTTTTAGCTAATGCTTTAAATAAAATTGTTGATAATTTTTATAACAATGTTGCCAAAAAATTTGAAGAGAAATATCGCGTGAAGGATTTTTTAACAGATTTGTGGCTTCCTGAATTAAATAATGCTTTTAGCCGCGCGCATCAAGGTTTGGCTGAAGCCGTGGGCGGTAAAATGCAAGGTCCGCTTTTAGATGCATTTTTAAATTTTGAAAATCTCGCTTATCGTGGAGCAGTTGCTACTGGAAAAGGATTAACCGCCGGAGTATTAAAGGGTTTGGAAGAGTTAATTATCGGCGCAGAGGGAGAAAGTGAAGGCGGTAGCGAAGAAGCGCGCAACAAGCAAATTCCTGGCTATGGCGTGGGCACGCCTCAATATTTTAATTATTGGGCAGATCGAGCAGGCGAAAGTTCGGTAGAAAATGCTTGGAAAGTGGCAGCTAAAGTTTTGGAGATTGAGCAAGAGACCAAACAAGAAGCAAGCCTTGAGTACCAAGGTTCTGAAGGTTTAAATAAAACCGTAGCCACCAAAGGCTTACCCAATGAAAGTCCGCTCGCTATAGATTCTGAAAAAATCGCCGTGGGTAACAAACTTGAAGAAACGATGGTCAGTATAAGCGGCGGCGAACCTATATCAACCTTAGATATAGAAGAAAAATTAAAAGAGTGGGAATATACAAGGAAAATTGGCGCCCAAACCCCTGCAGAAAAACAGGGTGAATATTCATTATACCGAGGTTCTGATCCGGCTTATCTTTATATTTGGTCTTGGAAAAATGAAACCATTTCTATTAAAGCTGAACTCACCAAAGTGGCTAATACTAATAAATACGAAGTTTCTAAGGTATATAATTGTTATGATAAAACACCTGCCGGTACTACAGATCAAATTGCAAGCATAGATTGCAGTCTTGAAAGGACTGAAGGCGCTTACACTTTTTACACAGGTCCCAATTACAAACCCGGAAAATCAGGCTGGACTGGTTTAGTTCAACGTCCTGCTTCCACAGTCAAAAATATTTTGCATGACATCATTAATACTCGGATTGCCAAGGGCGCAGACACCACTGATTTAAATGCCGTGGGTAGAGTGGTCTATCAGATAATGTCTAGCTTTACTGATGCGATTAAGTTTAAAGTAAAGACCGATAACGATCGCAATAGTAAAATGTATGGTTGTCCAGTCGGCTTTGAAAGTGGTGTAGTTGACTTAACCAAAGAAATTCAGCCTTTTGGCAACAAAAATCAACCGGGTACTTTTGGCTGTCTCTGGAAAGCCGTAAGTAATATCGGCATAGATATCTTACCCAAAGTAGCCAAAGGCGTTACTTGCCTAGCGAAGAAACTTCTTTGTTGGGTTTTTGATGTGAATGGAGAGAATAAGGGAATGGTGACCAAAGAGGTGCAAATGATCGCTGATCCTACTGATCCTACTGGCCAGACTTTTATACCAGCAGTTGATACTACTACTGGTAAAGTTATATCGTTGGAGGGACAGGAAAATAAAACCGAATCCTTCCTGCAGGGCGTGGCACAATATTTTATCTTTGTCAAACTCGTTAAACCAGCGCTTTTAGATATGTTAGGTTTAGACAAAGGATTACAAGTTATAGATGGCAGTATAAAAAGTTTTTTTGACACACTGGGGTCCAAGTACAAGGACGAGGCATGGTATAAAGAGGTGCTAGGTAAAATAGGAGGGTGGGTCGGAAATGGAATCTATAGTTTGTTAAAAGTTACCATAGACGTTATAGGGGCAATGAAATTTGGTGAAGTAATGGGTAAACTCTTAGAAGTGATGGGTATTTGCAATGATAAATATTGCGCGGAAGCGCAAGAGGCACCGCCACCAGTTGCCGAGGGGTTGAAATTTGTAAAATGCGAAATAGCGGCTGATAACAAAATAGTTAATGGAGTTGCCGTCAATGAGAGTAATGGAATTGCCGAGCCCGGAGAAACAATTTTATTAAAGGTTTATTTACGGAATCTAAGCGCCAATAAAATTGAAAACTTCCCCGTTACAATGAAGAATGTGGGTCATATAGTTAATGGAGTTCCTCAAGATAAGATTGAGGTAAGCAATGAGGATAACCCTCAACATTATACTTTGGGTGCCGGCGACGGGAACTTTGGGGATAAGTATTATCATCTTGAAATTCCAGCAGATTATGCAGAAGCTGGCAGCACTAATTTAAGCCTGCGGGGTGGTTCTAACCCGGACGCTAGTCCTGAAAAAATAGATGAAAAGATTCCCTTTTATCTTGGCGTGAAAGATAACCCTTGCCAACGTCCGGCCATCCAAACCTGTGAAGAGACTTGTGCGGCTAATCCAAATACAATTCAAGCCACGGGCAATTACGTGGTTTATTATGAAAATGATCCCTTCGTAGATACTGGAACTAAAACATATCAAAATGGATATTGGAATGGAGCATTATTACCAGGTAACAACCGAGTAAAATTTGAAGCTTGCAATTGTTTTGTGAGTTATCCAGACCATTTCAAAGCAGAGTTGGAGTTATTTCCCGCCCAAAAAACTTTTGAAGATAATATCAAGAATCTTAATTCTGGTTCCGATGTTTATATAAAACCTTTTACTAATGTTCAAGATGTCATTACTCCTTCGGGAAATTGGACCTCTGGGACGAGAACTTTGCATCCTTATGGTAAAGTGAGTGGACAAGCGCGCGGTGTTACTATTCACGTTGGTGAAAACACCGTCAATCGTTTTGTTGCCGCTACTTTATATAATTATAGGTTGACAGACGTATGTATTGCTAGTTATGGCGAAGGTTGCGATTTTAATAGTTCTAGCAGTTGGGAAAAAGTAACATACAATGCCAAAGATTTTGTCTTACCGATTATGACTTATTCGGATTTGGATCTGGTGGATTTACCAAAGGTTGACGGATTTGTTGATGATTCAGGGAATGTGAAAGCTGCTGAAACAGCTAATTGGCAATCTCAAATTTCTCAACTCTATGGCACTGACGGAGGACCAAGAACAATTTTAAAGAAAATTGAATCCGATGGCACAGAAACCGAAGCAACCGGTCTAGAGTTAGGCGGCAAATATGAAGTAAGTTTTTATTTACAAAACAAAAGCCAAACCAAATATGGAAATGGTAAGCCAGATCTTAAAGGAGACCTTGTTTTAGCCCCCTTTGATCAAGAAACAATGGATGACGCGAAATCTTGCGTGACTATAACTAAGAAGGCCGCTACTTGGGGTCCTATGAACGGATTGCCTGTTGATATTAGGCCAATGGATGGATATGGTTCACCACCTCCCACTTCACCACCTCCTGCCGATATTCCAGATGAATTAAGAAATGCTCCGGATCTGGAGGGTACAAACCATGCGAATATTTATAAGCCCATTGCCGATCCTTTTAACGCACCTCCTTTATCATTATCCACAGTTGCAGATATAAATTCTTCATTGGCAATAAAGAATACAATCCCAGGGGGCAACTTTCCGGGTTCTACAATAATTGAGGGAGCTTGTAAAGGTGCGATTAGAGAAATTTCAGGGTCGCGATTTAACACCGATATTTTGCCCTACTCATCTTCTGATCCTTGTTATAATTCGTTGATTCAGCAGAGTAAAGATGTTGGCGACAGTGGTCTTTTTACAAGTGTAAATGATAAGTATAGTAGTTTAAAACAAAACTATAATAATGTCACAAGTCTCTTTGACAGCAATGCGAGATTTGTTTATCAAGGTCGCAGTCCCGGCGGAGGCAATGTAAATGTAACTGTAGATGTTACTCCCGACGCTAAAGCTTTCAATCTTAAAAGTATAGCAGCCGGAATTCGCATACCTTTTGATTTAGAAGGAAAAAATTTAGGCGACCCGACTTACCAGATTTCTGCTCAAGTAGGAACCAGTATTCCTGGCGTTCCTCAAGGTGTTAATATGATCAACAGATACACCAATTATTCCGATTTTTCATCTAAAATAAATAGTGGTGTTTCAGCGTGCAAAAACGCTCTTGAAAATTCCTACACACAAGGGGCGAGCACCCAGCAAGCACATTTACCGCTTGGGAAAGAGGTGCTGGCTAGTAGCACAGATACACAATATAGATTTATTAATAAAAATATCCAACCTTTTGAACTCCAAGTTAGCAATAATGCATCTTGTAAAGACAAGGTTATTCCCCTCGCTTTAATTTTAAAGACAAGATTACCGAACAATAATTTTGATCGGCCAAGCACAGTGCCCCTTTATTGGAAAATTGGGGGAGGCGAATATCCGCAGTGTGTAGACCGTAAGGATAATGATAGTGATAATAAAATAGATTATTTAGGTGGTCCAAGTGGCGAGCAGCCCGACCCAGGATGTGCAAATATCTATGACGATAGCGAAGGGACATCCGCTTCTGTTTGTCGTACCTCTGGCCAATCTTGTGGCGGATCAATCGGTGATTGTTGCACGGGTC
>CAYWOB010000044.1:0-6879 GCA_964459815.1 uncultured Candidatus Saccharibacteria bacterium
AATTCTTGCCGGATTGCCATCCAGTTTTTTTGTGTTCCGTATCCTCGTTGATTTCTCATTGTAATAAAATTTCTAATTTGGACTGGCTTATTTCTCATCATAATCATAAAATCTGGCAGTGGCTGTAAGGCGTGCCTGATATCCGCCCCAAGCCAAATATAAAGAGAGGAGTTTTGGTCCAGAATATCTATTGTGTTATCAACCCATTTTTCGCTCCACCTAATGTATTGATTTAAAGGCAAATTATCAAATTCATCGTTTATATCAACATTGTATGGTGGATCTTGAATGGCAAGACTTGCTTTTTGTCCTTGCATTAATTTTTCAACTTCTCCCTTTTTTGATGCATCAAAGCAGCCAATTCTATGACCATTAATTGGGTCTTCCCAGATAACACCATATTCAAAATTTGGTACCTTGGTCATTACTCTTTTATTATCTTGAACTATTAGCATAGTTTACTTCCTTAATTCCTTTGCTGCCGGGGATGGATTCGGACCATCACAACAGGCTCCAGAGGCCTGTGTCCTACCATTAGACGACCCGGCAGTAAACCGGGATTAAGAAGCAAAAATTAGGAATCAGGAAGACTAAATTTCATTATTCCTGACTCATGATTCCTTATTCATAATTCTATTTTTTCAAATATTTACTCACTGCGATAAAGCTGGAAATTACCCCTAAAAGAACACCAGCGAGGATTTGGAGGGCAATGATTTGCCAAAGGTGACTCACAAAATACTGACTTAAATTTAAGCTGTAGCCCTGAAAATAGGTTTCAATTTTAGGGGAAGTGATTTTCGTTACAGGATAAAGAATAATAAGAGAAATGGTAGCGGCGATCAAGCCGTATAGAATCCCTTCAATAATCATTGGCCAGCGCACATACCAGTTGGTAGCGCCAACGATTTTCATAATTTCAATCTCTTGACTGCGCGAATAAATAGTTAAACGAATCGTATTGAACATTACTAGGATAGCGATTCCCGCAAATATACTGCTAATAATAATTCCGATCTTAGCCAAAGATGCGGCAGTGGCAGTGAGGCGGTTAATCATTATTTGATTATCTTTATAGTTCACTTTGCGGATAAATTCTTGATAACGTTCTTCTTCTAATGTTTTAACAATTTGGGGATAATCTTGAGGTGTTCGAGCTTTAATGATGAAAACAGGCTCTAGAGGATTTTCTTGAAAGTCTTTAAGAATTTCCATAATGACGCGGTCGTTTTGATGTTTTTGTTGAAAATTTTCTAAAGCCTTATCTGAAGAAATATATTCTACGCTTGTGACACCATCAATGTTAGCAATATTCTCTTTTAAAGCAGCAATTTTTTCTGCATCGGGATTATTTTTTAAATAAATAGTCACGTCAATTTTTCCTTCAATGTTTTTAATTGCTGCATTGCCCATTAAATTTAAGACAAAGAGAATACTAAAAGACAGCAGAGTTAGCACCATTACTAAGGTAGTAGCAAAAGAAAGCCAGATATTCCGCCAAAAATTAAGAAAGCCCATTTTGAAAATACGAGATAAAGAATAGAGAGGCACAGTAGTAAAATCAAAATTTAAAAATCAAAAATCAAAATGATAATTTAAAGTGTTAAAAATGGAAAAAATTTTAAATTTTGCATTGTCATTTTACATTTTGATTTTTACATTTTACATTTATATCACATATTGCCCATGTTCTTGATCACGAATCACAACACCTTTTTCTAAAGTAATTACTCTTTTTTTTAGAGCATTAACTACTTCTTTATCATGGCTTGCTAAAACAACGGTTGTTCCTAGTTCATTAATCTTTAGGAGTAATTTAATAATATCCCAAGTAGCAAAAGTGTCTAGGTTTCCTGTAGGTTCATCAGCAATCAGAAGTTTTGGTTCATGAATCAGGGCGCGTGCAATTGCAATTCTCTGCTGCTCTCCGCCAGAGAGTTGTACTGGAAAACGATCGGCTTTATCTTTTAAACCTACGATATCCAGCATTTGAGGTACACATTCTTCAATCTCTTCTTTGGGTGTACCGGAAACTTCCATTGCAAAGGCAAGATTTTCGGCAGCAGTTTTTTTAGGAAGAAGACGATAGTTTTGAAAAACCACGCCGACATTGCGACGAAAACGAGGTAGTTCGCGGTTTTTTAACTCGCTGACGCACCATTGTCCCACAGTTACTTTACCCTCATTTGGTTTCTCTTCACAAATTAAAATTTTTACTAAAGTGGATTTACCTGCACCAGAAGCACCAACAACGGAAACAAATTCTCCTTTTTGAATAATGAGATTAACATGATCAAGGGCTATAGTGTTCTGATTGTAAATTTTTGTAACGTTTTGGAGATCAATCATAATTTGGAGGCAGGAATTAGGAATTATGAATTAGGAATAAAGAATAATAATTTAATCTTCATGATTCCTGATTCCTTATTCCTGATTCGGTTTTTTCAAGGGCCATTTGGATAAAATTATCAATTTCACCATCTAAAACTTTGTCAGTATTTTTTATTTCGTATCCAGTACGATGGTCTTTTACCAATTTATAGGGGTGAAGTACATAAGAGCGAATTTGATTGCCCCAGCCAGCTGCAACATGTTCGCCGCGCGCTCTCAAGGTTTCTTTTTCTTTTTGTGCACTGTAAAACTTTTCTAGTTTTGCTCTTAAAATTTTAAGTGCCGTTTCTTTGTTTTGTAGTTGTGAACGTTCATTTTGGCATTGTACAACTAAACCAGTAGGCAGATGTTTAACTCTTACGGCAGAACTGGTTTTATTAACCGATTGACCGCCAGCACCGGCCGAACGAAAAGTTTCTATTTTTAATTCATCATCACGAATTTTAACATTTTGGGGTGATATTTCGGGCAGAACCTCAACGAGGGCAAAGGAAGTGTGACGTGCTTTATCTGCATCAAAAGGAGAAAGCCGCACGAGGCGGTGGACGCCAGCTTCATTTTTCAAATAACCATAAGCATAATGTCCTTTTATTTCTAGGGTGACACTTTTAATCCCTGCTTCATTTCCTTCGGTTTGATCTAAAACCTGGGCTCGCCAGCCCTTCCTTTCGCAATAACGTAGATACATCCGTAGAAGCATCATTGTCCAATCCTGTGCATCTACACCACCTGCTCCTGCATAAAGAGACAAGATCACATTACCAGAATCATATTTGTCCTGCAAAATAGTTTTGAGTTTCAAACTATCTAAATACTTATCAAATTTTTTATACTTTTGCCTAAATTCTGCTGCAAGTTCTGGATCATTTTCTTCTGTTAAAAGTTCAGCTAAAGTCTTTAATCTTTCTAAATTTTGGTGAATTTTTTCCCATTCTTTAATCTCCTCCTTTTGACGTGAAAGTTCAACAATTACTTTTTGCGCCTTTTCTTTACTTTGCCAAAAGTGAGGAGTATTCATCTTTTCCTCTTGATTCTTGATTCTTGATTTTAACTTCTTAATTTCAAAGTCGGTCCGCTATCTCGCGGCTTTTATTTTTCAGAATGGCTATTTTTTCATTATATTGATCCATAGTGCTATTATAACACAATTCTTTTTTTCAAAAAAAGTCTGGATAGCATTATAATCCAGACCTATTTACTAAGAAAAGAACGAAGCGAAAAATTCTGCTAGCAACCCAGGCTAGATAGTGTTCTTTTATGATTTCTTTCAAAATCAACCTTTCATTTATCATATTTGACATCTCCTTTTTGAAGAACAAAAATTAATAGGTATTTGTTTTTGTAAATTTGTGCAAATGAAAATAACTTAGTTTTAGTCCTTCACTTAGAATGAAGTAGGTTATGACTAGAACAGCGATGATTAAAAGATGAGAGACGCGGGGAGGGGTAAATTGAAAAATTTTTTGTCCCCATTTATTTACGGTAAGAGCGATTGTTAAAAAGGTTACAAAACCACCAATAATAAACAAGGAAGTACTAGGCCTTATCGCTTTCAGAAAAAACTTATGACTTCGGATAGAAAAAACTAGGGCAATTTCCGTTAATACGCTTTCTAAAAACCAGAGGGTTTGGATTACAGCGGGACTGTGATGATAAAAAATAAATAGAAAGATTATATCAAAACCAGTACTTAGCACGCCTAAAAGAACAATGAGAGGAAACATTTGGTTAAATTGATATCTTTTTGGTTTTTTTAATTCTGCTAAATCCACATTGTCGGTGATTAAAGAAACTAAATAGAAATCAGGTAAGAGATTAGCAAGCAAGATTTGTACTGGAAGCATTGGTAAGAATGGTACAAATAGAGAGATAAAGGCAATGGAATAAAAATTGCCAAAATTGCTAGCTAGAACACATTTAATATATTTATTAATGTTTGCAAAAATACTTCGTCCTTCTTTAATTCCTTGCACAATTACTTTCAGATTTTTTTCTAAGAGAATGATATCGGCATTTTCACGAGAGATATCTGCGGCTTGACGTACCACGAGGGAAACATTGGCTGTTTTTAAGGCGGGAGCATCATTAATTCCCTCTCCCAAAAAACCGACTGTGTATTTTTTTTGTAATGTTTGTACAATTTTAAATTTGGTGGCAGGAGAGATGCGGGCGAAGATATTAAATTTATCGCAAGCTTGCGAAAAGCCAGAAGGAGGGAGAGCTTCTAACTCTTGGCCTAAAATTACTTCTTTTTTTGCCTCTTGAATTAAAGCTATTTTTTTTCCTACTGCTCCAGCTACTTCAAAACTATCTCCCGTTAAGATTTTCATCTTCACTCCTAAATCTTTAGCAAGTTTCATTGCTTCATGAGCTGATTTTTTCAAGGGATCACTAAAATTAAAATAGCCTAGGAAATTAAGTCCCCTTTCTTCTTCCTTAATAGAGATTTTAGTAGCCATTTCTCGGTATGCTACTAATAAACTTCTTTGGCCTTCTCTCCCTATTTTTTGAATTTGTTTTTCAATGGTTGTTTTTTTCAGTTTTTTTGGAAAAAAGGTACAAAGTTTTAGCACAATTTCTGGTGCCCCTTTCACAATTAGAATATATTTGCCAGTCTCTTTATCTCGGAAAAGGCCACTTTGTCGGAATCGAAAGGAATCAAAAGGTATAAAAGCAATTTTTTTGAACTGGCTTAACTTTTGCTTCATTTTAGCAGGAGAAGGGATTTTTTGATAAACTGCACTGTCAAAAGAATTTTTTTGTTCTAGATTTCCTTCTTGATAAGAGGATAGAAGTAAGGTATAAAGAAAACACTTCTCCGTTTCTTCAGAGACAACATTTTGCAAGGCAAGTTTGCCTTCGGTAATAGTACCTGTTTTATCTGCACAAAGCACCTCAATGTTTCCTAAATCTTCAATTGCCGCCAATCTTTTTACTACTACTTTTTTCTTGGCAAGCTTCAAAGCACCGTGAGATAAGGCAAAAGTAGTAATAAGGGGGAGGGCTTCAGGAATAATACTCACAATTAAAGCAATACAAAAAATCAGAAAATCAAAGAAATGACCCAAACCTCGTAAGATAAGGTAAATTAAAAATATGACAGCGATAGTGGGTACTACAACTTTAATAATGGATTTGCTAAAATCGAATAATTTTTTTTCATATATACTTTGTTTGGGATTTTGGGTAATCAGTTTAACAATTGTGCCCCAAAAGGTATTTTTTCCGGTAGCTACAACTACTCCCTTTCCTTCTCCTGAAATAACATCTGTGCCGCAAAAAATAATATTTTTAGCTTGAAAAATTTCTTCTTGCAATGTTTTTAAAGCCATAGGATTTTTAGCAACTGGTGTTGCTTCACCGCTCAAAACCTCTTCGTTAATCCAGAAATTTGTCCCTTCAAGCATTCTTAAATCTGCTGGCACGATATCCCCTGCCTCTAAAAGAATAATATCCCCTGGGACTAAATATTTTTTCTCAAGAAGTATTTCTTTGCCATCTCGCAGGACCTTGCTTCTTTCGGGAATAAAATCTTGGAGAATTTTAGCCGCTTGATTGGCACGCAATTCTTGAATGAAACCAAGTAAAACATTTAAGACGATAAAACAAACAATCACGATCCCTTCTGTTATCTCTTTAATTAAGAAAGAAAAGGCAGCAGCAAAAAGCAAGAGATAGAAAAAAGCATATTTAAATTGCCTCAAAAAAACATCAAAAAGATTTGTTCTTTTGACTCTGATTTCGTTAAAACCAACTTTTTCGATGAGATTTGCTGCTTGTGTTTCTCCTAAGCCATTTTCAGTAGTATTGAGTTCTCTAAAAACCTCGCTAATTTTTTTGTTTGTATATTGAGAAAACTGCATTTAGATCGTCAAATAAACCGCAACATTAAAGTTTAGATATTTAAATATTTATTTATGAACTTATTAATATCATCTCGTACACGGGTGATTATTTCCTCGCCATTAATAATATATAAATTTTTTTCTTTCTGTGCAGCTTTTAAGTAGTTTTTTCTCACTTTCTCTAAGATTGTCTGGCGTTCAAATAATTCAATATTATAACGTACATTTTCCATTCGTTTTATGGCTGTTTCTGCGCTAACATCAATTAAAAAGGTTAAATCTGGTCTTCTGAATTTTCTATTAATTTTATAAAGCCATTCCGGGTCACAATCAATAGAGCCATAAGCAATAGAAGAAAGATAGTAGCGGTCACAAATCACTACGTAATGATCGCGCAGCGCTGGTTCTATTTCTTGGCTTAGATGATGGGCGCGATCGGCTGCGAATAATAATTGTAGACCATCTGGTGTGGTTTTCCAGTCACCAGTGAGACAACCGCGGATGAGTCCACCAATAATATTATTGGTAGGCTCTTTGGTAATTAAGATTTTTTGCTCCGGCTTTTCATTACGTAAATAGCCTGCTAGTAATTCCACTTGGGTGGTGGTGCCGGCTCCATCCAGTCCTTCAAAGACGATGAAAA
>CAYWOB010000045.1:0-6773 GCA_964459815.1 uncultured Candidatus Saccharibacteria bacterium
TTCTATTAAAATCGGCGAGTATGAAATTTCTTTTGAGAATCTATATAATTTTATTGCCCAACCCAATGCTCGCCAAACTATTAAGACTATAGATGGTAGGGAGATTAAGTGTAAAATAGGATATCCTGTGGCCGGTGTTAGTGACATTACAATAGGAGATTATAAAGTTCTTTTAACAAATTTTGTTGCTTTAATAATGGAAATTATCCAGCACGAATTAGAAAAGCAACAGGGCATAATACCCTCACATTTAAAGGCGTTGATTACTCTTTTATTGGATCAGCATCTTTCTATGTATGCCCATTAACCCACTCACCTTTTTATCTATTTTAGGTGAGTTTTTTGTTCATTTTTACTATATCACTAAAATTAAAAAAGTGCTAAAATAGAGGTATGCAAGAAGCAATTTTATACGAAAAATTGAAAGATAAGAAGGTGCGTTGCAATGTTTGCAGCCGGCGCTGCGTGATTTCCGAAGGTAGATGCGGCTATTGCGAAACACGGTTAAATAAGGAGGGTAAGCTTTATACTTTAATTTATGGTTTAGCTTCTTCTGTATGTGTAGATCCAATTGAAAAGAAACCGGTATTTCACTATCGACCTGGCACAAGAGCTTTGTCACTCGGCACTTGGGGCTGCAACTTCCGTTGTGTCTTTTGTCAAAATTATGACATCACTTATGTTAATGGCAAAGATTTAGAAAAGACTGCTTCGGAAGTTGGTGAACAAAAAAATAGTTCAGCAAGATTACCGAGGAAAGGCATCCTACAGCCTAATCTTGTGTCGGAATTAGCACGAAAAGAGGGTTGCCAAGGTATTGCTTGGACTTATAATGAACCCACAATTTGGCTAGAATATACTCTGGACGTTTGCAAGCTTGCTAAAAAGGCAGGGCTTTACACTGTTTATGTTACTAATGGTTATATTACGCCCGAAGCTCTAGACACTATTGGTCCTTATTTAAATGTCTGGCGCGTGGATATAAAAAGTATGGAAGATAAGTTTTATCAAGAGATTGCTAAAGTGCCAGCAGTCTCCCCTATTTTAGAGAGCACGATGCGGGCGAAGAAAAAGTGGAAAATGCATATTGAAGTGGTAACCAATATAATACCAACCCTAAATGATTCAGATAATAATTTAAAGAAGACCGCAGAGTGGATTTACAAAAATCTGGGCCTAAAGACACCTTGGCATATTACCCGCTTTTTCCCTTGTTTAGGCTTAAAACATCTTCCAATAACACCGATTGAAACCTTAGAGCGCGCCGAAGAGATTGGGAAAAGGGCAGGTTTGAAGTTTGTCTATTTAGGCAATATTGGTGGTCATCCTGCTGAAAATACTATCTGCCCCCATTGCGGCAATTTGGTTATTGAAAGAGTAAATTATGAGGTAGACTTGAAAGGTTTAGACAAAATGGGACGTTGCAAAAAATGCGGGGAGGATTTAAATATTGTTTTGAAATAAAAAAGATAGAAGAAAATTTTAATTTTATGATTTCTTTTGCTTGTATTTCGCCTCATCCACCACTTCTACTACCAGATGTAGGTTCGGTCAAAGACCGACAAAAAGTAGGACAAACAATTAAAAGTCTAGACTCGTTAGGAGAGAAGTTAAGGGTAGTCAATCCCGACTCTATTATTATTTCTTCCCCTCATCCGGATTGGGGTTTTAATGTCCCTTTACATTTTTTAGCTCCTCATTTCCAAGGCGAGACTAAACCTTATTTGATGAATATGGAACCACCTAAGTATTATTTTGAACAGGGTAAGAAAATCTTTGAGGAAATAAAAAAAGATAAAAAATATGCTTTGATTGGTTCAGGAGATTTATCCCATTGTCTTAAAGACGACGGCCCATATGGTTTCCATCCTGATGGCTCTAGATTTGACCAAGCGCTTATTGATTATTTAAAGAAAAAAGACATTAGAAATATTTTAACCTTAGATGAAAAATATCCTGATGCAGGGGAATGTGGATTGAGGTCTTTTTGTTTTGTTTTAGGTATTCTGGAAGCATCAGAAATTGACTGGCAGCCAGAGATTTTATCTTATGAAGGGCCTTTTGGAGTTGGTTATTTAGTAGGAGATTTTAAACTAAATTCATAATTTCTGATTCATTATTCCTACTTCCGATTTATGAACCCATATTCTGTATTAGCAACAAAGGCTTTAAAAATTTATTTAGAAACAAGGAGGGTTATGGAGACGCCGGCAGATTTACCTAAAGAAATGCAAGAGAGGAAAGCAGGTGTTTTTGTGACGATTGAAAGAGGTCAAGAATTGTGCGGCTGTATTGGCACATTTTTGCCAATTTATGCGAATATTGCAGAAGAAATAATTCATAATGCTATTGCTGCGGGCACAGAGGATAACCGTTTCTTTCCAGTAAAATTAGCAGATATAGAGAATCTGAATTTTACAGTTTCTATTTTATCGCCGCCAGAAGAAGTGGCCGGGTTAGATGATTTAGATCCTAAGAAATATGGCGTGATTGTAAAAGGTGAGGATACTTGTCGCCGAGGCCTTCTTTTGCCTGATTTGCCAGGTATTAACACAGCAGAAAAACAAGTAATGATTTGTTTAGAAAAAGGAGGGATTAATCCAGAAACAGAAAAGGTTTCTTTGTATCGTTTCACGGTGGAGAAATATGGATGATAAGTTAAGGTCATGTGACGTGTAACGTAAAATGTACTCCTTGAGTTACAGGTTACAGGTTATAAGTCATATATTTATGAAATATGTCCAAGTAGTTCCGATTACGAATATTCCATTAGGTAAAAATCAATTTTTTACTTATCAAACTGGGGAGGAGGATATTAAGATTGGCCAAGAAGTAGTTGTCCCTTTCCGGTCTCGCAAGATACGAGGAGTAATTTGGAAGGAAGTTCAGAAACCTCTTTTCAAAACTAAAAATATTATCAGGATACAACGAAGAGAACCTGTTTTAGATCAAAACCAGCGGAAATTGGCGCTTTGGATTTCAGATTATTATTTTTGTTCTTTAGGTCTTGCAGTTAAATTAATGCTTCCGCCGCAGGTTAAAAGGAGTAAAGATATCTTATTCTCTAGGAAAATTCGCGATGTAAAAGTAAAATTAACAACAAACCAAAGTAAGGTTTTAAAAGCAATTTTAGACTCTCCTAAAAAAATATTTTTACTTCATGGCGTGACAGGTTCAGGTAAAACCGAGATTTATTTACGGCTTTGTGAGAATATTTTAAGAGATGGCAAACAGGCTATTGTTCTTGTGCCGGAAATATCCTTAACCCAGCAAGCCATTGATCGTTTTAGCGCACGTTTTCCAGGTAAAATTGCTGTAATCCACAGTCGTCTGACCAAAAGTGAAAGATTGGGCGCGTGGGAGAAAATTAGAAATGGAGAAGCACAAATTGTTATTGGACCACGCTCTGCTATTTTTGCACCTTTTCGGGATTTAGGTTTAATCGTTTTAGATGAAGAACATGACTCTTCTTTTAAACAGTACGATCAAAATCCTCGGTATCATGCTCGTACAGTGGCCTTGGGGTTAGGAAGGCTTGCCCATTCGCGAGTGATTTTAGGTAGTGCCACCCCCTCCTTGGAGAGTTATTATGCAGCAAAAAAGGGTATATTTAAATTATTGGAATTGCCCCAAAGGATTAATAAGGAAGAGATGCCTAGCGTGGAGATTGTAGATATGCGGGGCGAAGCGCGAAAGGGCAGTCGTTCCATTTTAAGCCAAAAACTGAAAGATTCTTTGAACAAAATTGTTGTTCAGAGAAAACAGGCTATTCTCTTTGTAAATCGGCGGGGTGCAGCAAGTTTTGTTTTTTGCCGTGAGTGTGGTTTTGTTTTAAAATGTCCACGTTGCGATGTTTCCTTGACTCATCACATGAGTATTTTCTCTCGCCTTCTTTGCCATTATTGCAATTATAGTATGCCGTCACCTGCTTTTTGCCCTCATTGTAAGAGTCCTCACATTCATTATTTTGGATTGGGAACTGAAAGGGTGGAGAACGAAATTAAAACCTTTCTGCCCCAGGCACGGACTGCGCGTTTTGATCGCGATGCCACTGCTTATAAGGATGCTCATCGGAACCTTTATTATGATTTTTTAAATCATAAAATTGACATTTTAATTGGTACTCAAATGCTTGCTCAAGGCTGGGATTTGCCAAAAGTGGCCTTAATTGGTATAATCGCGGCGGATGCAGATCTTAATTTACCAGATTTTCGTTCTAGTGAACGTAGCTTTCAACTTTTAACTCAAGTGGCAGGACGCACGGGGAGGGGTAAAGAGCGAGGATATGTAATTTTACAAACCTATAATCCTAATAATTTTATTATTCAGGCAGCAGCACAGCATAATTACCAGTTATTTTTTAAAGAAGAATTAAAGGCTCGTCAAGAGCTTTCTTTTCCGCCTTTTACCAAAATAATCAAACTTATTTACCAAGGCTATAAAAAGGAAAAGGTGGAAGAGGAAAGTTTACGTTTAGTTGAAATTTTAAGATGTATGGTAGCGAAGAATAAGCTTGCAATCAGTATTTTAGGTCCTGCCCCTACTTTTATTCCCCGTATACGTAGACGTTATCGTTATCATTTGATTTTAATGTTTCCGTTAGAAAAATGGGCAAAAAGATCATCAATTCTAAAGCTAGTACCTGAAAATTGGATTATTGATATTGAACCGGAAAGCCTACTATAAAAAAGTGAAAAACGTAAAGTGTAAAGCTTAAAGCTTATTGAAATTTATCATTAAATATGGCTATTTTACGAATTTTGACTGATCCAGATCCTGTTTTGCGTAAAAAATGTGTCGAGGTTATTGATCCCAAAGATGCTTTTATTCAGAGGTTGATTTCGAATATGCATGATAGTTTAGAAAAATATAAAGGAATTGGTTTAGCCGCTCCTCAATTGGGAGTAAATAAAAGGGTAATTCTAGTGAAACTTTGGCGAGAGGAATATATTTTAATTAATCCTCGTTTAACCTCTGTTTCGCGGGAAAAAGAAATGGGTGAGGAAGGTTGCCTTTCCTTGCCTGGGGTATTTTTAAATCTAGAAAGATCAAAAAGGGTGCGGGTAAAAGCCTTGGATCAAAATGGCAAAAAGGTCAGAATAAAAGCAAAGGGATTGTTGGCACGCGTTTTACAGCATGAGATTGACCACCTAGATGGAATCTTGATTAAAGACCGTTTATAAAATCAAAAATCAAATATCAAAAATCAAAATGACAATGCAAAATTCAAAAATTTTTAAATCCAAATTTCAAAATCCAAATGTCAAATCAATTTCAAAGCTCAAAATCCAAAAAACTTTTACTCATTTATCATTTGGATTTTGATTTGACATTAGCCTGCCCGCTTCGCTTTGCGAAGCAAGGCGGGCGGGGATTTTAGATTTTGGATTTAATTTTTATATGCTTAATCAGAAACCCAGGATAATTTTCATGGGTACTTCAGCCTTTGCAGTACCAATTCTAGAGAGACTTATGTCTTCTAATTTTAATATTGTTGGTATTGTATGTCAGCCTAACAGAAAACGAGGCCGAGGTTTGAAAATTCAGCCTTGTGCAATCAGGGCATTGGCTGAAGATTATAACATAAGACTTCTTCAGCCAGAAACTTTAAAGAACAACGAAATAATTAAACAGATTAAAGATCTGAATCCTGATCTTATTATTGTAGCCTCGTACGGCCTTTTTATCCCCCAAGAAATTTTAAAAATCCCCTCTCGGGGGTGCTTAAATATTCATCCCTCATTGCTTCCTCACTATCGGGGCCCTTCCCCTATTCAGCAGGCTCTACTTAATGGAGATCAAGAGACAGGCGTTTCTTTGATGGTTTTAGATGAAGAAATGGACCATGGCCCTCTCGTTGCTCAACATAGTTTGAAGATTGCTTTGGATGATAATCAAATTACTCTAAGACAAAAATTGAGTATTTTAGGAGCCGACTTATTGGTGCAAAATCTTTTACCTTATTTTGAGGGTAAAATTAGACCCTTTGCCCAGGATCATCAAAGGGCAAGTTTTACTAAATTACTGAAAAAGTTAGATGGTAAGGTAGATTGGAGCAGGGGTGCTAGAGAGATAGAACGTCAGATCCGAGCTTTTGTTGGATGGCCAGGCAGTTTTGCACTATGGGAGAAAAAAAGGATTATTATTCTGGCGACGGAGGTTTTGGATGGCGACCGCTATCGGGAAAATAACGGCGAAGTTTTCAATATCAATAGCGAGATTTGCGTTCAATGCGGCCAAAATATTTTAAAAATAAAAAAACTCCGCTTGGAGGGGAAAAAGGAGGTTACTGGAGAGGAGTTTTTAAGAGGATATCCGAAAATTATAGGGGCGGTTTTACATTCATAAATTTTTTGTCAATTGCTTCATTGACTAATTTATCAGCAATCTTATTTTTTGTGCGGTTGATATGGATAAAAGAGACTTTTTCAAAGTAAGTGGTCAGGGCCAGAACTTGATTAAATAAAGGCTTTAGGGCCTTATTTTTTATTTTGTAAAAACCGTTTAATTGTTTGGTAATAAGTTCAGAGTCTAAATAACATTTTATTTCTTGACCATCTAGACTGCGAGCTTTTTCTAGGGCAAAGATTAAGGCTTCATATTCTGCCTGGTTATTAGTGGCGTGGCCAATAAAATGGCTGAATTTTTGACATTTGCCATCTTTATTACAAATGACTACACCGATGCCCGCAGGGCCAGGGTTACCACGCGCTCCTCCATCGCTATAGATTGTGAGTTGTTTCATATTTTATTTTTGAATTGATAATCCGAGG
>CAYWOB010000046.1:0-6637 GCA_964459815.1 uncultured Candidatus Saccharibacteria bacterium
ACAATGAATACCAAAAAAGCCTTTACTTTGATTGAGCTATTGGTCGTGATCGCTGTCATCGGGCTTCTTGCTAGTATTGTTTCCGTGGCTGTTAATTCCGCTCGGGTCAAAGCACGCGACGTTCAAAGAAAAGCAAATATTAAACAGATTCAGACAGCTCTTGAACTTTATTATGATGCCAATGGTGCTTATCCTCCTTCTGGCGGAGCTGCTTCACCGAACAGTGGCTGGTCTAATAGCACTGATGCAAGCTGGAATACATTGCAAACTGCTCTGGCACCTTATCTTTCAACCTTACCCCACGATCCCCGAGAAGACGCAAGTGGCTGGCCTGGAGGTGGCGCTCAGTCTTTCGCTTACTTCTCACTTGGCTACGGCTGCACCCAGCAATGGTATATGCTGGTCTACCGCCTTGAGCAAGCTCAAGGTCCAGACCCTGGGGTGACTGCCTGTAATGGCACAGTCTTTCGCTATGGTGGCGCAGGCGCTGACACCAATGTCAAAACTGTTGGCAAGTAATGTGTCTGGGGCGGCAAAGATAATGCAAATTCGACTTGGGGTAAAATTCCGAAATAAAATTGTAATTTGGGGAAATAGGAATATTGGTCAGGGGATATAGAACATCAAACCCCGCCTAGAATCAAAAGGCGGAGTTTTTAGATAATCTACGCCCTTATTGGACTGATTCGGGGAATCATCCTTAATTCTCTTTCAATTCAAATAATCTTACCCATTTTTCAGTGGCGCGATCTTTTTCTTCATGGATAAGTTTTACCCTTTTTAATTCCTTGGGGTGGTATACCATCTGGGCGAGAAAGGAGTTGGTGAGCTCTTCTGTATCTAAAGATTGTTCAATTGCACCTCGGAAGCTATAAGCGATTTTGTTTTGAGGCATTTTGTAGATAGAGAAATCTTCGGAATTAATCAGGAAGTATTTAATGCCTTGTTCTTTTGCATAATTTACCGCTTCTTCCTCCTTTTGCCAGTAGATTTTATTTTGATCAAAATTGGTTTTTGCAAGGCGGTTTACAGGGGTAAGATTAGTTAGAAAATCATAGTAAGGAGCTTCACCCCAGTTCAAAAAAATTTTTTCTCCTGATGGGGTGTTCTCTTTAATCCAACGCGCCATTGTATATTCGCCTTGGGTCAGTGAAGGTTTAATCCAATATTTATAAAGAAAAAGAGAGAAAAAAGAAGGCATAAGGAGGAGAATCAAGAGAGCAGTAAGGTAGGTTTTTTGATTGGTAATCTTTGTATATTTTTGAAAATATTTTTTATAGGCCCAAAGAAGAACGAGAGGCAGAAGAATAAAGATTATTTTATCCTGTGTTTTAAGCATTGCTGAACCAGGGTTGAAAATAAAGACGATAATTAAAAGTCCAGCAATTACATAATCAAAAAGATAGAATTTTTGGCGATACCAAAAAGCATAGCTTGCTAAAATAGCAGTGGCAATATTGAGCAGGCGGGAACCACGATCCATTGTGGTAGCAAGGAAGTAACTAAAAATAAAGAAAAGAGGAGCAATTACTCTTCTTTTTTGGTAAGCAGCATAAAAACCAAAAGGTAAAAAGAAACATAGAGCATATAAATCCAGGAATTTTTTATTTATATCTGTCGGTACAAGGTCTTTTGAATTTTGGCCAAGGATATAGAGAAGATCAATACCCTGGAGTTTCAGAAGTAAATGTTGAAGAACTTGGAGAATCTGATTATAAAAGACATAGCGGCCCAGGATCAAGATTAAAAGGACAAAAAAATAGAGCAAAAGAATAGTGCGTCGTTTTACTATCTTATGTTGATGATAGAAAACCTGAAAAATAGAATAGATAAGGAGAAAGGGCAAGGTAATTAGGAAGACAGGGTTGATATTAAACCCGAAATAAGCTAAGACCAATGCAATAGCCAGATAATACCAGTTTTTTTTCAAACCCATTTGCCAGGTTGCAAAGAGATTAAACTTTTTCCAGAAAGCGACAAGGGAGGTTAAAAATCCCAGCATAACGGGAAATTGGATGAGATCATGGGTAAAAGAAACGATAGAAAGGGCCTGGGCTGAAGAGATACCGGTGTAGAAGAAGGCTGTAGCAAGCGGAATAAAATAATCAGTTTCTCGAGGTTCATCTTTAGTATTGGGAAGTATGAGATTTTTGACTAAATAAAAAATCATAACTGCGGTTAGACTGGAAAGAATGGCAGCAAAAATACTGACGGCGTGAAGCAAAGATTCGAAAGGGAAGATTTTACCAATGAGTCTTAATAGGTAAAGCGTGATATCGCGAGTGTGAGGATTTAGGCTTTGGGTTGCCTTTTGGCAATAGATCCAAATTTCAGTAAGATGAGAAGCATGCCAACCATATTTATCCCAAAAAGCAATGTCTAAAATAACCCTTTGTAGTAGCCCGTAAACAAAGATGATTATTGCCAGTAACTTAGAATTCTTTAAAATGTTTTGCATAAAGAATTTTTTTATGTTTTAAGGTTCGTCGATATTCTAAAATCCCTACTCCTAACCCTAAAAGGGCGACGCTATTACGCAAAATGCTGATTGCAGGATAGAGCAACATTACAAGGTCTTTTCTATTTTTCAGAGTCCAAATCACAGGGGGCAGGGTGAGAAGGAAGTAAGATATAGAACAGATGAGAAAGAGAATGAAGAGTAATGATGAATTCAAAATAATAGTGAGGAGAAGAATAGGGGCGGTTAAAGAAACCAAAATAATTTGAAACTTGATGATATGATCGTAAGGATAAAGAGAGATGTCGTGGAGATGGGGCCGAAAACGGGCATAAGCATAAGAACGTTTTAAAAAAGCAGAGAGGGTAGGTTTGTAATGATGCCAAGCCCATGCCTTAGGATTGTAAATTAGCCGGCCATGAACATTTTTTATTCTTAAATTTAATTCCACATCAAAAGAAGAATTCTTTAAATCTGTGCGGAAGTAGCCAACCTTTTTGAAGATAGAAGCTCGGTAAATGACACTGGCCGAAGTGAGATGAAGAGGATGATGCTTTTGCTTGATTAATTTATACTCTATTTCTCTGCCTGCTAAGCGCGCAATCCAATTATCTTTTGGGAATGGTTTCAAACTTCCTCCTACTCCCATTATAGCAGGTCTTTGGAAGAGAGGGAGATTTTTTTGAAGCCATTTTTTTTCAATTTTTACATCTGCCTCCACAAAGGCAATAAAGTCATAATCTTTCGCTTTTTCCAGTCCAAGATTGAGAGCGGAAGCTTGGCCTTGATGTTTTTGCTGCAAAACTTTAATTTCTGGGTATTGATACATCAACATTTGCACTTTGAGAACAGACTTGTCAGAAGAGCCATCATCAACGACTAGAATTTTTTTCTGCGCATCACCTTTTTGATCAATGATTGCTAAAAGAGATTCTGTAATAAACCGTTCATTATTGAATGAGCTTACAATAAAAAGAATTTTAGGACGGGGAACATTTTGAGGTGGAAATACAGGGCTCAAATTTTTAGAGGGAAGGTTTGCAGGCAACATAGGTTTTGCTTTGTGGGGATAACCTCCTTTTTAGTAAATCATAAACTGATGATATATAGTGTCATCATTTTAGCTAAAACTGCCTTTCATTATAACAAGATTGCTTTGTTGTTGCCAGATTTTTATCCTATGTTATAATTTAAAAGGAAACAAAAATATTTTAAAAAACTCTATCATTTCACAAAATTGGGAAGATCATAAAAGATTTTTATGATTTACCCCTGTAAGGGGGTAGGCCGCGAATTTAAAAATTGCCTTTGCAAAGTCAGAACTTTCACGCGTTGCATTTCCAATTTGTGACGAAAGAAAAAATGGCCGAAAACACAAAGACCTCTCCTACTCCTCAAGGAGATAAAGATGTTGAGGAAAATAAAGTCTTAGCAGCAATTAGTTATTTATGGATTATCAGTTTGGTAATTCTGCTGATAAAGAAAGAGAGCCCTTTTGCTAAATTTCATGCCAAACAAGGGCTGATTTTATGGATCGCTTCAATCATCTGCTGGATTATTCCTATAGTGGGCTGGATTTTGAATTTAGTGATTTTCATTTTCATTATCGTTGGCTTTATTCAGGCCATATCAGGGAAATGGTGGAAGGTGCCAGGGATTGGGCAAATTGCAGAAAAAATCAAAATTTAAATTTGGTAAAATTAGCTGTTTTGTCTAAAAAGTGTTCTCTTCTAAGGAGAGGCGGATTTGTAGTTTAGTAGAGACGAGGCACTGCCTCGTCTCTACAGAGTTAAAATTTTAATTTTGTGTTAAGAAAACAAACAAAAATTATTTGCACTATTGGACCTGCATCTAGCAAGATGGAGATTATTTTAGCAATGTTAAAAGAAGGAATGGATGTGGCTCGCATTAATTTTTCTCACGGCGCGCAGGAAGATAATGGCATTTTAATTCGTAATGTGCGGGGCGCTGCCCGCGCTTTAAATAAATCCATGGCGATTGTTCAAGATTTACAGGGACCACGCGTACGCGTGAGCAATATCCCAAAAGGAGGTTTGGCTTTAAAGGAAGGCGAAATCGTGACCATTACCACTGCCCCTTTAACTCTGCAACAGAAGAAGGATCAAGGGAAATTTAAGGTTTTTCAAGTAACTTATAAAAATCTGGACCAAGATCTAAAAAAGGGAAGGGTAATTCTAATTGATGATGGCTTAATAAAACTTAAAGCTATTACAATTTACAGGAAACAGATTAGGTGTCGTGTGCTGATTGGAGGATTGCTCACGACCGGGCGAGGAATGAATTTTCCTGGGTCTGTTTTAGGTTTATCCGCTATCACTCCTAAGGACAGAAAAGATTTAGAATATGGGATCAAGATAGGAGTTGATTTTGTGGCTCTTTCTTTTGTTCAGAGTGCAGAAGATATTTTGACCTTAAGACGTTTAATTAAAGTTTATGAGAACCGAGAGACACCACGGACCAAGATTATTGCTAAGATTGAAAAAGAGGAGGCTTTAAACAATTTAGAGATGATTATTGAGGAAGCAGATGGGATTATGATTGCACGGGGAGATCTTGGTATTGAGATTGACCCGACCCGTTTACCTTTGATTCAAAAGCAAATCATCACCCAATGTTTAGCTGCAGCAAAACCAGTCATTGTGGCTACTCATATGCTAGATTCTATGCAAGAGAATCCTCGGCCAACCCGGGCGGAGATCTCTGATGTAGCTAATGCTGTGATTGATCATACTGATGCTGTGATGTTATCTCAAGAGACAGCAACAGGTAAGTATCCTGTAGAGGCAGTGAAGTTTATGGCCCGCACCTGCGCCGAAACCGAACGTTCGCGCTATGATGATATTATTTATCCCACTCATCCCACTAAGAAAGAGCTATCATCGGTTTTAGCAATGAGCCAAGCAGCTTGCATTTTGGCAGCTAACATCCGCGCTAAAGTGATTTTAGTAACCACACGTTCCGGCTTTTCCGGCCGGGCATTGGTGAGTCATAGGCCGAACTCTGCTTTAGTTGTTGCTGTGACAGGTAATCCTAATGTTTACCGCGAGCTCTCACTTTCTTGGGGTATTACTCCTTATCTTATTCAAAATTTTAGAGATAGCCAAACCTTGGTTCAGAAGAGTATTCAAATATTGCGGAAAGGAGAGTTGGTTAAAAGAGGGGACAGGTTGATAGTAATGACAGGATTTAAAGAGCGGGGCAATGGCTGGTCAAGTTCATTGCGAGTTGTGGAAATTTGACGCAAAGTATATTTAGAGGTATAATTTATATTTCTTTTTTGCACAGGGTGATTTTGTTTTCCGGGTGTTATTTTAAGGAGGTGGAAGATGTCAAAGAACGGTAAAAATGGTGGCGAGATCTGTGGTAATTGTCAAAATCATACGAAGGAGAGATGTCCATTTTTTGGTCTGGTAAAAGCTGAAACCAAAGTCTCTTCTAAAAAATGTAATAACTTTAAACCAAGAAAGTAGGGAGTCGCACATAGGATTCTCCGTTGTATTTTTCCTCATTTTTAGGAGGTGATAGGTTAATGGGGGGGTTTGTTCTTTTTTATTTTCATTGAGTTATCGCCATATTACACAGCCTTTTATTTTTCAGGTGTATTTAACAATCTTTTAATAAGGAGAATTAAAAATGACCCGAGAGATGTTCAAGAAAACCGTTATGACGATCATAGAAGAGGCTTGCAAGGCAGTTAGATTTCCTTCGAAATCTGTAAAATCCCTTGTGGTTTTTAAAAGCCTCAATAGCTTTGAAAAAATCATAGAAATTCCCCAGAAGGTTGCCAGAGCGCTAAGCCTGTCGCAAAGACGGTTAAGGCTTAAAGGTAAGGCCCATGACATTATCAGTTTACTCTTGAATGAACTCTCATATTTGATTAAAAAGGCTGAGGTGGCGACGTGATGTGATATGCATTCGGGCACCTTTTTGATTGAGGGTGCCCTTTTCTTTTAGGCTAGAATTCGTTATAGTTAAGAAAATTGAGCTTATTAAAATAGCAGCAGTAGAGACAGGTTTTAAACCTGTCTCTACTAAAGTTTGTTAAAATCATAATATTTAAGCAAAAATAAGGAGGCGTCGCATAGTGGTCTAGTGCGATTGCTTGGAGAGCAATTATACCAGAAATGGTATCAGAGGTTCGAATCCTCTCGCCTCCGC
>CAYWOB010000047.1:0-6629 GCA_964459815.1 uncultured Candidatus Saccharibacteria bacterium
TATTTCTTAATCACCTTATCAATAATCCCATACTTTACTGCTTCCGCACTCGTCATATAGAAATCGCGATCCGTATCTTTTTCAATTTTAGCTAAGGGTTGGCGCGTATGTTCTGCTAATATTTTATTCAAGCGGTCTTTCACTTTTAAAATTTGTCCCGCGCGGATTGCAATATCGCTCGCCTGGCCTTCTGCCCCGCCCATAATTTGATGCAAAAGGATTTCGGCGTTCGGCAGGGCAAAACGTTTACCCCTGGCCCCAGCAGAAAGCAGGGTTGCTGCCATTGAAGCGGCCATACCAATGCAAATTGTGGAGATTTCAGGCTTCACATATTGCATCGTATCGTAAATCGCGAGACCCGCAGAAACCGAACCCCCTGGAGAATTAATAAAGAGCTGGATATCCTTATCTTGATCTTCTGAATTTAAAAATAAAAGTTGAGCGATCACCGTATTTGCCACGGCATCGTTGATTGGGCTACCTAAAAAGATAATCCGTTCTTTCAGGAGCCGCGAATAGATGTCAAAAGCCCTCTCTCCATAATGAGTTTTTTCAATTACCGTTGGAATAAGCTGCATGTTTCAAAGTTAAAATTTAAAATGAAAAATGGAAAACCACAAATAAAAATCTAAAATTTTTTAATTTTGAATTATCACTTTTCACTTTTTCACCCCTACGGGTGATCTCCCATAGGGATGACATTTTCAATTTTTCATTTTTTAATAATCCACTTCCCTCTTTTGCTAACCAACTTTCCTTTAATCGTGAATCCCGAAGCGAGGGGATGGCCGCCGCCGCCATAACGTTCGGCAATTCGCGCCACATTCACTCCCCTACCTAATTCTGAACGCAAGCTGGCGCGAATTTTATTCCCCTTTTGTTCCATTAAAAGTAAGGCGTATTTAGTTCCTTGAGCCGTATTAATGATATTTACGACGCCTTCCAGGTCTTCTGGTTTTGCGCCCAATTCTTTTAGATCTTTTTGGGTAATCGCCGACAAGGTCACGCCCTTTCTGCGGTCCTGTTTAATACGAGCCAGGGCAAGTCCCCATACCTTCAGGGCTGAAAGGGATTTAGTTTGATATGTTGCGAGAGCAATTTTATTCAGATTTGCCCCATTTTTCATTAAATGCGCTGCAATCTCTAAGCTGTAAGGAGAGGTATTAGCATGTTGAAAACTACCTGTGTCCGTAAAGATTCCTGTTAAAAGACAAGTAGCAGTTTTAGCATCCATACTTTTGCAAGCCTTTACGACAAGATAAACAATTTCTGATGTAGAGGAAGCGCGAGGAGTCACCAAATTCAAATCCCCAAAGGGTTTTTTCTGGGGATGGTGGTCAATATTGACTAGAATTTGATATTTTAGGTGAGGCCATTTTAGATGTAAACGTTTTGGATCACTTGCATCTACAGCAATCAAAACATCAAATTTTTTTTTCTGGATAAAACTAGCGATTCTCGCACTTTGAGGCAGAAATTTTAGATTTGCTGGAAGAGGATTGGGTATAAAAAGAGAAACCTCCTTCTTCATCTTTTCCAAAGTCATTGCGAGCGCTAAGGTTGAGCCTACTGAATCTCCATCTGGATTTTCATGGCTGGCTATAAGAAAAGTATGATATTTTTTTAAAGTCTGAATCAATGAATCAAAATCTTTTTTATCCATTTATGTAATTTATCTGCTGCAGTTAAGATATTATAATAATAAACTCTTTTTTAAGCTTCTGCATCGAGGAGTTTGTTAATCCGTTCTACCTTTACTTCTGTTGTATCCAGAACAAATTTAAGATGGGGTATCTTTTTAAGACGCAATCTGGCATTGAGAAAAGATTGTAACCTGCCTTTATTTTTTTGTAAAGTTTTGAGAATAATTTGACCTTTTTCCAAAGGAAAGATAGAGATCCAAATCTTCGCCTGTTCTAAATCGCGAGAGGTTTCTACCTTAGTAATTGTTGTTAAAACATTGGGATGTAAAGAGACCTCCGTCAAAAAAGCATGGCCCAGTTCTCTCTGGATTAAACTATTTAGTTGAAGAATACGGAAAGACATAAAAAATGCAAAGTGTAAAAATCAAAGTGTAAAATGACAATGCAAAATGTTAAAATTTCTTTTCATTTTAACATTTTAAACTGTCATTTTGATTTTTGATATTTGCATTTTGATTTATTTATAGTGTTTTCTTTTTCTTTTCTATTTTATAAAACTCTAATATATCTCCAATTGCAAGTTTTGTATCGCCTAGGAATTTAATCCCGCATTCTTGGCCATTTTTTACCTCTTGGACTTTTTGTTTGGCGCTTTGAAGTTCTGCTAAACTCCCTTCTCCTATTATTTTACCTTCTCTTTGAACACGGATGCGGCTATATTTTTGAATAACTCCTTCTGTGACCTTGCCGCCTGCAATCATTTTCCCTTTTTCTGTGCGGAAAATGGCAAGCACCTCCATTTTGCCTAATTCCATCTCTTCCTCCTCTGGTTCTAGTATTTCCTCTAAACCTTCTTTTACAGCATCAATAAGTTCATAGATAATTTCATAAGTATTGATTTGAACTCCGAGTTGCTTAGCTAATTTTTTGGCTACAGGGGTGACTTCTAGTTTGAAACCAATCAGTTTAGCACCAGTAATGTGGCTTTTTAAAATATCTGATTCTGTAATATTACCTACTCCTTCTTGAATGATGTAAGGAGCAACTTCAGCAAATTGCATCTTTGCTAAATTTTCTAGAATAGCCTCCCGAGACCCTTCTGTGCCTGCTTTAATAATCAGATTTAATTTTTTAATTTTAGGATTCAGTGCCTTTTCATTGATTAGTGCCAGGAGTTTTTGCGCCGCGGGAGTAGATTTTCCATGAGCAATTAAAGATTCCTCTTTACCTTGTACAATACTGCCTACTTCTGGCACTTTTCCAAATCCAATAATCTTAATTGGTGTTGATGGTCCTGCTTGTTTGATTATTTGGCCGCGGTAATCCTCCATTCTTTTGATTTTTCCCGGTGTTGATGTGGCAACAATTGCATCTCCTATCTTAAAAACACCAGATTGCACTAATACCGAGGCCTCTGGTCCCCTCTTTGGTGATAGATGGGATTCAATAATTGTGCCGAGCGGAGTGCCTGTATCAGGTGCTTTTAAATCCTCCATTTCTGCCATAACAATAATCGTCTTTAAAAGTTCCTCTATACCTTGACCAGTTTTTGCCGAAACCTCATCTACAGGTACATTACCTCCCCATTCCTCAATTTGTACGTCTTCCCGAGCAAGTTCTTGTTTCACCTTATCTACCCTTGCTTCTTTTTTATCTATCTTATTAATCGCCACAATCATTGGAATCTTAGCACTCTTGATGTGGTTAATTGCTTCTTTAGTTTGCGGTTTTACCCCATCATCTGCAGCAATAACCAGAATAGCAAGATCAGTAAGACGCGCTCCTCGTGCCCGCATACTTTGAAAAGCTGCATGTCCTGGAGTATCAATGAAGGTAATGGGATGATCTTTATATTGGATTTGGTAAGCGCCAATATTTTGAGTGATTCCTCCTGCTTCTCCTCCTGCTACATTTGCTTTACGGATGTAATCCAGAAGGCTAGTTTTGCCATGGTCTACATGTCCCATTACTGCTATTACAGGCGGTCGTGGTGAAAGTTTCAAGTTTGAAGCCTTTTCTGCTTCCCGCACTTTTACTGGTCCAGGTTCTTTAATCTTTTCTAAAGAATTAGTTTGTATTGCTGTCTGATAACCCAAATCCTCTGCAATAATTGCAGCAGTTTCATAATCAATTTCTTCATTGATTGTGGTGTAAATATTGTTTTTTATCAATTCCTTAATTACCCGCGCCACGGGCAGATTCAAACTTTCTGCCAAATCTTTGACCCGGACCATACTAGGAATCTGAATTGTATTCTTTATATTATTTTCCATTTTATGTTTATCCGTTCTTTAATTTGATTTATTTTTTTTACCCTTGATGATCTGATAAATCAAAGCCACAATTAAAAAAATTGCGCCAATCCAGAAAAGGCCTAAGATAAATTTCACTAAACCCCAGAAGCCGGCAAAAACCAGGATCAATACAGCAATGGCAAGACCGATTATCCAACGCACAGGCACAGGCAGATAATCTGCAAATATACCTAGAATATTATAAACTGGTTCTTGAAAATATTTTTTGGCATTTTGACGATGTTTGCTCATGGGGTATAAAAATTATTAACGGTTGAAGTTACTCAAAAGTTCTTTCTTTACCCACAATAATTCTTAGATGACGGGGCAAAATTTTGATGGTGGCTGGTGTGCTGCCTATCTTTTGTAAATCACCCAAAATATCAATTTGCTTTTGGTGTGGAGATAGGATTTGAACCTTAGTCGCTTGAAAAACAGAGGTTTTAGGGAGAAGAGCATATTTTTCTCCTTCTATTAACTTCAGTTTATCAAAAAGGGAAAACGGAGAAAGTTTTGAGGTTGCAAATACATTTAAAAAACCGTCAGCCGGATTAGTAAGGGGCAAAGCTTCTTTTTTCAAGGATAAGTTTATCAAGACTAGATGGAATAAATCCAAACGAGCCTGAAATTTATCATCAATTTTGATGATTATATCCTGGGGTTTATAATGCAAAGCTTGCAGATAAGATAGATTACCCCTTTTATTGCGATCTTCATTTTTCCCCCCAAAACCACAAACCGCTTGCGTCAGAAAATATTCTTGATTCACTTGACCCACATCAATAATTTTAATGATCCGTCCAGAAATTACTTCGCAGGCCATTTCATTTGCAGGCACCCCAAGCCCTTCGCTAATAAAGTTTGGCTGTCCGACCGGGATAATACCAACAGTAATTTCCGAGAGAGGGATTCCATTTTGATTTAAAACAGTATTAACAATCTTTTTAAATGTATAGTCATTACCCACAGCAATAATTGTGCGTTTTCCTTGTCCTAGGGCTTCTAAAACAATCTCCTCCAGGTTCCGTAGGGGCCGAACGTGGCTTGCTTCTCCGGCAATAGCAAGGTCGGATAACCTAATTTCAACCCGATCCAGGATTTTACGATATTTTAAATTTTCCAGAAAGGAATCGTAAATGTAGTAATACATTATTATAAAAATTTTCAATTTACAATTTTTCACCCTACGGGTGACCACCCATAGGGTGGCAATTTTCAATGAAATTCTAAGCTCCAAATTCCAAATCCCCATTTTTATTAGATATCACACAGCAAGACAAACTGCACAACAAATATTTTGTTTGGAAATTGGTGCTTGAAAATTGGGATTTTCTTATTCAGTTACTTCTTCCACTTCAATAGCTGTTTCTTGGCTCGCGGAGAGGGGCATCTGACATTGACCTCGGAAGATAGCACCAGGGGCGATGGAAATAATCTTAGCTGTAATATCACCCTCTATTTGTCCTGTTTCTGTAATTTCCAATGCTTCATCTACGGTGATATTGCCTTTAATTTTCCCGGCAATTACCGCATTCAAGGCTTTAACATTGGCAGAAATTACTGCCTGTTCGCCTACTGCCAAATTTTGGCTGGTTTGCACATTACCAACCACTTGGCCATCAATCCGAACATTGCCTTCTGATGATAACTCTCCCTCTACTTTAACCGAAGGCCCTACAATAGTTTCCGCTTGAGTTTCTTCGTGATTTTTTTCGCCCATAAAGATTTTAGAAGGATTTAGAAAGACTTTTATTTGGGGTCCCCCAAAATTTTTTTTCAAAAATTTTGGGGCTTTTTTAAAATAATAGCCCCCTATTCCTTTATGTTAATAGCTTTTAATTCTTCTTTAGTTAAATGATATGGAGATTGCCCATCTTTCACTGGTTTAGCATAGACGCGATCATTGTTCCTGTTGCGCAGATTAGAAATTACTACGCCATTTTGGTGTTGGTCTAAAAGGGCGACGCTAAAACTTTGGTCGCCACCTTCACCTGCAAAAGCATTAAAGCGGATAACATTGGCCCTTTGAATCGTGAATCCTAAATTTTTTTCCAATTCACGAGTAAAATTTTGCAGATCTTTTAATTCTTGGGAATGTTTTTTAAGATGCTGATTCTGCAGATTTAGAATTTCTTCTAAATTGCTCCCTTTGGCTTGCTTCAAGAGCGCTTTATTAGCGCTGCGCATTTTAAAAAGCTGCCGATGTAAATAAAAAACCCAGATCGCTAATATAAAAATTAAAACTAGTGGAATTAAAATCCAAGTCATTTATTTTTAAGGTTATTTTCTAATTTATTGTAGCTTTAATTACAGGTATTTGTCAATTTTAACAAAGAGCACTCCTTGTCAGTCTGCTATGGTCTGGCTCATTTTGCACCCCGCATTTATGAAAGTCTCCAAAATATTCCTCCCTTCCTTTTTTAAGCGGACAAGTCGGGAGAGAGCAAATTTCGTATTAAATGTCATTTCGAACGAAGTGAGAAATCGCTTAAATATTGCAAATAGCAAAAGATAATAAATCATTCTATGTTTAAGGGATTCCTCGCTTGCGCTCGGAATGACAAAGAAGGCCAGGAATTCCTCCTCTTCGGGTCGGAATGACAAAGATTAAAAGGATAACATCAGATGGCAAATATACCCCGCCATTTGACATTTTTCAAGATATATTGTATCATAGGTTATCAGTGTTTTG
>CAYWOB010000048.1:0-6403 GCA_964459815.1 uncultured Candidatus Saccharibacteria bacterium
GGGATAAACCCGTGGCGCCCCGAGTTCATCTCGGGGCGAGTCCCGCCCCGGGCACATAATAAGTTAAAAGTTTAAAGTGCAAAATTAAAAGTTGAGTATTTTTCAAAACAGCTTGAAGTTGGAGAAGCTGTTTTGTTGCTTCTAGGTTTTGATTTTGTTACTATAAAGATAAATAATTTAATCAGTTATCTTTATGAAAGATTTTAAGTTTAGAAAACAAAGAGTTATCAAGCCTAAGCTCGGTCAGCATTTTTTGTTTGATGAAACGATTTTGAATAAAATTGTAGATGCAGGAGAGGTGCGGCGAAGCGATGTGGTTTTAGAAATCGGCCCGGGCAAGGGCAATTTAACTCAAAAATTGGCAATGCGGGCACGCAAAGTGGTTGCTGTAGAATTAGATAAAAATTTAGCTTGCGAATTAAAATATAGGTTACAACCGTTTCGTGCAGTCGTTGTTATTCAAGATGATATTATTAAATTTTCTATTGCCAATTTTAAATTTGCCAATGATTATAAAGTGATCGGCAACATCCCTTTTTACATTACCGGCAAGATTTTAAGAAAATTTACCGCTAGTAAAAAAAGACCAAAAATGATGGTCTTATTGGTGCAAAAAGAGGTTGGGCAGCGAGTTTGCGCTCGGCCTGGAAAAATGAGTATTTTAGCAGTAGCCGTGCAGGTTTTCGGTGCTCCTGAAATCGTGGATTATATTTCTCGCGATAAATTTTCACCTCCCCCAGAAGTAGATTCGGCAATTTTAAGAATTCGGATGTATCCTCGTTCCTTGCTTGCACGCGAACTTCACTGGTACAATCGCCGCGGGTTTTTGCGTGTTACAGCCGAAGAAATGGATCAGCAAGAAGCCGAATTTTTCCGCTTGATCAAAATCGGCTTTTCAAGCCCTCGTAAGCAAATCCATAATAATTTAAAAAATGGTTACCATCTCTCCCAGGAAGAAACAGATGAATGGTTAGCGCGGGCAGGTATTAAACGGACAGCCCGGCCACAGGAATTGAGTGTGGAAGAATGGATTAGACTATTGGATACTAAATGCTGAATGATAGATTTTCTAATGAAAAATTCAAATTGTCATCCCTATGGGAGATCACCCAAAAGGGCGTGAAAAAATGAAAAATGACAGAGAAAAATCTAAAAATAGGAATTTGATGTAAGCATTTTTTCAAACTAGAAATTTTAGATTTTGGATTGTGGTTTTTAGTTTTTCATTTTTATTTTTAAGCTTTTTTCCATATACCCATATCTTCCCAATCTATATCCCAATTTTCGGTAATATCCTCGGACCCCAATCCCTGCAATCACCATTATTTTTTTATATCCATTTTCATAGGCTAAATTTTCTGCTTTTTGGATTAGTCTTTTGCCTAAGCCTCGGTGCTGAGTAACAGATTGATTTTGAGTTTGAAGTGATGCTACCTGACCATAAGTATGGACTTCGCGAATAATGGCGTAATCAGAGAAGGTTGATTTGGGCGAGGGAAAACGTAAGCGGAGATGTGCATAGAGAGTAGTTTGATTTTTATTTTCTGAACTTAAATAATATTCAGTCCCAAAGGAGGCAGAGTATTTTAATAAGTGGAAATATATTTTCCCTAAAGATTTAGTTTTAGCTTCGCGACAGCGAATACAGTGGCATTGAGTATTGTTCTGTTTTAAAATTTGGCGTAGATTCGTGATTTTATTGCCAGCAATAATTGAGGTTTCGGGGATATCGCGAATTAAGCGAATGATACGCACATAGGGAGGCACAATTTTTTTAATTTTGGTAAGTAATTGAGTAAGTGTTCGGCTAGAATAGGGCTGAAAATGGCCAGTCTTCCAAATCTTGTAAAGGGGCGCGGTCTTTAAAACGACCAAAGGATAGATTTTGATTTGATCGGGCTGAAAACGCGGATCGGAAAATAGTGTTTCAAACATTGCAAAATCCTTTTGAACTGTGGAGCCAGGAAGATTGGGCATTAAATGATAAGCCACTTTAAAGCCCCAGTCTTTGAGTGATTTTGTGGCACTGGTAACAGCATTTACCGTGTGGCCACGTTGGCATTTTTTCAAAATATCATCGTCCAGACTTTGGACCCCGATTTCCACGCGCGTCACGCCCAAAGTGCGCCACCATTTCAAGTTTTTAAGGTTAACTTCATCAGGTCTTACTTCAATAGACATGCCCACTAAACGGTGGCAAGCACTTTCATTTCGCCTTTGGGCTTGCGCCAGGCTGTGGCTTTTCTGTTCATTTAACATCTCAATGCATCTTTGAATAAATACTCTTTGATATACCTTCGGGTAAGCTGCAAAAGAGCCACCTAAAATAATAAGTTCAATTTTCTCTGTATTGTGGCCAGTCAGGGCTAAAGAAGTAAGGCGCGTTTTTACTTGCAAGGAGGGGTCAAAATGGGTCAAATAAGCGCGTTGCGCTGCCGGTTCATTTTTTAAGTAGCTTTTAGGCATTCCTTTTTCCTGCGGACAGTAAATACATTTACCGTGGCATTTATAGGGCTTAGTTAAAACCGTGATTGCAGCAATACCCGATAGTGTACGCACCGGCCGAGTGGTTAATAGATTTTCTAGAGTCAAGTTTCTCTTTATTTTCTTTTGCGCCAGAAGACTGCGATAGGTTTTAAGTAAATCTAAATCCCGCGGAAAAGGACCGCCTGTTTTTTTTAAAACTTGACGTTTAATTTTTTGTAAGGCAGTCTTGTCTTTGATTTGGGACCTAATTGAATTTTCAATTATCTCTTTTTGGATACTGTATAAAACCCCTCTCCCGCCCGCCTTGCTTCGCAAAGCGAAGCGGGCAGGCTTATCTCCCCTTATCAGGGGAGAAGCATGCCCTCCTCTTGTGATATGTGGAGGGTTGGCCTGCCCTCCGAAGCCCCCGGGGCGTGGGTGGGGATGAGTTATTTTATTCATATTTTTTAAAATTTATGGATATTGGTTTTGCCCAAAAATTAATTAAAAAGACTCAAGATTACTATGGACAGCGGGCGCAAGATTTTTCTGCTTCCCGTAATCGTGATTGGGCAATCTTTCTGCCTCTTCTTCACTATATCAAAAAAGGAGATTATGTGTTAGATTTGGGCTGTGGTAATGGTAGGCTCTATCCGTTGGTTGCGCAGAAGGGGGCAAATTATCTCGGTTTAGATACCAGCCATCGTTTATTAGAAGAGGCAAAGAAGAATCATCCGCAAGCAGAGTTCGAAATTGGAGATATTCTCAATTTACCTCCAATTACGAAATCCTCTCCCCCTGTCAGAGGGGGAGTGGGAGGGGGTGGGAGTTTATGGAAGTTTTTAGACCCCTCCCCACCTCCCCTTGGTAAGGGGAGGAACGTTTTTAAGAACCTTCGTAATTCGGAGAATTTAGAACATCCACCTGGGTCTTTTGATGTAGTTGTACTAATTGCACTCTTACATCATATTCCGAGCCATGCCCTGCGGCAAAAGGCACTCCAAAATGTGGCAAAGTTAGTTAAGATTGGCGGCTTCGTGCTTGTTACGAATTGGAATCTTTTTCAGAAAAGGTTTTGGCCTTTGCGCCGGTGTTACAATCTCAAAAAAGTGTTTGGGAAGAATAAAATGGATTTTAACGATCTTCTCTTCAAGGGAAAGAGATATTATCATGGATTTACGAAAAGGGAAATGGCAGGGCTTTTGCAAGAAAATGGTTTTCAGGTTTTAGAAAATTATTACGAAAAAGACGGCAGGAGAACACGAAGAGGGGAAGGAGAGAATCTGGTAACGGTAGCGGAGAAAATGTAAATATCAAAAATTAAGATGACCCGCCCGCCTTGACTTCGCCCTTAGTTAAATGTTAATTCTTACCAAACACAACTAAGCTTTTATCAAAGAATTACCTAAGGTCAGTCAAGGCGAAGTCGGGCGCGGCACTTTAAAATGTTAAAATGAAAAGAATTTTTAAAACTTTACATTGTCATTTTGCATTTTGATTTTTCAATTTTGAATTTTCTTCGATATGCTGAAAACCTCTCTAAATCGTCTTTATTCTCTTTTATTAAAAAGATATGGATTACAGAGTTGGTGGCCTGTTTCTTTTTCGCAAGGACAAAATAGAAAGTTAGAGATTATGCTCGGCGCCATTCTTACCCAAAATACAGCCTGGAAAAATGTAGAGCTCGCTTTAGCAAATTTATCCTGCGCAAGGGTATTATCTTGGAAAAAGTTACATTATATACCTCAACACAAGCTTACTAAGCTTATTAGACCAGCAGGCTATTATAACCAAAAGGCAGGGTATATTAAAAATTTAGTTAAAAAAAGTTTAAAGGGGCCTTGGCAAAATAATGATTCTCTAGCAGATTTACGGCAATATTTTCTTTCTATTAAAGGCATTGGCGAAGAGACCGCAGACTCTATTCTTCTTTACGCTTTAGGCAAGCCAATTTTTGTGGTGGATGCTTATACTAGGAGATTATTCTCGCGTTTCGGTTTTATCCCTTTAAAAGCAACCTATACAGCTATTCAGGATTTTGTTCAACAATCTTTAACCTTGCAAGGTAACAAGATAAAATTATATCAAGAGTTTCATGCGCTAATTGTTAGGCATAATAAAGAGTATTGCCATCCAAAACCAAGGTGTGAAAAATGTTTTCTGAAAAAACAATGTAGGTTTTATCAAATATCTTCTAATAACTAATTTTCTGGGTATTAGATTAGTTATTGGGATTTATTTAGAAATTAGAATAATTAGAACAATTAGAATAATTTATATTATGCTACATTTCGTTACCAGCAGTAAAAATAAATTTCTAGAAACCAAGGCAATTCTGAAAACACCAATTAAACAGGTTGCCCTAGATTTACCTGAAATCCAGGCTATAGAGGTTAAAGATATTTTGCATTTCAAAGCTAAACTAGCGTATGAGAAGGTAAAAAAACCTTGTTTAGTGGAGGATACGGGATTGTACATTCAAGCCTTGAATGGTTTTCCCGGTGCTTTAGCCAAATGGGTGGAAAAGACAATGGGATGGAATAAATTTATGGATTTACTCAAAGATTTGAAAGACCGCTACGCTTATGCCAAATGCATTGTCTGTTATTATGATGGTAAAAGATATTATTTTTTCACCGGCAAGGTGAAGGGGCGAATCAGCCTGTATCCTCGCGGCAAAAACAATTTTGGTTGGGATTGCATTTTTATTCCTCAAGGTTCAGAAAAGACTTGGGCAGAAATGATGCCAGCAGAAAAAAATCAAAATTCTCATCGCGCGAAGGCCTTCAAAAAATTAGCCAAGTTTTTAAAATCATTGTAGAGACAGGTTTAAAACCTGTCTCTGCTAATAACTGTTTGTCTTCCTTTGGTGGATCGATATTTTATGTGGGTAACTTTTTGGCTATTTTTAGCGAAATTCGCCTGTTGACTTTAAGATTTAGATATGATATACTATATTTAGATTACAAGAGGGCAGATAAGTTTTTTACCGGAGTAGAGACAGGTTTTAAACCTGTCTCTACTGACTTGATTTTCGGAGAGCCAAAATTAGCTTTTCGAAAATCGCTAAAATAAAAATAAAAAATTTTCACCTCCAAAATTAGAGGTAAAACGTAAAACAAAAACAAAAATGAAAAATTATTTTGATTTCTCGGGTTATCCCGAGGATTCTGAAGTTTTAAATAATCCGAAGCCAATCTCTAATGGTGCCGAGAATGCGGCTAATTTTGATAATCGTTATAATCAAGAAGCAAATCTGCCTACAGGTCTGCCTTCTTATTTAGAAAATTGGTATCGCGGTTATTCTGAAGATCCAAATACTATTAACCCTGAACCGAAATTGGTGAAGGGTTTTAATTTTCTCCAAAATCCAAAAACTAAATCCATTTTAAAATCAAGCCTCCAAGTGTTGACCGTTGCGGTTTTAATTATTATCGCCGGTGCCATTGGAGGCTTTATTTTTTTAGATCGCAAAATCAATCTTGAAGAAACGCAGGCTTCCTTAAATCGAATGAGCAAAACATTAGTAAGGGAAAGCAGCGCTCAAGATTCTTCTCTTATGGCGCAAGCTGCAGAAAATTCGCAAACGACTATGAATGAAGGGCAAACAATCGTACCCAAAATCGCTGCCAAAACAGATAGCCGCGTTTTTAATAGTTCGGGAAATAACAATATTACAACAAATTCTTTACCTCCTACCATTGATTCTGACCAAGACGGACTTTCAGATGAAATAGAAGAAAAACTTGCTACCAATCCTTTCCAAGCTGATACTGATGGTGATGGTTATCCTGACGGGGTAGAAGTGAAAAATGGTTATGACCCATTAACTCCTGCCTCCAGAGTCGCGCCCGCAATTAGCTCTAGTCCTGCGACACCGATAGTAGCTTCTGCTTCCGCCACTGGGCAATCTTGTTCATCTGGCGGCTCATCTTGT
>CAYWOB010000049.1:0-6257 GCA_964459815.1 uncultured Candidatus Saccharibacteria bacterium
CCACCAAATAAATTATGGACAAAATTAAAACAATCAATATTGATAAAATTAGTGCTGATCCTCGCGTTTTTATAGATGGAAGTGAACGTTCTGTCGCGAAACTCTCTTCTCTAGTCATAGGCCGCGGTGTTTATAAACCGGGATGGAAATGGTCAGCCCATGCTGGCCCTCAAACAGGCAAAAAATCAGGAAGGCATATAGGATGGATACAATCCGGTAAAATGATTATTCAGGCAGAAGACGGGAGTAAGAACGAAGTTGGCCCTGGAGATTTCTTTGAAGTTGGCCCGAATCATGATGCTTGGGTTATTGGTGATGAACCCTGTATTGCTTTAGATTTCGCTATTAAAGATTAAGTGGTTAACGTTTCTTTGGTTAGTTCAACCATCCTAACTTGAACCAATACCATCGCAAAGAAATTAGAGACTCAAAATTTTGCGTCTCTAAAATAATAAAAAACAGATTACGCTTCAAATTAATCTGTTTTTATTTGATCTATTTTATTCGATGCAGCAATCAATTATTTTTTTGACTAAATTTCCGAGTTTTCCTAAAAATCCTTTTTTCTCGCGGTCGTGTTTATTCAACGCCTCTGTATCAATTTTTTTTAAATCTTTAGTTTCCACTAATTTCATATTTAATCCCCAAAAAAGGGAATAAAGCTGGTAGGCTTTATCAAATAAAGCATAAGCCTCTTCCTTGCGGCCGATGCCGAGCTGTTTTGTACCCACTTCCATTAAACGCATTGAAGCGGCCAGAAGATGTTTTGAAATGCACCAAATCTCGCCTTCATACTCTTTAATGATTTTTTTCAAAAGTGCTTTGCGCATTTCCCTCACCTCGCGAATCAGATCATAATATTCAGTTTTGCCGGTTTTTGCGCCAGTAAAGAAAAAATGCTCCTCAATACTGACTAAATTCATAATCGCCAAACTTAAATCCTGATCCGAGGAGAGATCCATCTTTTCCCCTTTTTTCATTTGGTCTATTTTCTGGATGAATTGGTTTAATTTTTTAATGTCAGGTTGAGGCATATGTGCAATTGGTCATTACAAATAAAGTCAGTAGAGACAGGTTTGAAACCTGTCTCTACTATTTAGTTAAAAGATAAAGTACAAGACTCAAAATCAACAGCGGAATAATTGGCATTACTACTTTTTGAAAAGGGAAGTAGGCTTTGCCATTATTTTTTTTCTTTAAATAAGTATAGGAGTAAGCACCAATCGTAAAGAAGATACTGCCGATAATGATACCCCATAGCAATTTATCTATGCCCCAGAAACAATTGGCTGGATGGCCTAAGAATTTCGCAAAGTAAAGAGTTAAGAAAATAATTAAATAATATACAACAGCAACTATAATTGGCATTCCTAAAAATTGCCAATTTTTTTTCTGTAGCCAAGTTATTGTCCAAACAATTAAGGAAATGGTTAAACCGCCGATCCATAAACCAGTAATAGAATCATCAATCTTTAACCAGCGCGACAAGCCAACAGCACCGCAGACCGCAATTGTGCAAACCGGGCAGATGGCTTGTACAACTAGGGGGAAAATGAAGAGAGGGGTTAATAATAAAAGAGTGGGTAAAATCTTCTTACCAATAATTTTCATTTGTTTTTAGTTTAACTTAATTTTTGATATGCTTATTTTAGCATAAGTTTCATAGGAAGGGAATAATTTATAGTTTAAACTTGTCTCTACAGTCATTGTTTGCTTTTTGACTATAGTGACATTATAATAATAGTATTAGAGCTAAAAATAAAAATATGCGAAAAATAAAGTCTAATTCTCCATCCCAAGGCATTGCCGTTAAAGTTTTAGTACAAAAATCTGATGTCAAAAAACGGCCTGAAAAAGAATTGGCCAAACAAGAGTCTGTTACTAATGATACGAAGCCGCCGGTAGATGTATCTATATCAAGTCCTTCAAAGTCTTCCCTCCTTCGAAAAAGATGGCTTTGGTGGATGATTGGCGCAGGAGTAGTAATATTTTTAGCTGCAATTTCTGCTGGCGGTTATGTTGCTTATAATCGCTATTTTAAGGTTAAAGAAAAAGAAGAGAAGCCAACTGCCGCCGTTGATTTTAAGAGCAATATTGGGACACTACCCCAGGTGCAAGGTGTAACAACCCAGAATTTTGCAAATTTCCAAGCAGAAAAAGCAGATATAACGCCAAAAATAGCCCCATATAAAATAGAAAAAAATTTAGCCAATATAGAGAATAAAGATCAGTTTAACGACTATGAATTAACTACAGGCGCAAAGAGTCTATTAGAGAAGAATGCCTTTGTGGTGACTGAAGGAGCAAGCAAGGAATTTTTTCAGCTTTATGAAAATAACCGCTACAATTCTGTACCGAATTTTATTACTGTAGATTCAGTGCTGCATAATTTTCATCTTCTCTTTGATTATAGCTTGAAAAAATTGGAAGAAGAAAAATTAATCCAAACCTTACGGGAATTGAATGCAGGTATGCTTGCGTCTTCAGAGAGTCAGTATAATGTATTAAAAGGCACAGCTTGGGAAAATGCGGCCCTGCGCAATGTTGCCTTTTTCACAGTAGCCACGAAATTGTTAGAACCCGCAGCACCCGTGGGTGGAGAAGTGGCAGATGTAGTGAACCAAGAACTTGAACTCATTAATAAGCACGATGCTATCACTGAATCACCTTTAATGAACAAAGGTCAGGATAATGCGGGCTATCTGGAAGATTATTCCCAGTATATCCCGCGCGGTCATTATACTAAATCTGAAGATTTACAAAAATATTTCAAAACAATGATGTGGTATGGCCGGATGACCTTTCGGCAAAAAAGTGAGGATGAAACCCGTTCTGCCATTTTAATGAGCTTTGCCCTAGGCCAGCGAGAAGCTAATTTTACGAATTGGGAGAAGATTTATGAACCTACAAATTTTTTTGTAGGTAAATCAGATGATATCACTTTTTATCAATATTCAGATATTTTGAAGCGGGTTTATGGCGATGATGTGAACCATGATAAGCTTTTGGATCCTGATAATTTCGTTATCTTTATGGGTCAAGCAAAAGAATTAGAACCTCCTCAACTTAATTCTATGCCGGTCTTTGAATCGTCTATTCAACCCGACCGGGAAAAAGAGATTAAAGGTTTTCGGTTTGTGGGTCAGCGCTTTACCGTTGATGCCTCTATCTTCCAAAGGCTAATCTGTCGAGAAGTGGGTAATAAGCATGGTACTATGGATTGTGGTGGTTCGCTAAGAGATTCCAGGATGCTGCCTAAAGGGCTAGATATCCCCGCAGCGATGGGTAGTGAAGAGGCATATAATATTTTAAAGACCGAAGGAGAGGATAAATATTTGAATTATCCTGAAAATATGCGCAAGTTGCGTGAATATTTAGCAGGTCTGGACGAGCCAACCTGGACACAGAATCTTTATTGGGGCTGGCTTTATTCTTTAAAACCGCTTGTAGAGGTTCGAGGCGAAGGTTACCCCATATTTATGCAGAGTCAGGCTTGGCAAGATAAAAATCTTAATGGTTATTTAGGTTCTTGGACCGAGTTAAAACATGATACAATTTTATATACCAAACAGGTTTATGCAGAACTGGGTGGAGCACCGCCTGCAGAATATGATGATCGTGGTTATGTAGAGCCTGAACCCGAAATCTATGCCCGGTTATCTGGACTCGCCCAAATGCTCTCCGAAGGTTTACAATCGCGTGGACTTTTATCAGAGGAGCAAAAGGATAGCATTAACAAGTTAAAAGAGATTGCAGATCAACTCAAAAATATTGCGGAAAAGGAATTAGAAGGTAAAGGTTTGTCTGATGCAGAATATAATTTTATCCGCTTTTATGGCGGGGACTTAGAACATCTCTGGCTTTCAGTAATGAAGGATGAAAATGTGCAGAACGCGAACGAGGTAGATGAACACCCAGCAGCGCTTGTCGCTGATGTAGCTACTGATCCGAATGGCACCGTTCTAGAAGAAGCGACAGGCAATATCTTTAATATCTACGTTGTTTTTCCTATTGAAGGTAAATTAAAGATTGCCAAGGGAGGTATTTATTCTCACTATGAGTTTACACAAGCCTTATCTAATCGTTTAACCGACGAGGAATGGTGGAAGATTTTATCCGGCGAAAGTCAAATAAAGATGCCTAGTTTACCCAAGTGGACAGGAAGCTTTATTACAGCACGAGAATAGAATAAATCTTTAACGGCATAATTTATACATTATTTGACTCCACGGGCCTCGCACCCGTGGAGCTTCGCTTTAGAAAATTATGAAATTGGAATTTGTTTGAAAATTGAAAATTGATACTTGAAAATTTTTATTCTTATGTTTTCCAAAATTTTATTCTGGATCACGATTCCGTTAGTTGTGATTATTGGCATTGCCCTTTTCAAAATTCTGCCAATTAACGAATCCTCTTTCCATTTTCCCGAAAACCCAAATAGACTGCCTCTGTCTGCAGGGGTGAAAGAGGAAGTCCAGACAATGCTAGAAAATCCGAATTTGCCTGCCCAAGAAGATTCTTTAATTCATCTCGTGGCCGTGGGTGATATTATGCTTTCGCGTAATGTAGGCCAAAAAATGGTGCAATACAATGATTATCAATATCCTTTCCGACAAACAGAGCAATTTTTACAAAATGCTGATATCACTTTTGGTAATTTGGAATCACCCCTGATTTCTGGCGACCCAGTCTATAGCCCTAGTATGATTTTCCGCGCCGATCCGGAATGCGCAAAAGCGTTGTCCGAGGTAGGTTTTGATGTTTTATCTTTGGCAAATAACCACATTATGAACCAGGGGGACAAAGGTTTAAAAAAGACTTTGGAATTATTGGGTGAAGAAGGTATTCAAGGTATTGGTGCTGGTTTGAATTATGAAACCGCACATAGAGCCGCTATTATAGAAAAAAATGGCATTAAAATCGCCTTTTTGGCCTATGCTTATGCAGGTAATCCTGAAGCCGGGGAGAATAATGCTGGCGCAGCAATAATGAACCCAGAGAACCTGAAAGCTGATCTTGAAAAAGCAAAAAAGGAAGCGAATTTGGTGATTGTCTCTATGCATGCAGGCACTGAATATCAACGCAGCCCTGATACCGAACAAATAACTTTTGCCCATGCAGCAATTGATGCAGGTGCTGATTTGGTGATTGGTCACCATCCGCATTGGTTTCAGAGTGTGGAAAAATATAAAGATAAGTATATTATCTATTCCCTGGGCAATTTCGTTTTTGATCAGATGTGGAGTGAGGAGACGCGAGAAGGAATAGTTGCAGATATTTACTTGAACCGCAATGGCATAGTAGAATTGAATTTTTTACCCATCAAAATTTTTGATTACAGCCAGCCACAGTTTGTTACCGGTAATGAAAAGAATAGGCTCCTCGCAATGTTAGATTTGGATTTAAAGAACCAACCCTCTTTTTCTTTTCAAAATGGCACCTATCAAGAAAAGAACAATTTAGGTTTGAATCCTGGAATCATTTTTGCTGATGTACCTTTTTCCATCACCCAAGATTTAGATAATGATACGAAAAAAGAGCAGATTATTTTTAATCGAGGTTCAATTCAGGTTTTGCAAAATGAAAAAATAATCTGGCAAAGTGATCCCGCTTGGGTTATTAATGATTATACGGTGGGTGATTTTAATGCTGATGGCTTGCCTGATCTTGCTTTAGCCCTTTGGAAAAAAGGGGATTATGCGGAAAATTCGCCCCTTGAGACGGCGGAGAATAAAGAACATTGGGCTAGCCATTTATTTTTGTATAATTTAAAAGATGGAAAATTAAATTTAATCTGGGGTTCATCAATTTTAGATAGTCCTCTTTTAGAGATTGATGCCGGGGATTTTAACCAAGATCATAAATCAGAATTAGCGGTTTTAGAAGGAACCTATCAGCATCCTGACATTAAAATCTCCCAAGATTTAGGTGTGCTTTCTTGGAATGGCTGGGGATTTACGAAAGATTGGGAAAAGAGCGGTACTTACTACAATTTAAAGATTTACAATTTGGCTAATCTAGGATATTATATTTATGTTAATAGTTCAAAGTATTTAAAGATGTAAAGTTTTTTGCCGAGGTAGCTCAGTGGTAGAGCAGATGACTGAAAATCATCGTGTCGGCAGTCCGATTCTGCCCCTCGGCACAACTTTTCATTTTTAATTTTTCGTTTTTACTTTGAAATGCGGGTGTCGTATAACGGTTATTATACATCCTTGCCAAGGATGAGAAGGCGGTTCAATTCCGCTCACCCGCTC
>CAYWOB010000050.1:0-6243 GCA_964459815.1 uncultured Candidatus Saccharibacteria bacterium
TTCTCCGCATTGCCTTTATTAATATAATAACCACTCCTCCTATAATCATCATATCTGCGAGGTTAAACACTGGCCAAAAAGCCAAATTTAAATAATCTATCACATAACCAAATCGGATGCGGTCAAGAATATTGGAAAATGCGCCTCCTCCCAGAAACACTAAAGCACAAAGAGAAGAAAAATCTTTTTTTTGCCAAAATTTTTTTCCCCAATAATATAACAATATACAAACTAATGCCACAATAGAATAAAAAGCTACAGGGGGCAGGGGAATTCCGAAAGCAATGCCGTGATTGCGGTAAAACTCTAGGGAAAAAAAATGCCCCAAAACAAAAAAATTGGGTCTGCCGGCAAGGACATAGCTAGCCCAATTCTTTAAAATTTGATCTAAGATAATTAACCCCCCTACTAATACAAAACACCACTTAAGTCTGCGCATATAATTATAAGTAATGAGTAACGTGTAATGTGTAATTCATAACGGACAAATAATAAATAGGTCATCAATAATTACATATTACACATTACGGGTTATGCGGATTATCATTATTTCTTCTGTGCACATTTCAAGCAAATGGATGCTCTGGGGAAAGCCTGTAACCTCTTAGGACTAATCGGCCGCGCACATTTTTCGCAAACACCATAAGTACCTGCCTTCATCTTAGCTAGGGCATTATTAATATTAAGCAAGTCTACCTCTAAAGTACTATGGAGGGCTAACCGATCGTGATATTCAGTTACCTCCATCGCGTTCTCATCAGGCTTAGTACCAAAAGAGGGGAATTTAGCATCATAATCACCCTTTACCTTTTTATCTTTAACTGCAATTGTTTTTAATTCTTTTTCAATTTCTTTTTTGTCTTGCTCTAGTCCCTTCCTTAACATTTTTAAGACTTTTCCTTCTAACCCTGCATTTTTAGGCTTTTTACCCTTGCTACTTAAGATATTCGGGATTTTGGTGAAATCTGGTTTTGGGATTTTTGCAAAATTGGGTTTAGGAATCTTAGGAAACTTCATAAAGTTGTTTTTTTATTTAATTACCATCCTGAAAACCTTTATTTTAGTTTATAATATGCAGGGAAAAATGACAAGATTTAAAAGATAATCTCGGCAGACAGGCATTTTTTATTTTTTATTTCTTGTTTCTTATTCGTTTCTTATTTTTTATTTCTTATTGATCTGATATTTAAATAAAAAACAAGTAATGTTTTTGTTATGAAATTATTTCTCGTGCCTTAACAGTAGGTAATCATCCGGGAAACTGCGACGTTTAATCTATCAACACTTAAAATTTTAAAAATCAAAAAACAGCCTTATCAAAAATTAAGCCTGTTTCCTTTTGGACGCGTAACACGTCCTTTTAGGTGAACAGGGGCAAGATAGCCCGCGATATAAAAATTATTATGGGGGCATCTGCCCCTGTGTTAGATTGGAATACTCCAATCTCCACCCCAAATTACCAAAAGGTAAATGAGGTGGATTGGAATTCCAGTCCTTTTTTTGGCTGCGTTGGTCAGACGCTGGCCATCTTCTACTACTTCGCTTATAAAATACAAAGAGCTGTTTTTCAGTTTTTTGTTTTTGTTTTTGGTTTGACCTAAAAAATAGCGAATTTAGAGTAGCAGAAGAAAAACCCAATCACAAATAGGGGGAACTTGTGATTGGAGTTCTCTCCACTACCCCTATGAAAGTAATAGAAAATTAATTTTCTATTTTTATTTTCGGGGTCCCCCAAAATTTTTAAATTTTTGGGGCTTTTATTTAATGTGCTCTCTTTTATTTTTAGGAGCCCCTATAAAATCAAAAGATTCCATAGGACCCCTGATGCAATCTTCTATGTCCAGTATAGCATACAAAAAACCCTATGTCAATGTGTTGTGGATAATAAAAACAGATGATTATTTCTTATTTTTCTTCTCTTAATATTTTTAGTTAAAATAAAGAAAAAATTGATGATTTTTCTTTTTTTGGATCTCTGTTTTTGAAATTCACAGTAGTGGATAAGTTGTGGATAAATAGTTAAAAACCCAAAAATTATTAAATCCCTAAATAGAGATGGATTAAAATTCCGTCTCCTGCCTCTGTACCAATACTTTGAATATTTTTGAAACCAATAAAAGGAGATTTAAACCCAAGGGAAGTAAGCTTTTCCGAATCCAAAAAAAACCACTCCCTGGCACCGGTAAAAGAACGTTGAAGAGGATTTTCTTGCTGTGTGCGAAATGAAGAAATCACTTTTTGAAAGGTTTCTTCTGAATTGCTAATAATAAGTTTCTCATCTAAATAACCATAGAATAAATGATGGTCAGGGGCTAGAGTGATAATGTTCGCCGGAATGCCGGCAATTTCTTTTTGTTCGGGGAGAGCTTCATCAGGCAAAACATATTCGGTGATTTTACTACCATCAGGTAAGGTAGCTTCCTCTTCTTTGGGTTGATTGGCAGCAGCGAGCTTGCGTAGAATCGCTGTCAACTTCTCAAATGCTGTTTTGTCTGCTTGATTTTGAGACAGGATTAAGGTAGTAGTCGGAATATCTTTTGTATCGCGATCAACAATTAATTCCAAATTCCCCAAGGCCAAGCTTTTAAGCTCTTCCATTTTATCACTTGCCTCTAAATTTTTTCTGATTATTTCATCGGGGTCTAAAAAAGACAGAAAGAGATTCTGGAGGGAATTCTCTCCTAATATGTATTGCATATCAGATGCTGGTAAATAAGCCACCAAGAGGGGACTATTCGGAATAAACCTTAACCACGAGGCTTCAGGTTTGTTTAAACTTATCTTATTTTCCATAGAATAATATGCTTGCAATTCTAGCCGAGTTTCATCCACCCTTACCAGACCTATTCCTGAAGGTAAGATGTTTCCTAAATTCAAGTAAACAAACAAAGGGGAGGGGAAAGGAAATTGGGCCTGCACTTTTCGAAAATTAGCATTGTTTTCCAAATTACCAGAGGGGTTAGATTTCAAATCTATAATTGTTTTAAGACCCGACTCGTTTTGAGAAAAAAACACATAATGATCTAAAAAGAGATAATAAAAATTTTTTTCTTCTGTGGTGGCCCGCCAGAGTGAAACTCCTTGATAAAGAATAGAGGTACTTAAAAACTTTTCTTTTAAGATGTTAGAAGTGCTGGCTTCATTTTTCATTTTTAAAGCTAGAAGTTGCTGATCAGTGCTATTATTATCAAATTTAATCCAGGTTAATGTTTCGTCATCACGAAGCAGAGTATCATCTAATCGGCTAGAAAAATTTTTAAAGAGATTTTGAATTTGGGCTGAACCTGTTGGCAAACCCAGTTTTTCTGCAAGCCTGTCATAAGATTCAAATAATTGGGCGGTTTGATGGTTATGCTCACGATCAACATTTAAAGAAGCAAAAATTTGGGTGTTGGCTGGCAATAAATGGGTAAGATAATTTTCATCAGAAAGATTTTTTAGATACTGCCGTGAGCTTAAGCCTAAAATAGCAATAAAAAAAATAAGGACTAAAATTGTCCCTAAAACAAAAAAATAAGCCTTACCCTTCATTTTCCCTCGTGCTTTAATGGCTTGCTTGGGTTTTAAAAGATTAATTGCTGGATTCTGCATAAAAAAACGCCTGCCCGCCATGCGAGCAAGGCGAGGCGGGCGGGAGCGTGAAATAAAAACAAAATACCCGTTAGTTCAATAGTAGAAACGCAAGATTTTGCGTCTCTATCTTGGTTTATGAAATTCACTTTTCCCGTGAGGACTTCGGGCATCTTGCCCGAAGTTTTGACAATGGGCAAGATGCCCATGGCCCTCAAAGTCCTACACCAACTTACACTTTGATTCCCTGAGCTAACCTAATCTTAAGGTTTTCTAAAGAAGGGTTTGTGTTCTTTAAAGCCACCAGAATGATGGTTTTTATTTCTGGGGTCCCCCAAAAATTTTTGAAATTTTTGGGGCTTATTTTCCAATTTCAAAAGATTTTTACAAGAGAGATTAATCCGTCCTTTGTCGTCAATTTCAATCACGCGGACAGGAACAATCTGACCTATTTTAAGATACTGATCTACCCTCTCCACTCGGAAAGGGGCGATTTCAGAAACATGAATCAGACCTTCCTGGCCTGGTAAGATTTCAGCAAAAGCACCAAAATCCATAATCCGCGTAATTTTGCCTTGGAAATCTTCGCCTACTTTTACTTCGCGGGTAAGATTCTGAATCCATTCTACGGCTTTTTTAGAGGCTTCGGGATTGGCAGAAGTTACCATTACGAGCCCTGAATCTTCAATATCAATATCCACGCCAGTATCATTAATAATCGCATTAATCGTTTTACCGCCTGGACCAATTACATCGCGAATTTTATCCGGATTAATCTTAATCGTCACAATCCGCGGGGCATAAGGCGATAGATCTTTACGGGGAGCAGAAAGGGCTTGATTCATCCGAGCCAAAATCTGTAAACGCGCTACTTTTGCCCGTTTTAAAATTTCAGGAAAAAGATCAAGCGGCAATCCTTCCATTTTAACGTCAAGCTGCAGCGCACTTACGCCATCCTCTGTACCTGCGATTTTGAAATCCATATCGCCAGCATGGTCTTCAATGCCTTGAATATCAGTTAAAATTTTATAATCTGCCTTATCTTTAGAGAAAAAAATGCCCATTGCAATCCCGGCCACGGGTTTTTTTAGCGGTACACCAGCATCCATTAAAGATAAAGAACTGCCGCAGGTTGCGGCCATAGAGGTAGAACCATTAGACGATAAAATTTCGGTGACCACGCGGATTGTATAGGGAAATTCTTCTTTAGGAGGCAGATAAGGCAAGATCGCTTTTTCTGCTAGAGCACCGTGGCCAATTTCGCGCCGGCCTGGTCCGCGCAACATACCGACCTCACCCGAGCAGTAAGGCGGGAAATTATAGTGGTGCATATAACGTTTGGTCCCGTCTTCCTCCATAGAATCTAAAACCTGTTCGTCGCCAGGCGCTCCCAAGGTAACGACAGAAAGGGCCTGGGTCAAACCTCGTTCAAAAAGCGCAGAGCCGTGAGTGCGGGATAAAATTCCTACTCCACATTCAATTCTTCTCAACTCATTAATTTTGCGGCCATCTACTCTTTTTTCCTTATTAAGAAGGGCTTCGCGTGCAGCTTCAGCTAATAATTCTTCAAAATAAACCTTGACCATAGCTTTGCCTTCCTCATCGAGCTCACCTAGATAACCGATGAGGGCATCAAATAGCTTTTGTGTTTCGTGGGTGCGATCCGGCTTTTCTGGCACAAAAAGCACACTTGCGAGTTTATCTTGGAGAAATTCTTGAATTTTATTTTTTAATTCGCTAGAGAGCTCTACTTGCGCATAAATCATTTCTTGGGGCGCAATTTCACCACATTTATGTTGGAATTCCAATATTGCTTGTAAACATTGTTTGGCTTCTTCGTGTGCACGATTAACATAGGTAATAATCTTTTCTTCTGGGATATCTGGGCCACTTGCCTCAATCATATTTACTACATTTTCAGTGCCTGCGACCAATAAATCTACTGGTGAGGTATCTAAAACTGCTTTACCCGGATTTACCACAATTTCACCCTCTGCCTCCCCAATATGGCAAGCACCAAGAGGACCATAGATAGTGGGGATGCCAGAAGTGGCAAGAGCAGCCGAGGCGGCAATTAAGGCGGTAATATGAGGGTCTACCTCTGGGTCTAGGGAGAGTACGGTTACAATAAATTGAATATCATTACGAATTTTTGGATCAAAAAGAGGCCGCAATGAACGATCAATGAGGCGCGAAACCAGAATTGCCTCATCAGTTGGTCGGCCTTCTCTTTTAATAAAGCGAGAACCTTTAATCTTTCCCGCTGCATATAATTTTTCTTCGTAGTCCACAATAAGAGGTAGATAATCCACTCCTTGCCGGGCCGCCTCACCACGAGTAACTGCGGCCAAAACTACAGTATCGCCATATTGGACCTTCACCGCGGAGGTAGCTTGAATGGCTAAATGCCCTTTTTCAAAGGAGATTTTTTTACCTCCTAAAACTCCTTCATGTTTAATTACTTTCTGCATTTTTGCTTTCCCTTGAACTGGACTCTTTCCTCTTCCTCTGCAAGCTTGGAAGACCAAAAAATGGTTAGTCTTCTCGTCTGTAGACGAAGGAAAATATGTCCGGCAAGGAATAACTATTAAAAAATTATTGAATTACAGTGTTAGTAAGAAATATTTCTTATTTTTTGTTTCTTATTTCTTATTGAGTAACCCACCCCAACCC
>CAYWOB010000051.1:0-6164 GCA_964459815.1 uncultured Candidatus Saccharibacteria bacterium
CGGGACTATGGAGCCAACATTTAAATTCCTCTCCTTTAGTAGGGAGGGGTTACAAACCCCCTTCTTGCTTCCCCCTTATCAGGGGGAAGGATCATTTATTTTCCTCACTAACCTGCGAATGGGTTTGGTAGAGATTATCTTTTAGATAATTTTTGCCAAAATCTCTCTCCTCTCCACCCGTGTCTTTTATAGATTTCGGATGGATTCAACTCATTCGCAGATTAGTGGGGATTTTTTGTAAATTAAAAATGAAAAACGAAAAATTATAACTCATTTGATTCGTTGGCTCCATAGTGGCGAAGCTCTATGGAGCCAGCAATTAAAATAACCCACCCCCGCCCGCCTCGCCTTGCAAAGCATGGCGGGCAGGCCTTCCCTCTGCATGTCACAGGAGGGGGTATCTGTGGATAAATTTGGAGGGCATTTTATTTTTCCCTTTATATAAGCCAAAAGTAAAGGTGGCTGGTAATGGTTGGCGAGAACATTAAAATGGTGTATAATGATTCTGTTGTGGGGAACTGTGGATAAAAGTGGGGAAAAGTCAGGGGAAATGTGAATAACCCACAAGAAGAATAAAAATTAAAATTTTATACTTTCAAAGCGAGGAGATTGCTTCGCTCACAATGACGAAAGTACTATAGGGGGAGATCCAAAGTGTTTTATGTCTTTAAGTAAATTTACAAAAAGACAAAAACATTTGGGGTCGGTTATTTTACAATGCTTATTGGCGAATACAGCCATAGTTTAGATACTAAAGGTCGTTTAGCCATTCCCGCTCGCTTTAGAAAAAAATTAGCGATTGGAGCAGTGGTAACGCGTGGTCTTGATAATTGTCTTTTTTTGTATACCAAAGAAGAATGGGCAAAACTTGCCGAGAAATTAGCAAGCCTTCCCATTAGTCAGGCAAAGTCGCGTGCCTTTAGCCGATTAATGCTTGCTGGTGCAATGGACGTTAAAATTGACAAGCAGGGACGGATTTTAATTCCGGATTATTTGCGCCATTATGCGCAGCTTAACCGAGAAGCTGTGATTGCTGGTTTATATAATCGTTTGGAAATTTGGGATGCAGAGATATGGAAGAAATACAAGGCAGCAACAGAAAGTAATTCTACTGAAATTGCCGAGGCAATGGGAGAGCTGGGAGTGTAGAGAAATGTAAAAATAAAAAATCAAAATGTAAAATGACAATGTAAAATTTTAAAATCATTTTCATTTTAACATTTTAAACTGTCATTTTGTCGCCGACGCTTCAAAGCTTTAGCGACGGAGCGATTTTTACATTTTGCATTTTGATTTGTGAATATCATTCATATTCCAGTTTTATTAAAGGAAGTAATCCAATATTTAAACCCACAACCCAATCAAAATTTCATTGACTGCACCATAGGGGGAGCGGGCCACGCCAGGGAGATTTTATCCCGCACTGGCCCGGCAGGAAAGTTGCTTGGCATTGATTGGAATGAAGAGAGTTTGAGGATCGCGCATGAAAATTTGGCAGTTTTTGGTAAACGGGTGATTTTGGCACGAAACAATTTTGTCAATTTAAAAAAAGTTATTCAGGAACACCATTTTGAAAAAGTGCAGGGCATATTATTAGATTTAGGAATGTCCTCTCTAGAATTGGAGTCATCGGGTCGTGGTTTTTCATTTTTGAAAGACGAACCGCTAGATATGCGGCATAGCACAGAAACAAAGATTACTGCTGCAGATATTGTGAATCATTATAATGAAAAAGATTTGATGCAGATTCTGCGTCAATATGGAGAAGAGCGAAAAGCGCGCAGAATCGCACAAGCGATTATACAAGAGCGCAAAGTACACAGAATTCAAACGACACAAGATTTGGTCAAAATTATTCTCAAGGTAGCGCAGAATCCCCAAAGTAAAATTTATCCAGCCACAAAAGTCTTTCAAGCTTTGAGGATTGCTGTAAACAATGAGTTAGAAAATCTGCAGGAAGTGTTACCGCAGGCTTTAGAGATTTTAGAACGAGGAGGAAGGCTAGTAGTTATTGCTTTTCATTCTTTGGAAGATAGAATTGTGAAAAATTTTTTCCGCACCGAGAGCCGCGCTTGCGTCTGTCCGTCAGAAATATTGCAATGTGTTTGTCATCATTCACCGCAAATTAAAATTTTAAATAAAAAACCCATTAAACCAAAAGAGAGCGAGATTAAACAGAATCCGCGATCGCGCAGTGCGCTTTTGCGCGCCGCGGAAAAAATTGTTGACTGATCAATTACAACAAGGGGGATCAGCCAAGGTCTAAAAATGGCGCGTTTTCTTACCCTCTCCAAGAGTGGAGATATCCAAAAAGACAAGAGGAAAAAAACAATTAGGGGGAAAATCAAAGTGGGGCCGGTTACTTTATGTTTTGTAACGATTATTCTTTTGTGTTTAGTCAGTCTTTTCTATCTGACCCAAGCTAATCAAATCGCCACCACAGGTTATGAAATTAAAGATTTAGAAGATAAACTGAATAAATTAACAGAAGAGAATCATAAATTGGAATTACGCGCCGCAGAATTGCAATCCGTGCGGAATGTGGAAGAGGGGGTAAAGAAATTAAATATGGTGCCCTTGCAAAAAGTTATTTATGTATCTTCCGAAGGCACGACTGTGGCTTTAAAGAAAAATTAAATGTAAATATTTCACCTACGCATTGCTTTCTGGTAGGCAGCTTATCTTTAAGATTACGTATTATTCTTTCGCTTCTAAGAATTAAGGATTATTCCAATTATTCTAATTGACCTAAATAATTACCAATGCACTTGTTACATTAAAATCAATATTTTTTAGGTATTGGTCATTAGAAATTGGGATTTTTTAGAATAATTAGAATAATTAGGCTAATTAGAATAATTTTAAACCTTGTCTAGGCATAGAGATAAAAAATATCACAAAAAACATGACATTCGCATTGACATCTTGATGGCAGTCGTTTTTTTAATTACAGATTTAATTATTTTTCGTCTTTTTGTAGTACAGGTGGTTAATCACACTTTTTATACTGCCCTGGCACAAGATCAGCATCAAATTGTAGCTGACCTTCTTCCTGAACGAGGTCAGATTTTTGTTCAAGATAAATATTCAGATACCCTTTATCCTCTTGCTTCTAATCAAAAATTGACTTTGGTTTATGCCATTCCTAAACAGGTTAAAGATCGTGATGATTTTGCGGCGAGGCTTGCTCCTCTTTTAGAAATGGACGAAAAGAATATTCTGGAGCGCATCTCTAAAGAAGATGATTTATATGAGCCTTTGAAAAATAAGGTTACTGATGAAAGGGTGGAAGAGATTAAAAAATTGAATCTAAATGGCATTGGCTTCACCAAAGAGTCTTGGCGTATCTATCCTGAAGGGGGATTGGCAGCTCATATTTTAGGATTTGTAGGTTATGATGGTGATCAAAGAAAAGGTCGTTATGGCATAGAGGGTTATTATGAAGATAAATTGGCAGGCAAAATGGGTCACCTAGAAGCTGAAAAGGATGTAGGCGGACGTTGGATTTCTATTGGAAAGAAAGAAATTCAACCCGCAGTGGATGGTGATGATTTGGTTTTAACCATTGATCGCGCCATTCAATACAAGGCAGAAGCTGAATTAAAAAGTGGAGTAGAAAAATGGGGCGCAGATTCTGCTTCCATCATTGTGATGAATCCTCAAAATGGAGAAATTTTGGCAATGGCTAATTATCCAACTTATGACAATAATAAATATGCAGAAGTAAAAGATATCAATGTTTTCAATAATGCGGCCATTTTCGAACATTATGAACCCGGTTCGGCTTTTAAACCAGTTTGTATGGCAATCGCGTTAGATGAAGGCGTGGTTTCTCCAGATACAACTTATACCGACACTGGTGCGGCTAATGTGGGTGGCTACACCATTCATAACTATGGCAATAAAAGTTATGGTGTACAAACAATGACTAATGTTTTAGAAAAATCCATTAACACAGGTATGGTATTTGTAAATGAACATTTGGGAGCAGAGAAACTATATAATGGTTTTTTAAAACTCGGATTGAATGAATTAAGTGGAATTGATTTAGATAGTGAAGCTGCTACAGAATTAAAACCTCCAAAAACTTGGCGGCAATCTAATCTCGCCACGATGGGCTATGGTCAAGGGATTGCCATTACCCCTATTAAACTTGTGGTTGCGACAGCGGCAATGGCAGAAGGCGGGAATCTAGTTACGCCCTATATTGTTAAAGAGATTATTCATCATAAAGCCGATGGTACAGAGACACGCGAAGAAATTCCAACCAAAATTATACGGCAAGCATTGAAGCCCGAAAGTGCTGCCACGATTTCAGCAATGCTTGTCAGTTCAATGGATAACGGTTATGCTAAAACAGGGAGAATTCCAGGCTATCATCTTGCAGGCAAAACCGGTACTGCCCAGGTGCCCCTACAAGGCGAAAAGGGTTATGATCCGGAAAAAGTGATTACTTCTTTTATTGGCTATGGTCCGATTGAAGATCCTCGCTTTTTAATCTTGGTAAAGTTCAACAATCCTAAATCCACCTCGAGTTTTCGAGCAGATGGTGTAAATACTGCCGCACCTGTTTTTAAAGAACTGGCGCAATTTTTGGTGAATTATTATCAAATACCGCCGTCAGAATAAATCAAAAATCAAATATCAAAATGTAAAATGACAATGCAAAATGTTAAAATAACTGGGAATTCAGGATTCTCGCCCGCTAGTGCCTTAAGCCGCGCCCGCTTCGCAAGCGAAGCGTTGCAGGCGGGAATGGTAAATTCCCAGAAACCCTAATTATTTTTAAGATTTTAAACTGTCATTTTAATTTTTGATTTTTACATTTTGATTTTATAAATCTTATGAAGAAATTTATCCAAGCAAAACTAGCCTTTCTTTCTCGGAAAATATTAAAAAAGTATAAGCCGAAGGTCGTCGCCATTACCGGGAGTGTGGGCAAGACCTCAACTAAAGATGCTATTTATACTGTTCTTAACGCTGCCTTTCCAGAACGGGTGGCTAAAAGCATAGAGAATTATAATAATGAATTAGGACTACCGCTTACTATTATCGGCGCAAAAGCACCAGGTAAGAGTGCCTTTGGTTGGTTGCAGGTTTTTAGTCAAGGTGTAAAGTTAATTTTAGGCAAAATCAAAAATTATCCAGAAATTTTAATTTTAGAAATGGCCGCGGATCGGCCAGGAGATATGGATTATTTAGTAAATATCGCGCGGCCTAATATTGCTGTGATTACTTCTGTGGGTCCTTCGCATTTAGAGTTTTTTGAATCATTAGAAGCAATTCGCAAAGAGAAAGAAAAATTGGTCAAAGCGGTTTCTCCTGACGGTCTTATTGTCTTGAACCGCGATGACCCTGCTGTGGCGGCAATGAAGGGTCGGGCATCCACTCTGAAATATGGTCTTTTAAAAGATGAAGAAAGACCTTCAGGAGAAGAAGTAGTGGCCTCTGATATTCGTTTAGTTTCCGGCGAAGGGGGATTGGGTTTTAAATTAAATTATAAAGGTAATAGTGTGCCTGTACATTTACCAAAAATTATTGGCCGGCATCAGATTTACGCCAGCCTTGCTGCCGCTGCAGTCGGGACTTATTTCAAATTGAATTTAATTAAAATCTCGGAAAGCCTCAAAGATTTTCAAGCGCCACCAGGCAGGATGCGGCTGCTTCCTGGAATCAAGAACACCTTGATCATTGATGATACTTATAATGCCGCACCCCTCTCCACGATTGCTGCCCTGCGCACATTAGCCGAAATTACTCTTCCTGGGAAAAGAAAAGTTGCAATCCTGGGTGATATGCTAGAGCTTGGGGCCGCCACTGAAGCAGGCCACAGAAAAGTAGGACGAGTTGCTCATTCTATGGTTGACCTTTTAATTACAGTTGGTGATCGCGCAAATTTTATTTCAGATGAAGCACGGCGAGCCGGAATGCCGGAGGAAAAAATTATTGAATATAATTATACAGACGAGGTTTTAGAGGATATTGAAAATATTTTAAAACCCAATGATGTTATTTTAGTCAAAGGCTCACAGGCAATGCGGATGGAAAAAATTGTCAAAGACATAATGTTTGAACCCTTAGCTGCAGAGGAATTATTGGTGAGACAGAATGAGGAATGGGTTAAAAAAATGTAAAAACTAAAAATCAAAAATCAAAATGACAAT
>CAYWOB010000052.1:0-6152 GCA_964459815.1 uncultured Candidatus Saccharibacteria bacterium
GATCACTCCTCAAAAGATCAGCCAATCGCTGAACACAAGCCTCTCTTAAAAAAAAATCCCGAGAATTGACTTTTATATCTATTTTGAGCTAAAATTTAAGATTAAATAAAGGCCCCATAAAATCTTTTGACCTGTCTGCTGACAGGCAGATTTTGCAAGGAACCCTGAGGAATAAATTATATGAATAAAAAAACTATTCTCGTCACTGGAGGAGCGGGCTTTATCGGATCAAATTTAATCCGCTCTCTACTCCGGGAAAATAATAAAATCTTGTGTATTGATAATCTCATTACCGGCTCTTATGACAATATCAAGGAATGGTTCTCTTGCCCTAATTTCGTTTTTATTGATCACGATATTACAGAAAATATCCCTCCCTTAGCAGACAAAATTGATGAGATTTATAATCTTGCTTGCCCTGCCTCTCCTATAGATTTTCCCCGTTATCCCATCAAAATTTTAAAAGCCTGCTCTGAAGGGGTGAACCGTCTTCTAGATTTAGCCATGGAACATCAAGCTGTCTTCTTACAGGCTTCTACCTCTGAAGTTTACGGCGACCCGGAAGTCCATCCTCAAAAAGAAAGCTACCGCGGCTATGTGAATACCTTAGGCCCTCGCTCTTGCTATGATGAAGGCAAACGCTTTGCGGAAAGTCTGATTATGAATTACATTCGAAAATACAGACTCAATGCAAAAATCATCCGCATCTTTAACACCTATGGTCCCGGCATGCGTGATAATGACGGCCGCGTCATCCCTAATTTTATTAACCAGGCTCTAGAGAATAAACCCATTACCGTCTATGGTAGAGGAAATCAAACCCGTTCTTTTAGCTATGTTGACGATTTAGTGGGGGGTTTAATTAAGATGATGAAAAGTAAAGAAATTGGACCATTTAATCTAGGAAATCCCCGCGAAACTAAAATTAGCGATCTAGCCAAAACAGTAATTAAGCTTACTGGCTCCCGATCCAAAATCAAATTCTGTCCTCTCCCGGAAGATGACCCTACAAAAAGAAAACCAGATATTACTTTAGCGCGAAAAAAATTAGGCTGGGAACCAAAAATAGGTTTAGAAGAAGGCTTAAAAAAAACAATTAAATATTTTAAAGAGTCAAAACTAAAAAATGATTGAAAAGTGAAAATGAAAATGTAAAATTAGTATGTAAAATTTTAAATTTTGATCTGTCTTTTTACATCTTTCATTTTGAATTTTACACTTTCAAAGATGCCTCAATTCTCTATCATCATTCCTGTAGTAAGAATTAATGATTACATTTATGAATCCATTCGTCAGATTTTAAATCTTGATTTTCAGGACTTTGAGATTTTGATTTTCCCTAACATTACATCTAAAGAAAAATTCTCAAAAACAAAAATTATTCCCACTGGCAAAATTGGGCCCGCAGAGAAAAGAAATCTTGCCTTGCAATATGCAGCGGGCAACATTCTCGCTTTTCTGGATGATGATGCCTATCCCCAAAATAATTGGCTATCCCAAGCTATCAAAAATTTTCAAGACCCTAGGATTGCCGCTATCGGCGGTCCAGCAATTACTCCCCATACTAATTCTATTCGCCAAAAAGCATCCGGCGTCTGCCTGGCCTCTTCTTTTGTTGGTGGTATCAGTGATCGTTATCTACCCGGCAAAAAACGCAAGTTAGTCTCTGATTGGCCTTCCGTAAATTTTCTGGTTCGTCAAAGTTTCTTTAAAAAAATTGGCGGTTTCCATTCACAATATTGGCCTGGTGAAGATACAAAATTTTGTTTAGACTTAATCCAAGCCGGTGGAAAAATCATTTATGATCCTAAATTAATTGTTTATCATCACCGTCGCAAAACATTTAGAAAACATCTTCAGCAAGTAGCTGGTTATGGTATCCACCGCGGTTTTTTTGCCAAAAAATTACCCCAAACATCACGCAAATTAACTTATTTTATTCCTAGCCTTTTCCTTTTCTTCTTAATCTGTATATTACCTCTTGCCCTCATTATTAAAGCAAGAGGCTATGTGCATCTTTTTGACATCTATTTAGGAATTTTGGGGCTATATTGTCTGGGTCTCGTTATTGCGGTAATCCAAGCTATTTTGCGTGAAAAAAACCCTATCATTGGTATTTTGGCGATCCCTTATATCTTATGCACCCATCTTGTTTACGGTGCAAAATTTATTCAAGGATTTCTTTTTACTCGTAATTTAAAAAGTAAACTTGAAAAATAAATAATGTCAAAACGATTCAAAATCTTGATTACTTATCCACCTCTGCCTTCTCATAAAGGATATCCCTTACTTTCTCAAAATCGTCAATTCCAATGGTTTCACCGTCATTGTCCGATTTATCCAGTAGTGCCAGCACAAGCCGCAACCCTACTTAAAAAAAATGGTTTTCAAGTAATTTGGAAAGATGGTATTGCCGAGAAAATGAAATACACCGACTGGTTAGAATTTGTAAAAAACACAAAGGCAAATATTATTGTAATGGAAACCAAAACACCAGTAATTAAAAAGCATTGGGAAATTATCAATACCTTAAAAAAAGATAGTTTGGAGCAAGAAGGACGGCAGAATAATACCGCTATGCGACATCTGGCAGGGCCAGAGAAATTGAAAATTATTCTAGTAGGTGACCATGTTACGGCACTGCCGGAAGAATCATTTCAAAATTCTAAAGTGGATTTTGTCTTAACTGGTGGTGATTATGATTTTTTACTTCTAAACCTTCTCCAAAATCTGAATTCCCAGTTAAAACCAACTGTCCCAAATCTGGAGGGAGGAATTTATTATCGTGAGGGAAAAACAATTAAGAATACAGGAAAATTTATCGCAAATCATAATCTAAATACTTTGCCCTTCATTGACCGCGAATTAACCGGCTGGCAAAATTATGCCTATGATGTAGGTAATTTCTCTCGCACCCCTGGAACATATATTATGGCCGGTCGCGACTGCTGGCATCACCAATGTAGTTTCTGCTCTTGGACTACCCTTTATCCTCAATATCATAGCCGCACTCCAGATAATGTTTTAGATGAAATCGGGGAGCTAATTAGAAAATACAACATCAAAGAAATAATGGATGACACTGGAACTTTTCCTATCGGACAATGGCTCCATGAATTCTGCAAAGGAATGATAAACCGTGGTTATCATCAAAAAGTCATCTTAGATTGTAATATGCGTTTTGGTGCTATTGATTTTGAGGGATACAAACTAATGAAAAAAGCGGGTTTCCGTTTCTTACTTTTCGGTCTAGAATCAGCAAATCAGAAAACTCTAAACAGGATAAGCAAAAATATGAAGATAGAAGAAATCATTTCTTCATGTAAACTAGCGCGTCAAGCAGGATTATCGCCTCATGTTACAATTATGTTCGGTTATCCTTGGGAGGAAGTAGAAGAAGCACAACAAACCGTGCACCTAGGAAAATATCTCCTCTGCAAAGGTTATGCAAAAACACTACAAGCCACCATTGTGATTCCTTATCCCGGAACACCTCTCTTCCAAGAATGTAAACAAAAAGGGTGGCTTCGAACTGAAGATTGGAATCGCTATGATATGCGAAAATCTATAATGAAAACATCGATTGAATCACAGCAACTCCAAGAGCTAGTTCAAACAACCTATAAGGTAGCCTTTCACCCCGAATTTATCTGGCGTCAAATAATTTCTATCCGCAACTTTGATGATCTAAAATATTTTAGCCGCGGCGCTAAAGCTGTATTTGCTCATCTTGCCGATTTTAAACAAAATTATTAAAAACAAAATGCAGGTCAAAACACACGTTCTCTCTTCTGCTATCCTTGCCATCGTCTTCTATTATTTTACACAATCCTTAACCGCCATTGCAGTTCTTTTACTATCTGGTGTGTTTATTGATTTGGATCATCTCTTGGATTTCTGGAAAACCCGCCCTCGAAATCCTCTAAGTCTTAAAGAATTCTTGCACCCAGGAAATTATATGCATCAAAATCGAAAGGTGTTTGTCCCTTTTCATTCTTACGAGCTAATAATCCTCCTCTGGCTTTTAAGCCGAGAGTTTAATTGGCCTCTCATCTTAATTGCTTTATCTTCTGCTTTTACGCTGCATCTTATCCTAGATGACATCGGTAATCACTTAAAAACTTTTTCTTATTTTTTAATCTATCGCACCTTCAAAAAATTTCAAGTTTTCCCAGAGATAAGTCAAGAATATTAATTCAATAATAAAAAAGAATCATGCAGAATTATTCCTCCTTCTTAAATTATGTTTGCTGTCCCCAATGTAAATCTGATTTAAAAAAAACTGATCATCACCTCACTTGCGCTAGGTGTAAAAAATACTATCCCATCATTAATGACCACATTTTGAAATTTCAGTCGGAAATTGCGCCAGATTTGCAACTTAATTTTCAAAAATGGGAAACTTTTTATCAAAAAGATTTATTAGAGGGAAACTACTTAAAAGAACGAAAAAAATTTCGTCAGAAATTTTTGGGTGATCTGGAACAACAGCTTTCTGAATCACAAAAATTTAAATCCTCTCACAACTTTCTTGAGATTGGATGCGGTTACTTCTTTATGGGGGAAGCAATTGCAAAAAAAGTAGGTCTCATCATTGGAATTGACTTCTGCCTTAACGCCTTAAAGATTGCCCAAAAAAATTTTGAGTCTCGGGGTATTAAAAATTACCTCTTGATTCAAGGGGATATTCTAAATATGCCCCTTAAAGCTGATGTTATTGATCTAGTTTATGGCTTAGGAGTAATTGAACATTTCCCCAATACCCAAAAATGTTTAGAAGAACTATATCGCATCGTGAAAAAAAATGGAATAAGCTTTAATACTGTACCTGCTTTAAACCTTGGCGCCTTAACCTACCGACAAATTTGGGGCAATATTCCTAATCTTCCTTTATTAAAACAGTTGGCAAAATTCACTCACCTCCGCATTCTTAAAGGTAAACATATGCTCTTTGGTTATGAACTTTCATTTCTAAAATCTACCCTGAAAAGAGCACATCAAAAAGCAGGATTTCGACAGGTAAAAATAGATAAACTAAAAATCGCCTTGTCCTTTGATTTTATTCATCATGAAAAGCTCAAAAAATTTTTTAACCAAATTGCAAATAAAAGTAGCCTCTTCTGGCCAATGGTCAAAGTAGTGGCCCAAAAATAATTCTTCAAAAAACTAATTTAGAGAAATATGGATCTCCAAAAATATATTCAAACTATACCTGATTTTCCCCAAAAAGGGGTTAATTTCAAAGATATTACTCCTCTTCTAGAAAATGCAAAAGCATATAATTATGCTATAAGGGAGCTTTCCAAACCCTTCCAAAACCAAGAAATCCAGAAAGTTGTTGGTATTGACGCAAGGGGATTTCTCCTTGCCGCCGGCGTAGCCTATAAACTCAAAGCAGGTATCTCCATAGTACGTAAAAAGGGGAAGTTGCCTCGCGAAACCATTCAACAAACCTATAATTTAGAATATGGACAAAATATTCTAGAAATGCACTCTGATACTATTAAACAGGGGGAGAGAGTTTTAATCGTCGATGATGTGTTAGCTACAGGAGGTACTCTTCAAGCTACTATCAATCTAGTCCGCAAGATGAAGGCTAGAATTATGGGTATTGCTCTCCTCATTGAATTAAAATACCTTAAAGGATCACGCAAGATTAAAGGATACAAGAAAAATATACTCCTAAAATTAGATACGTAAATAATAATCTATGACCTCTTTAAAATACAAAGCAGATATTGGGATTTTCGGAGGTTCTGGATTTTATGAATTAATCTCAAAAGCCAGAAAAATAGAAATCAATACTCCTTTTGGTAAACCTTCAGCGAAAATTACTCTAGGTAACTATCAGGGCAAAAAAGTGGCTTTCTTGCCCCGCCATGGCGAAAAGCATGAATATCCACCACACAAAGTCCCTTACCGTGCTAATCTCTGGGCTTTTAAAAAAATAGGAGTAAAACAAATCATTGCTCCCTGCGCCTCTGGCAGTCTTACTCCTAAAATTAAACCTGGTGATTTTGTCATCTGCGATCAATTTGTAGACCGTACTTGGGGACGTAATGATACTTTTTTTGACGGACCAAAAGTAATCCATACGCCAATGGCCGATCCTTATTGTCCCATTTTAAGGAAAACTGCAATACAAGCTTGTG
>CAYWOB010000053.1:0-6090 GCA_964459815.1 uncultured Candidatus Saccharibacteria bacterium
TCACATTACTTCTTCAGCGGTTTTGGCGATTGTTCTCTACTATTTTTCCCATTCCCTAGGTTTATTATATAGTACTTTCTTAAGTGGTATATTTATTGACCTAGACCATGTTGTTGATTTTTGGAAAACTAAACCTTTGAATCCTTTTAGTATCAAAGAATTTTTACATCCCAAGCACTATATGAAGCAAAATCAAAAAGCCTTTGTCCCTCTCCATTCATATGAACTCATTACATTCCTCTGGTTTATAACATTGGAGGTCCACTGGAATCTAATCTTATTGGGATTATCCAGCGGACTCACTCTCCATTTAATTTTAGATGATATCGGAAATGGATTAAAAACTTTTTCTTACTTTATTATCTACCGGGTGGTTAAAAAATTTAAAGTTTTAAAGGAAGGGGAAGAACAAACCCTATAAAAGATTATGTCCTTGCCTTCTATTTCTATCATCATTCCTACCTATAACTCTGCCAGAAAATTATCCTTTTGTTTAAAATCCATTGCCGAACAAAATTATCCCGAAAAACTGGTTGAGATTATTATTGCTGATGCTGGTTCTTGTGATTCCACTCTAAAAATTGCTCAACAGTATACAAACAAAATTTTTAGTAATCCCTTAAAAACAGGGGAAGCGGGGAAAGCAATAGCAATCCAACAAACTAAAAACGAAATCATTGCTTTAATTGATTCAGATAATATTCTCCCGGAAAGAAATTGGTTAAACAAAATGGTAGAACCATTCTCGGATCCAGAAATTATTGGTTGCGAGCCAATTCGTTATACCTACAGACGAAAAGATGGTCTAATTACTCGCTATTCGGCTTTGGTGGGAATGAATGACCCTCTATGTTATTTTTTAGGTAATTATGACCGAGAAAATTTAATCTCGGGAAAATGGACTGCTCTGCCAGTTCCGACGGAAGACAAAGGTAATTATTTAAAATTCAAGGTCACTCCTACGAACATTCCTACCATAGGCGCTAATGGTTTTTTAATTCGCAAAAAATTTATTGACCAAATTCAAATCAAAAATTATCTTTTTGATATTGACATTGTTTATGAACTGGCTCGTAAAGGATATTCTTATTACGCAAAAGTTAAAGTGGGTATAATTCATATTTATGCCAATAATTCTTTAGGTTTTATAAAAAAACAACAACGTAGAATTAAGGATTATCTTTTTTACCAACAAAATGGATTAAGGGCTTACCCTTGGAAAACATTCCCTAGAATGAAATTAATCAAATTCATTATTTACTCTTTAACTTTCTTTCCTACAGCCTTGCAAAGCCTCAAGGGATATTCCAAAAAGCAAGACATTGCTTGGTTCTTTCATCCCCTTGCTTGTTTTTTTACCTGCATTATTTATGGAAGTACCAAAATCAAAGCCTCATTCTTCAAAGTTCAAATTCAGTCCAGAAATAATTGGCAAGATTAAACTTCAATATTCTCTTAAAAAAAGAATATGGATTTAAAAAAATATATTAAGGAAATTCCTAATTTTCCAAAACCGGGCGTAAATTTTAAGGATATCACTCCTCTTCTGGAAAATGCCCAAGCATATAGTTATGCCATAAAAAAACTAGCAAAACCTTTCCAGGATAAAAATGTTCAAAAGATCGTCGGTATTGATGCAAGGGGATTCCTTCTTGCCGCTGGCGTGGCTTACAAACTTAAAGCAGGCATTTCTATAGTGCGCAAGAAAGGGAAGCTACCCTGTAAAACCATTCAACAAGCCTATAATTTAGAATATGGGCAAAGTATTCTAGAAATGCATACCGACACCATTAAAAGAGGAGAAAGGGTCTTAATTGTTGATGACGTGTTAGCTACTGGTGGTACTTTGCAAGCAACTATAAATTTAGTTCATAAAATGAAAGGTAAAATTATAGGTATTGCTCTTCTGATTGAATTGCCGTACCTTAAAGGATCAGACAAAATTAAAGGATACAGAAAAAATATACTTCTCAAACTAAATGAATAAAATCATATGCCCTCTTTTAAACCTAAAGCAGATATTGGAATTTTTGGTGGCTCTGGATTTTATACATTAATTTCAAAAGCAAAAAAAATAGAAATTAATACTCCCTTTGGCAAACCTTCAGGGAAAATTACCGTTGGTAATTATCAAGGTAAAAAAGTGGCTTTTTTACCGCGCCATGGTGAAAAGCATGAATTCCCACCACATCAAATTCCTTATCGCGCTAACCTTTCGGCTTTTAAAAAATTAGGGGTGAAACAAATCATCGCCCCCTGTGCTTCTGGCAGTCTTACTCCTAAAATCAAACCCGGTGATTTTGTCATCTGCGATCAATTTGTAGACCGCACTTGGGGACGTAAAGATACATTCTTTAATGGACCAAAAGTTGTGCATCCCCCCATGGCCGATCCCTATTGTCCTCTTTTAAGAAAAATAGCAATTCAGGCTTGTAAGACCTTCAGAATTCATCACCATCCAGAAGGAACCATTGTTGTAATTCAAGGGCCACGCTTTTCCACGCGCGCGGAGAGTAAATGGTTCCAATCTCAAGGGTGGCAAGTGGTCAATATGACTGCCTATCCTGAAATGGTTTTAGCTCGTGAACTTCAAATGTGTTATATAAATATTGCCCTTATTACTGACTATGATACTGGATTAGAAGGATATCAAGATGTAAAGCCCGTCACCGCCGCCGAGGTTTTAAGGGTTTTCCAAAAAAATAATCAGAAAGTTAAAATCCTTCTTAGCACTATCCTGAAAATGCTTCCCTCAAAAAGGACTTGCGGCTGTGCGCATACTTTAGACAGTGCCTCTATTTGATTTTCCCTATAGCCTAGATTATAATAAAATAATCTTTCATTTATTAAATAAAACATGAAAAAAATCTTTTTTTCCTTTCTCTTGGTATTCTGTCTCTTAGAGGGAGTGGGTTGCGCACTAAACAAAACCCCTTCCACATCCCCTGCAGAAAAGGATTTAAACTCAATCAGTCAAAACACGCCCGCTCCGCAAGATAAAAGTAGTAAGACAGAAGAAGTGGCACTTTCTTTTAATTTCGGTAATGACGAGGTAAAAAACTTTACCCTCCAAATCAATGGCGAAGAAAGTGTATATGATCTCTTAACAAAGCTAGCAAATCAAAATCAAATTAAATTGGAAACCCAAGAATCTAGCCTAGGCATTCTCATTCAAGCTATTGATGGGGTTAAGAACGGCCAGGATAACAAATATTGGATCTATTATATTAATGGCCAGATGGCCAATGTGGGGGTAAAGGACCAAAAAGTTTCCCCGCATGATCAAATAGAATTTAAATTTGAAAGCAATCCTTTCTAAAATACTAAAATAAAAAATGCAATGATGTATTACTCACTCCTAACTAAAACCCGAAAATTCTTTCAAAACTTTTGGGGTAGCCCTGGCTTTAATAAAACTAAACTCATTTGCGCCCTCTTGTTGATTACCTCTGGCGCAATCAGTCGCATTCTCCTTAAAGATCTCCCGAATATTGAAACAGTTACAGTGACAAGTCTTCTCGCCGGCTCAATTTTAGGCGGTCTTTATAGTGTGGTCATCCCTTTAACTGTGATTGCTTTGAGCGATATGTATATTGGTAATGATCCCATTTTGATTTTTACTTGGTCTGCTTGGGCCGTGATTGGTCTTTTGGGAAGATTACTTTATCACCGCCGAAAAAATAGCTATAAATTCATTTTCCAAATTACTGGAATGGGACTCCTTTCTTCTCTATTCTTCTATTTATACACTAATTTCGGTGTTTGGCTCCTTTGGCATATGTATCCTAAAACCTTATCAGGGTTAATCCAATGTTACTTTATGGGCTTGCCTTTCTTGCGCAATCAACTAGTGAGTGATCTTATTTTCATTCCGGCAGCTAGTGTTACTCTTGTTCTTTTCTTAAAATACTATAAAGTCAAAAATTATGAAATCAGACAAAAAATATAAAAAAATATTAGTGACTGGTGGTGCGGGATTTATTGGTTCCCATATTGTTGATTTACTGATCCAAAAAGGCTATAAGGTAAGAATTCTTGATAATCTAGATCCCCAGGTCCATACCGGCAGAAAAAAACCTAGTTATCTCAATCCCAAAGCAGAATTTATCCGCGGTGATGTGACGCGACGCTCTGATTTAACTAAAGCTTTAAGAGGAATAGATGCGGTTTTTCATGAAGCAGCCAAGGTTGGTGTGGGCCAAAGTATGTATGAGATAACAAAATACACCAAAAATACGGTGCTGGGCACTGCCTTGCTTCTAGATTTAATTGTTAATCAATACCGTAATAAAATTAAGAAAATGATTGTCGCCGCCTCAATGAGCTCTTACGGCGAAGGACTCTACCAATGTCCCCGGCACGGCCTGATTAGACCACCATTACGCAGTGAAATTCAAATGGCTAAAGGGGATTTTGAAATGCATTGCCCGCGCTGTCAAAAGTATCTAAAAGCCGTTCCCACAAATGAAGAAACAAAACAAATTTGCAATTCAGTTTACGCCATAAATAAAAAAGACCAAGAAGAAATGTTTTTGGCTGTCGGCCGAGCCTATGGCATTCCAGTAGTTGCTCTACGTTATTTTAATGTTTACGGCCCGCGCCAAAGTTTATCTAATCCCTACACAGGGGTGACGGCAATCTTTATGAGCCGAATTAAAAACAACCATCCGCCTGTTGTCTATGAAGATGGCCTCCAAACACGCGATTTTATCTCGGTCCATGATATTGCAACCGCCAATTTAGCTGCCCTGGAAAATAGCAAAGCCAACTATGAAGTTTTTAATGTCGGCACTGGCAAAGCGCAAACTATTGAAGAGATTGCCGAAACAATCGCTCATCTCTATGGTTCTAATCTTAAACCAGATATTCAAAATAAATTCCGCGTGGGAGATATTCGGCATTGCATCGCCGATATCCGAAAAATCAAAAAAATTCTTGGCTGGAGATCGAAAATCAGCTTCCGAGAAGGGATGAAAGAATTAATTGCCTGGGGTCGCACAGCCGAATCCAAAGATTTATTTGAAAAAGTTAATACAGAATTCAAAAAAAGAAAATTGATGTAATAGGCAACCTGTCCTACTTAGTAATATCAAAAATTAACGCAAAGTCCCTCAAAATTCAGCAGTTATGGAATTTTATATCAAAAATGATAACTAGAAATAAAATCAAAAAATTTCTATTCTTTTTTGCTTTGGTTCTTATTTCTCTCATTCCCCTTCTTAATTTTCAAAAAGGTCTTATTATTGCCGGCGGCGATTATGCGGAGTTTATCAATCTGGGCAATATTTTTCCCGAATTATTCCACTCCTGGGATGAAAAATATAATTTTGGAATGCCAACCTCTACTTATATGTGTTGGCTATTCCCTGCGGCTTTCTTTTTCTTTATCCTACAAAAGCTACACATCCCGTATATTCTTATTGAAATATCCTGGTTCGTCGGACTTTATGCCCTGGGGGTATTCGGCTATTACTATCTTGTCAAAGAAATCTATGGAAAGTTGTCTAAACATTACAAAATCATTGCTAGTATAGGTGCTCTTTTATACTTCTTTAATGTCTTCCTCCCCGTAATGCGATTACCCAAATTAGAATTTAACCTGATTCAGGCCGCCCTGCCTTTAAGCCTTCTTTTGTGGATTAGAGGATTAAAATCTAGCCAACCATTTAAATATTCTTTTTTGTTTGGTTTATCAAGCCTTTTATATGCAAGCGCCTTCGCTAATCTTCCCACCACTGCTCCTCTCTTTTTAGCCATTCTTTTAATCTCTCTTTATTACCTTTTCATTACTAAAAAATTTAAAAGGATTCTTACTTTCACCCTTCTCTCTTCTCTGATGTTTATTCTCTTTAATGCTTGGTGGCTCTTTGATTATGTGAACAATCTGGCTAATGTGATAAACGAATTTCAAAGATCCGCTTTATCTTTCACTCCTATAAGTAGCGGTGGAATTGCAGAAGTCTTTCGCTTTTTAAGATCATGGTCTTTTATCAGTGGCTATTATCCCTTTGCCGACCAATATTATCAATTCCCAATTTTATTTTTCACTTATCTTATTAATAATATTCCTTATCGTACACATTTTAATTT
>CAYWOB010000054.1:0-5816 GCA_964459815.1 uncultured Candidatus Saccharibacteria bacterium
ATCTATAAATTCAAATCTGATATTAATTCTTTCTTTTGGTAGATATTTTTTGATCTTCTCTGCCCACTCCACTAAAACCACGCTCTTTGGTTCGGCTATTATCTCTTCCCACCCTAAAGCTAATATTTCCCCAGGATTCTTTAAACGATAACAATCAAAATGGTAAAAAGAATCCAAAAGTCCTTTCTTCAAGGAATATTTTTTCATTAAAACAAAACTTGGACTAGTGATTTTATCCTTTACTCCTAAACCCTTTGCAAAACCCTGAGCAAAGGTAGTCTTACCTCCACCTAAATCTCCAAAAAGACAAATTAAAATCCCGCCCTTCAAACTCTGCGCTAAAATTTCACCAAGCTTTTTAGTCTTCCTTGGCGAATCAGATAAAAACTCTCTCTCTAAAGCCATAGGCTAAAAATAATTGCTAAAAAACCAACTCCAAATAAATAATACGCAAATACATTAAGCTTATGTTGATTAAGGTATACCATTAAAAATCGAATACTCAAGTATCCAATAATACAAGCCGTTAAAAAACCAACAGCCAATAATGGAAATTGAATTCCTGTCAATATATTATAATTTTTTACCAAATCATAAACTGTTGCTCCTAAAATTGCTGGCACAGCTAAAAGGAATGAGACTTCGGCTGCCTCACGCCTGGCAAGTCTGCGAGCCATCCCTGCTACAATTGTTGTTCCTGAACGTGATACCCCCGGAAGCAAGGCAATGCTTTGGACCAAGCCAATAATAAAATAATCTTTCAAAGTTAATACTTCTTTTGAATGCACTTCTTGTTTTTTATTTCCCCACCATTCAATAACAAGAAATCCTATTCCCACCAAAATCATTAGGATTCCTACAGCAAGAGCCGAACGGAAATATTGATCAATGAATGTTTCACTAATGTAGCCAATGACCACGGCAGGAATGGTAGCAATTATAATACCAAAAACAATCTTCCGAGAATCTGCCTCCCCTTTAAAAAATCCTATTATTAATTTCTGCCAAGTCCTCCAAAAATAAATTAGGATCGCTGCTAATGTTCCGAAATGGACAATAATATCAAAACTCAAACCACTATCTGCCCAATGAAGAAAGTCTCGCACCAGAATTAAATGTCCTGAACTGGATATAGGCAAAAATTCAGTGATTCCTTGTACCACCCCCAAAATGAAAGACTGAAGAATGTTCATATTTTATGAAATTACTTATCTTTTTACTACTCCATCCTTCATCTTAAACAAAAATAAATGAATTAGCAAACTCTTATTATAACTTTTCACTTTTGACTCCCGCCCGCCACGCAAGCCGAGGCTTGCGAGGCGTTGCGGGCGGGTTGCACTTTTAACTTAATTTGACACCTCCCTTAGAATAAGATAAATTGAATAGATAAACATAATTGACTGAAAGTTATGGAGCTAAACCCTCGAGAACAAATCAAAAAGATTATCGAACCGAGCAAAGAAATCTTATTAGTTGCCGACACCAAGAATAACCCTGATTCTCTTTCTAGCCTTCTTGCCTTTCATCTCTTCCTAAATAAACTAGGCAAAAAAAATGAGGTAGTGGTGCAAACAGAACGAATAAAAAATCTGGATTTTTTACCTGCCTTTTCTATTCTCAAAAATGATTTAAAAGATGCCCAAGATTTTATCATCTCTTTAGATATTACCCGAGCGAAGGTAGAACAGTTTAAATATAATATTAAGGATAATAAACTAAATATCTATATCACACCTAGCAATGGTTATTTTGAACCGCACGATGTAGAAACAAAAAGGGGAAAATCAAAATATGATCTGATTATTGTTCTCAATACCGTCGCCCTGGAGCAACTAGGTAGACCTTATGAAGAAAACGCGGAAATCTTCTATGAATCGCCTCTTGTAAATATTGATTGTCATCCTGATAATGAAAATTTCGGCGAGATTAATCTTATAGATCCTACTGCTTGCTCTACTTCTGAAATTTTATTTTCACTCTTCCAAAGTTTGGATCCCAAAATCATTATCCCAGAAATTGCTACCTGCCTCCTAGCAGGTATCATCAGTGTAACCGAAAGCTTTCAGAATAAAAATACTACACCAACCGCTTTCAGTATTGCCGCAAAGCTATTAAATGCAGGAGCAAACCAAGAAATGATTATCCAACATTTCTATAAAACCCGCCCCTTATCATACCTTCGTCTCTGGGGTAGAGCCTTGGCACGTCTTAAAACTTCAAGGGAACAAAAAATAATTTGGTCGCTCCTTTCTCCCCTGGATTTTGAAAAATCAAAAAGCGAAGCTTCTCATCTTAATCAAATCTTATCTGATTTAAAAAATAATGCCGTAAAATCAGAAATTATTTTTCTCCTTGCCGAAGATAAATCAGGCTCCTTCCACCTAAAAATCCAAAGAATAAATAAAAATATTGACCTGAAAAATCTAGAAAACTTATTAAAAGAACAAGGCCTCCAAGTTCAAGAAAGCCACGAGGATTTCATTTCTTTCACAAAAAATGAGGGGAACCTTGTTGATTTAGAACAGAATATTTTGAACACCATTAAAAACATTTTAACTATCTAAAATAAAAAAGACCTCTCTCGCATCACAATAAAGAAAAAAGGTCTTTTTCTTTTTCTAAAAAAATGTATAATAAATATAAAGCGCAAGCTAAAAATTTTTGTTTTACGCTCCCACCTGCCATCGCCTGATGGTAAAGGAGAATGACAGGCAGGTTTCGTTTTACGCTTTACGTTTTTATATTATGCCCAAAAATATTCCCACTAAACAATCTCAAGAAGTAGCGGAACTCTTTAACACCGTAGAAGAAAAGAGTGTTGGCTTTGAAGAAAAAAGAATTAAAGCCTTGGCTGTAAAGAATAAAATGCCCTATATCAATCTCCAAAAATTGGCGATTGAATCCGAAGCCTTAACCCTAATCCCTAAAAGCGAAAGCGTGAAAGGTCAAATTATCTGCTTCTATAAAGCTAAAAATGTCTTAAGATTGGGTATTACTGACCCCCACAATCAAAGTGCTCAAAATATTATCGAAAAATTAAAAAAACAATACCAATGTATTGTCTATCTTGTTTCAGAAGCCAGTTTCGAGCATGCTATTTCTCTCTATCCACTGATAATAAATGAGGATAAAATACAACAAGCAGAAGAGGAGAAAATCGTCATCACTCCTGATTTAATTACAAAAGCCTCTTTAGAACTCCAATCCTGGCCGAGCATGGGGCCAGCTCTCATCAATAAAAATACTGAAGAAATCATTAACATTCTAATGGCGCGGGGTATTGGAGCTAGAGCAAGCGATATTCATCTAGAACCTAAAGAAAATGAAGTAGCTTTGCGTCTCCGCATTGATGGGATTATGCGCGATATCATTTCCTTTTCTCCTCAAGTTTATCCTCGCGTCCTTTCACGAATAAAATTAATCAGCGGACTTAAATTAAACATCCAAAAAATACCTCAAGATGGTCGCTTTACAATTTACTACAATCATACAGAAGTTGATGTTCGAGTTTCCACCCTTCCTACCAATTATGGTGAAGCCATTACTCTCCGCCTTCTAGGCCTAGAACGTGATTACTTATTAAAAATAGAAAATCTGGGCATCACCGAGAATGAATTGGGTATTGTGAAAAAGAATCTAAATAAATCCAGCGGAATGATTCTACTTACAGGTACCACAGGTTCTGGAAAAACCACCACCCTTTATGCCTTTTTAAGTTATCGCAAAACACCGGAAGTCAAAATTATGACCCTAGAAGATCCTATCGAATACCGGCTTGAAGGAATCTCCCAAATTCAGATTAACGAAAGAGAGGGTCTCACCTTTGCGCGAGCACTACGTGGTGTATTAAGACAAGATCCTGATATTATTATGGTTGGAGAAATTAGAGATCCCGAGACTGCAGAGATTACCATTCGTGCTGCTACAACAGGACACACTGTTCTTTCCACTCTCCATGCTGGTTCTACGCCAGAAATCATCACCCAACTCACTAATATGGGAGCAGATCCTCAAAATCTTTCTGATGTTCTAAATCTCTTAATCAATCAAAAATTAGTGCGCCGTCTTTGTAAAAAATGTCGTGAGCCCTATAATGCATCTCCAGAGGTTTATGAAAAGATTAAAAAAGTTATCCAAGACAAAATACCTCTGCCCGAAAAATTAACCCTGTTCAGACCTAAGGGTTGTCTTGCGTGTGAAAATATGGGCTACCAAGGGCAAATCGGTCTCTTTGAGATTATGAACATTTCCAAAGCAATCCATAAATTAATCGCAAGCCGTGGTACTCCAGATGAAATTTATACTGAAGCCCTTAAAGAAGGAATGTTCACCCTCATAGAAGATGGCTTACGCAAGGTAGTACAGGGCGACACGACCTTAGAAGAATTAAAAAGGGTAAGCTAGATTAAAATCTATTAGTTTTAAAATCAGAATCTTAAATTAGACTCACCTTGAAGATTACACCAATCATCGTAGTCTTTTTTTAATGCTCGCAGATAAGCTGCTCCTGCAATCATTGCAGCATTATCAGTGGAAAATTCAGTAATCAATAATTGATAATCAGTGACTGGCAAAGACTTCCTTAAAAAATCCTGCAAAACCTGATTAGCGGCAACGCCACCGGTTAATATTATCGTGGAAACATTGAATTTTTGTGCTGCCCGCAAAGTTTTAGTCGCTAAAACCTCAAAAGCTGCTTCCTGAAAAGAAGCACAAATATCTTGAACAACTTTTTTGTTCAACTTTTTTATTCCTAGGGTCCCCTGCAAAATCTTTGGATTTTGTGGGTTTTTTATTTTCTGAACCTCATAAAGAACAGCGGTTTTTAAACCTGAAAAACTGAAATTAAAATTGTCCCGATCTAAAATTGGCCGGGGAAAAGAAAAAGCCTGTTTATTGCCACTATAAGCCCATCTCTCAATAATCGGCCCCCCTGGATAACCTAAGCCTAATATTTTAGCAACCTTATCAAAAGCTTCTCCACAAGCATCATCAATAGTTTCACCAATCACTTCATAATTCCCCCATTGTCTCATTAAAACTAGCATTGTATGCCCCCCCGAAACCGTCAAACAAATCGCCGGAAATTTTATATTTTTGAGCTTTACGCTTTGAGCTTTAAGCTTTATAGAACAAATATGCCCCTCAATATGATTAACGCCCAATATCGGCTTTCCCCAAGCATAAGATAAAGCCCTTGCTGTATCCACCCCAATCATTAAAGAAGTAATTAAGCCTGGTCCTATTGTAACAGCGATTGCATCTATATCCCTTCTTTTTAGTTTAGCATCCTTTAAAGCTTTCTGAATAACTGGAATAATATTTTCTATATGGGCACGGGAAGCAATTTCTGGCACCACTCCCCCATAAGGCGTATGGAGTTTAATCTGTGAAGCCACAACATTGGATAAAACTTTATACCCATCTTGTACCACTGCTGCTGCTGTCTCATCACAAGAAGTTTCAATACCCAGAATCAACATAATTTTTAATTCTTAATTTTTAACTAATTTTTATTGAATTATTGTCTTATTATAAACAACAATAAAAATTAAGCAAATAAAAATTCGCTAAAAATTAAAAAACACAAATTAAAAATTACTATCTATACGCTATCCCAATTATTGAGAAATTTCAATCTTTATGTTAAACTCATTTTGTGTATTTTAAAACTTCTCATTTTTAACTAATTCATTATAATTTTTAAATTTTGCATTTACTATGGCCCCATCGTCTAGTGGTTAGGACACCAGGTTTTCAACCTGATAACAGGGGTTCGATTCCCCTTGGGGCTGCTGAAAAATCATATGAGA
>CAYWOB010000055.1:0-5808 GCA_964459815.1 uncultured Candidatus Saccharibacteria bacterium
CACCCCAACCCTCCCTTATCAGGGAGGGAAATTGAAAAAAGGGAGAAATTAAACAAGAAATACAAAATAAAAAATGCGCTTTTGCTCTAGGGGAAAGGAGCATCATGATTTAAAGAACAAATTGACTCCTAATATTAAAAACTTGTTTTTTAAAGAAGATATTTTTTCGCTTCTTGATCTAAATCGATAAAATCATCTGCCTCTTCAATCAATTTTTTAGAAGCGGATTTGCCAAAAGCAATTAATTCGGTGCGATGTCCTAAACTCTTTAAATATTCCAAAAGGGGCTGAAAATCACCGTCTCCAGAAACTAAAACCATTGCATCTAATTTTGGTCCCATTTTCACCATATCTACAGTAATCCCCACATCCCAATCTCCTTTTTTCTGGCCGCCCCAAAATACTTGTAAATCCTTCATTTTCACCTCAAAACCACTCTTTCCGAGCGCCTCAAAAAAGCCCTGTTCTAATTCGCTTTCGGCCTTGACCACATAGGCAATCGCCCGGATAAGCTTTCTACCTGCCACTGCTGCTTTTAAAATCTCTTTAAAATTAACCTTTCTTTTGTGAATATGGCGGGCAGAATAGTACATATTAGAAACATCCACAAAAACCCCTACCCGTTGTTCTTTATGTTTAAGCATAATAATAAGCGAAAAGTGTAAAGTGAAAAGCTAAAAGCCTAATAATATTTTACTTTTTTAATTTCAATTTTTTAATCAGACTTTGGTATCTTTTTTCGTCTTCCTTGGCCAAATAATTTAAAAGTTTGCGGCGGCGATTCACCATCTGCAAAAGACCGCGGCGGCTAGCAATATCTTTTTTATTTCTCTTTAAATGGTTGGTAACCTGCTGGACTTCCCGAGTTAAAATTGCACATTGCACCTCTGGCGAACCAGTGTCATCTTTGTGAATCGCAAATTTTTTGATAATTTTATTTTTTTCCTGAACAGTGAGCATAAAATGAAGTTAAAAGCTAAAAACTAAAAGTGAAAAACTAAAAAATAAAATAAAAGTTAAAAGTTTTGAATTTAACTTTTAAAGCAGTACTTTTAATCTATCATAAAATTAAAAAACTGGCAAGAAAGAGGGGAATGTCGTAAAATAAGAATAATGAATCAGGAATTAGGAATCAGGAATATGGAATTAAATAAATTAAAAACCGACTTCTTAGAATATTGCGAAATTGAGAAGGGACTTTCACAGTTAACGATCCGCAATTACGATTTTTATCTCTCTCGCTTTTTGAAGTGGACGGGAGCGCAAAAACCGCAGCAAATTACAGAAGCGGTTATTCGTATTTTCCGCTTAAAATTAAACCGTTATCGAGATGAAAAAGGGCATCCTCTCTCTCGCGTAACCCAGAATTACCATTTAATTGCTTTGCGTGCTTTTTTGAAATATCTGGCAAAGTGCGATGTTCCCTCATTAACAGCAGAAAAAATTGAATTGCCTAAAACAGCGGAGCGGGAAGTAGAGGCTTTGACGCGTGAAGAACTAGAAAATTTACTTGCTGCTCCCCTAGAAACAAATAACTCTCTTTTTATTAAAATGAGGGACAAAGCGATTCTGGAAACCCTGTTTTCAACAGGATTGCGGGTTTCTGAACTCTCTGGGCTTACTTGCGAACAGGTTAATCTTAAATATGATGAATTTACAGTGCGCGGCAAGGGGAATAAAGTGAGGATTGTTTTCCTCTCGTCTAATGCCAAAGCTGCGCTTAAAAAATGGCTGGAAATGCGCACGGATAATGCTCCCTACCTTTTTGTCCGCTACAATAAAAAGGTGGCGGATCAGATTGAAGGCTTAAAACCGCTCACGGTGCGTTCAATGGAAAGGATAATCAAGCGTTATGCCCTACTTGCTGGCATTAATAAAAAAGTGACGCCGCACACAATGCGCCACACTTTTGCTACGGATTTACTGCGTAACCACGCGGATATCCGCAGTGTGCAAAAAATGCTCGGCCATTCTAATATTTCTACAACCCAAATTTACACGCACGTGGCAAACGAAGAATTAAAAGAAATTCATAAGAAGTATCACGGGAAATGGAGGAAATAAACCCCCGAAATTCTGCCTGTCTGCCGATAGGTAGAAAAGAATTTTGGGGGGAGACCCCGGAAATAAGGGAAAAATAATTCCCCCTCCTGTGATATGCGGAGGGTTGGGGTGGGTTATTGAAAAAAAAGAAGACCAAAATAATCCCTCCTTTTGAAAGTTTAATCTTCTTCAGCAAGCCAGTGTTTATTGCGGATTGCCAGGTCTTCTTTTTTCTTCTCTTCATTGATTACAGAAAATTTTACTTTAAGCTCTTTCTCGGGCAATTTTGCTAATTTCAAAACCCGTTTTTCCAAGCTTGTTTTTTTATTCACTTTAGGATTTTCTAAAACCTCAGCTAAAAGCGCATTAACTAATAATCCTACTTTGGGACCGGGTTTGATATTTAAAATTTTCATTATATTGTTCCCGTTGATTTTCAACATTTTTGGCGAAATTGGGTCGCGAGAAACTTTTTCAATCATATATTCTAAATGCCGCAGTTTATAGGGCTTGGCTTTAGGACAGCCAGAGCCAAGACGGTCAGCAACGCGAAGTGCTATTAAATCTTCCATATTTTCCGGGCCAACTTTAGCCAAAAGACGGCGTACCCCTGCTGCGGTAACTTCGCCAATATTGTAAACAAACATATGATGGCGAATAAGATGGGCCACTTTTTCCACCACTTTTTTGGGATATTTGAGACGGTTAAGGATTTTGCGGCTCATATATGCCCCGCGAACATTATGGCCATAAAATGTCGCCTCGCTACCTCTACCGCGGCGCGCATAAGGTTTCGCAATATCGTGAAGTAGGGAGGCAAGGCGCACTTCTATTTTTTGCGATTTACAAAAACCCAAGGATTTCACGGCATGCTCAAAGACTGTATAAATATGGTGCTTGGGCTGTTCCATACCCACTCCGGCTAATAATTCAGGGATAATATATTGTAATAAACCAAGATTATAAAGCTCGCGCAAGCCTTGTTCTGGTCTATTGGAGAGAATAATTTTACTGAATTCATCGCGAACCCGCTCGCAAGAAATAAATTTTAAGTTGGCGGCAAGTTTTTTGATTGCCGCGGCAGTTTGTTCTTCAATTTTAAAATCTAATTCACAGGCAAAGCGCACAGCGCGCAAAAGGCGCAAGGCATCTTCGTTAAAACGTTCTTCCGGATTCCCAACCGCCCGAACAACTTTTTTGTTCAAATCATTTTGACCCTGAAAAGGGTCAATAATATTTGAAATTTTGGAATCTACACCCATAGCAATAGCGTTAATCGTAAAATCTCGTCTGGCTAAGTCATCTTCCAACTTCATGGCAAAGCGCACTGCATCGGGGTGACGTTTATCTGTGTATTTCGCTTCTATTCGGTAAGTGGTTACTTCAACTTCGCCAATCACAACCGTACCAAATTTATTTTCATATCTCCCTTTCGGGAAAATCTTAATTATCTCCTCGGGCTTCGCACTAGTAGTAATATCCCAATCCTTAGGTTCTTTTTTTAATAAAAAATCCCGCACGCAACCGCCCACAACGTAAGCAGAAAAACCCGCTTTCTCTAATTTTTTGATGATATTTTTAACTTCTTCGGGGATGGTCATAATCGTAAGAGTAAGCCTTAAATGGCTCAAATTGCTTCACTGTTCAATTATTCCATTGTTATTAACTTTTCTATCCCCTCCCTGATAAGGGAGGGTGGCCTGCCCGCAACGCTTCGCTTGCGAGGCGGGCGGGGGTGGGTTATAAAATACAAAATGGAAACCCTTCTTGCTCTCCCCTTATCAGGGGAGAAATACCGCTCGATATGCGTATGTAGAAATTTAAAAGTTTTTACTTTTTTCACGCCTACAGGTGATCTCCCGAGGGGATGACATTTTTACATTTTACATTTTCTTTGTCTTCCCGGGAGGACTTTCACCCCTCGCCAACTAGCGCCCTCGACAGGATTCGCTCCGAGATGAACTCGGGGCGCCACGGGTTTATCCCGTGGCGAACCTAAAATCAAGCTAGAAAGATATCATCAGTCTCCCCGGCTGGACTCGAACCAGCAATCTACAGCTTAGAAGGCTGTTGCATTATCCAATTATGCTACGGGGAGGAAAGAATAATTTTTAATTTTTATTTCTTAATTTTTAGCTAATTTTTATTGATTTAATGTCTTATTGAATTATTTAACCTTAGCAATACAATAAATCAATAAGCAAATAAAAATTAGTTAAAAATCAAAAATTAAAAATTCAATTACCTCTACTAACAAATTAACATTGTTTAGGCTTAGCGTCAATTTTAAAATTCGAAATTCCTGATTCATGATTCCTTATTCCTGATTCAATAAATAGACAATCCAACATTTTTATGCTATTTTATAGACAAATTATGGTGGTCGTAGCTCAATGGTAGAGCACTAGGCTGTGGCCCTAGCGGTTGCGCGTTCAAATCGCGTCGACCACCCCACTGATAAAAAACGCAACACCGAAAACAGGCTGTTTTTTTATTAAACAAAAAAGGCAGGTTTTACTGCCTTATATTTGCAACTTACCATCTAAGATCAAAATTTCTCGCGGTCTTTTCCTACCAGGGAACAAAGACATCATACTGGCGCCATAAGCGCCAACATTAAGGAAAGCAATAATATCATCAAGCTCAATTTTGGGAAGCTGCCTATCTTCTGCTAAAAAGTCCCGTTGCAAGACCGAATTACCACAGACAGTATATTCGCGGACATTGGGTTTGTCCATTTTGCTCGCAACAATTACAGGGTGGTAGCCAGCACTTTCTGATCCGTAAATATAAGGGCGGGCAAATTCACCAAAACTGCAATCCACTCCCACTTGAGTCCAATTGTCCATATTCTTGATGTTGATCACTCGGGCCAACAAGTACCCAGCATCACCAACTAACGACCTCCCAGGCTCAAGCTTTAAATGAATCTGCCTCTGGAAATATTGAGACATAGATTCCATCAGTGCACTTAAGTTCAGGCCATAGCTTTGCCAGTCAAATGATTTTTCATTAGACTTCGCAGATACCCCAAACCCAGCACCAACATTGATGTATTTCAGATCATCAAATTGCTTAGCACAATGCGCCAAATAGGTATTAAGCTTAAGAAAAGGATCAAGATCGAGCACATTGAAAGCAAGATAACCATGAATACCTATCACTTTAAGCCCATATTTGTGCGCTAATTTTTTCACATCAGGAAATTTCTCTTCTTTAATCCCAACCCTTGGTTTAGTAGGATGAGGCAGATTGGTAACCTGATATCCTGCGGTTTGAATATGAACAAATATCCTAATTCCAATATGGGAGTTTACCGGAGATCCTTGTTGCCTGCGTTGCTCTACCAATTCTCCATAGCGCTCTACTTCCTCTATAGAATCAAGGTTTAGCTGCAACCCTTCTTTAAGGTAAAAGATCATGTCCTCTCTGCTCATATTGGTAGTGGTGACAGAGATACTCTCTTTGGAAAAGCCAGCGATTCGGGCTATCTGATATTCTGGGATACTGTTTGCTTGAACATGTCCTCCTAGCTTTAAAACCAGCACAAGAATATCAGGGTTGCTATTACACATCAAGGGGAAATGAATCTCTTTGGGAAGGTAGGGTATGAAGTGGCTAATTTTTTGGTAGTTCCTCTGAATTTTCACCCCATCATACACATAAAGAGGCGTACCATACTTTCGTACAAGTGACATTGTATCAAACTGATGTACTGGTCCATATGATACTATCCACCTAGGCCTTTGAAATTTTATGCAGGGC
>CAYWOB010000056.1:0-5735 GCA_964459815.1 uncultured Candidatus Saccharibacteria bacterium
CATTAGAAAAAAGGTAATTGTTTTTAAGACTGTTTCTTCTGGTTTTCCTTCAAAGGTGTTTTTAAAAAAGATCTTAATTGTATCAATTTTACTGATTACCTCTGCCTTAACTCCACCTTCTTCTTCAACTTCCCTGACCGCTGTAATTTCTGATCTTTCACCCTCTTCAATCCAGCCCTTAGGTAATTGCCACCTCACTTGACGATGAAATTCATCCCCACCTTTCGGCTGAACCAAAAGCCACAACGTTTGCTTTTTATCTTTTTTAAAAACAGCCCCTCCAGCGCTAAATTCTCTCTTGATCAATTTTTCATTTTTCATTTTTATTTTTTAATTTGTCAAAGCGCCTCTGGCGAGAATTGAACTCGCATTTCCGGCTCCGGAGGCCAGTGCTCTGTCCGTTGAGCTACAGAGGCTTGAGCAAGAAAACACCCCTACTTTACCCCTGCTTATTTTATAATTGTTTCGCCTTAGTTTTCAAATAAAGCAACAAATTTTCATCACATGGATGATTACCCATAGCCCGGAGTATTGCTTGAGCACTGACCGGTCCTACACATCTTAATTTATCGAGAGCAATATTGACCTTTTTTAAATCAGTTGGTCTCAATGTTTTAGCAATCCGACGAATTGGAATTCCAGAAAGCGATAAATCGGAGGCCCTTATTAAAGCATAAATTGCCATCGCTGGAACACCTAAAGCAATCAAAGAGGGTGATCCACTATCTTCAGGTAATATGTTCTGTAATTTATCTTCTTCTTTTGTAACTGAGGCCTGATTTTTTGGTTTGTGGGGTTCTTCTTTGCTCCTTGGTGGTTTAGGAACATCGGTCTTTATTCCTACCAGATCGTGCTTAAGCGAAGAGCTGTTTCTGGAAGATAAATCCCTTGGAATATCCTCAACCGACCAACTAATCTTAGGATTAAAATGGAGATTTGTTTCTCCTAATTCTTCTATTAACTCTTTGGGCAATTTGTATCCTACATCTTCAAAAACCGCAGGGTAAGTACGTTTTACCTCACCAAAAAACATTCTTAAGGTTTCAATTATGTCCCCATTTTCCTTTAAACATCCTTCAAACCAAACCCGATGTTGAACCAGGTAACAAGGATAAAGAAAACCAAACGGAGGAACAAAAGGAAAATCTTTTAATAAGTTATGTACTCTTACGTAAAAAATCTTATCTTCCCCTCTTTTTTGGTAAAGTCTTTTAAGAATAACACTAAGGACTGGTTCTTCTATGTTAACCTCTAAGCTATCTACCTCTTCTAAAAAATCAAATCCCGGAAAATCTGTAAGAAAAGAATAGTAACTTTCCAGAAGCTCTCTTAAACTTAGGTTCCCTAAAAAAGGTGAGATCTCCCTTTGTTGGAGTAGCCTGTCCATATCTAAAAAAAATTCTTCTGAAGATATTTCAAAGTCATTTGGAGAAATTCCCCAAGATTTTTGGATATCATCAAAAGTGACTGTTTTTCCACCCAGGGCTGGGGCCAGAGAAATAAGTCCAGCTCTTATTTCTTCTGCTGAGAATCTCTTTAATTCCCCGGCGACTTTTTCTAAGGAAACTTGCCAAGAAAAAATTTTAAATAACCTTTCCGTATTTGTGGCTAAAGTCTCAATTTCTTCTTTTGAAGAAGCAAGAAAGGGGAAAAGACTTCCAGATTCCCGAGGGACGGCTATCTGGGCACAAAGAAGAGAATCAATAAGAAAAAGCGGACTTCCTAAATAGAATTCTGAAATATCAAGCTCCCTGGCTAAAGCCATTATCTGATCCTCAGCAAATTGTTCTTTTACCCCAGAAGAAGAAACTCTTTCTTTCTCAAGATAAGGAATACCCATAGTGAAATTTTATCATCAGAAAGCAAGTAAATTAGCTTAGGAGAAAAACCAAAATAACCCTAAAACAAATTTATTAATTATTTTTCGCAAAGGTCTTTTAGGGGCAGATCTTCTATTTCTTGACAGAGCGTCTTATTGTTCTTTAATTTTGCTAACAAATAATAACATCGATCTTTGCGCCATTGGTAATATCTAATTTTTTGACAAAGCGATTCATCTTGTTTTGCTTCAGCAATTTGACTATAACAACTATCTTTTCGCCATTTTGAACTATTTTTCTCACAAATATTGGGATCTTGGGCGGCAACGGCAATACCGGTGAAGCATTTATTCCTATTTCTTTTTGTTCCAATTTTCTCACAAAGAGACTGATCCTGAGTCACCTTTCCCACCCGGACAAAACATTCTTCTTTAAGGTTAGCATCATTTATTGGGATGCATAAATTAGGATCCCCTTTTATTATGGCGGTTTCCCTAAAACAGCGGTCTTTTTCTTTTGGTTTCTTTACCACCCTAGAACAATTATAAGATTCAAAAGAGGTCTCATCTGATTTATTTAAATCAGACTGTGAGTGGTTTTTTGATTGAAGAAAGACATAAATTCCCAAAGTAAGGAGGATTATTATAGAAATAGAAATTGTCTTTATTTTTTTCATAAATTTTAGCGGAGGGTACAGGAGTCGAACCTGTTAGTCCTTATGGACATTGGTTTTCGAAACCAACGCATTACCATCCTGCCCACCCTCCAATTTTTAATTTTTCATTTTAAATTTTTAATTTATATGGTGTGCCTGGTGAGACTCGAACTCACAACCCTCAGGTCCGCAACCTGAAGCTCTATCCAATTGGGCTACAGGCACAGAGTGGCTTTTAAGATTATATCAAAAATCTGATCCAAAAGCTTAGCTAATTGGTGGGGCTGATGAAGTTTTTGCCACCGACTCTTTTTTCTCCAACTCCAAAGGCAATTTTTTAGCTAACCAAGCTGAAGCTTTATCAAAAAAGGTTAATGGCGCTTCTTCGTTCAACAAATATTTTTCTAAGATCTCTTTTATTTTTGGCTCATCTTCTTTTTTAATAACCAAAGAAAGACGGCCAGGCATGGATAATCTGGTATCAATATTTAAAAGTTTTTGACCATATTTTTCCGAAAACCAAAAACGCCATAAAAAATCCCAATCATAACTTTTTTCCTCAAAACTAATTCCTTTATTGGTAATTCTGTATTCAATTTCTTCAGGAGAAACAGTTGATAAAACGTAATAAACGAAGGCTAAGGAAATTATGGCGGCAATTAAAAACCATTCTTTAACAAAAAATAAAATTAGAGAAAGTAAAAAGATTATGGCCAAAACTGTGGTCCAAAAATCCTTATCTCTTCTTTTAAATGGTCTTATTGGCGCTTTCCAGGAAAAAAGAATTTTCATTTGCCGAACCGGCATCACCTCAATTGGCTGGGATCCTATTGCTTGAGATTCTTGGGTTTGTGGACTGGGCAGATTTTCTTCTGGCATATTTTAAGAATAAAACAAAAAGCTGGGAAAATGCAAATGCGGCCAACTATTGACGCTGTTAGAACCTATTTTAACTGATTATCTCATGCTTTCGCAAAAATGCTCTGCCAGAACCAGATTTTAAATATTTTTCAAAATTAAAAGCAGTGTATTTATTTGAAAAAGCAAAATAACTAATTAGATTGACGGGCAATCTATTCTTCGTTGCGGGGATACTCCCTTTATTATGTCTATTAACCCTATCTTTTAAATCGTCGGCACAACCGATATAAGCTCGGTTGTCGGAACATCTAAGCAAATACACGTAAAACATATACTATTTCGCTATCGCCAAAGCTTTGGTGGAATGAAGGCGGACTGCGTCTCGCCGTAGCCGAGCCGAATCCCGCCTTCGTCCGGCGTAGCCGGACTTCGGCGAGGCGAAGGCGGTCTCTTTACGAAAAAATTCGAACTATTTTTCAAAGGTAGCGCGGCAAGCGCCCCCACCCGCTTGCCGCGCCATCTTTACCGCTCGGCTTTCGGCCTCGCTTATTTTTTGCGCGCGCGATTATTGCTCGGCTACCGCCGAGCAATTAGTTGGAAAGATACTTAACCAATCCTAAAAATAGGATCTCATTTGTGTTACCGTCTTCTATCATGAAAACAAATGGTCTATTAACCTCCATGTAAAATGGTTTGGGCGGTTCACCTCCACCACCAGCAACTGGTACTTCAATGGCCGTTGCGGCTGCCGCTTCGGATCCTTCCTCGTTTACATCAATAAAAGTTTTGTGCAGAACCTTGCTTATTTTAACTGGTTTTGACCCGGCCAAGGTAATCCCTTCAATAAAGTTTGCATTGTCAGTAAAAGCTTCTTTCATTCCTAACCGTTCTAATGTATCTTTCAGATCATATTTTAATTCCAATTTAAATCTGGGTAATAAAAGAGTACCGTCGCGATAAGAAAATTCGTTTCTCCAAGTATTAAGATTTTCCATAGTTAAACTTTCAAAAAATCTGGTGAGATAATTTTTCTTTGGTAAAAAAACATACATATGAAAATTACCGTACTTCTTTCCATATGGAAGTTCCACTGCTTGAAATTGATCATTATCTTGATATAAAAATTCATTTTCTTGTTTCATCATCTGTATGCTAGCGATCGGTTTATTATCTGGATAAAATTGACGGATTTGGGTAAGGGATTTGTCGAATTGGATTTCTTTCGCCCAATAACCTTTAAAATATATAGCATTGATTATGTACATAACAACTTCTTTATCTATTGGCGATGGAACTATATCCGGTATTTTTGCATGGGTTTTCTCGTTTACCCATGAGTTAATTATCTTATCTGCATTTGGTTGCCAAAAATCGAGTGTCTTTGTATCTGCAAGATAATAATTCGTGTTATCTGTTACAAATTGTGGATTAATTTTAACTTGTAAATCTTCTGTATGTTCATTTATCCATATCGAGTTAGCTACCTCGAGAGTGACGTCTTTAGATTGATTTAGGATATTAAGCAATTTCTGACTGTCTCCGTTTATTAAAGATGTTGAAAAACTGGAATAATTTAATACTCGTCCCATTTCTTGTTGTGTATTGCCACGAGCACCATGATAGGCCATTGAAAGCGCCAAAGATATACTAATAGGAGAAATAAATATATTCCCGCCTTTTTCCTTATTTTCAGGCGAAGGATATAAATTGATGTCTTTTAAAAGCTTCAAGCCTAACTCATTATGAGCTTGAACAAGAGTTTCATTTGGTGGAGCCTGTGATTCATTTGAATTTGATATTGATGGTGTAATTGAAGAAATAGGTATGCTGGGTGCTGAGGTGGGTACGGTGGTTGGTGGTGCAGTAGGATTGGGAAATGATTTTATTTGTTTATTAGCGGATAAAGCGAATAGATAAACGCCTGTAAATCCTAGTAACAGAATTAATAGAACCACGATTAACAAAATTATCAAGTAATGTATTTTGGGTTTTGGTTTTTCTTGCGGAATAACATTCTGTTGGTTAACAGGATATTGACCAATCTGTTGGTTATTTTGATCACTAATATCAATTTGATTTTCCATATGTATCTCTATGAAAAAGTATAGCATATTTTTTATAATCAAATACCAAATAGTCCTTGTAAGGAATAATTGATTTTGTTATATTGTTACTGAACTCAACCTATTCAGTCGTCTTTTTTAATGGCCGTTCTGGACAATTTAAGGCGACTTAAGTTGAGTTCAACCAGAGCGGCCATTTGAATTTTTGTTCTTTTAAATTTTTGCATTTTCTTTAGAGGAAAAATCTTTCTGATTTTTCCTCTGTGCGAACCGACTTTTTACGAGGCCGAAAGCCGAGCGGTAAAGATGGCGCGGCAAGCGGGTGGGGGCGCTTGC
>CAYWOB010000057.1:0-5480 GCA_964459815.1 uncultured Candidatus Saccharibacteria bacterium
GGCGCCTGGCTTTCAATGTACAAGCCTTCTAAAGCCGGCTTAAAAGCCCTCGGCCGTTGGGGTTGGGAGCGCCAAATCCGTCGCCATCCTTCTTTAGGTTTTCTTTCGCCCACGGCCTGGAAGCAAGCCTATACAGCGCACCGCGACCGCGTCAAACGTCAGACCTATACACCTGCTGCTGCCAAGCTCCAGGCGCGCATCTCTGGTCCCCGCGGCTTCTTCTTTGGTAATATGAGAGGCCTTGGCAGGTCTAAAGCATTTAAGAAAGAGCAGATGTATTCTGATGTAATGGTTGCCCAAATGGCTAAAAAGCATGCCAGTGAATTATTAGATACAGATTTACCTACCGAAGTTTTTATTAAACGGCTTGATGAGAAGCTGGAAGAAATGGAAAAAAGAGGTCTTTTGGGCAAGGATAAGGCTTTAGATTTTGAGGTAGAAGGGATTTTAAGAGCCATTCTTTCTCGAGGTGATATTAATGACGCTCTTAAAGGTTCTAAATATCTTACTCGTTATTCAGAAGGAAGAGCAGTGACAGGAGCAGATTCCAAGGTTTGGGAAAGATTATTTGGTACTTCAGAAAGAGCAGTGAGTTTTGCTAATGTGATTGGCGAGGCTTCTAAGGATAAATATAATCAATTTACTTATGATGCCCATTTTGATGAAGCAACAAAATTAAAGACAGATGATGAAGGTGAGATTGAAGTGGACAAGGCTTCTAATGAAATGCGCTATATTTTTGATACCAATGTTTTCCGCAAATATATAGACACCAAAGCGAAGAAAGTCGGCCATGGTTTTGAAGAAATGTATAATTTGGTGGTAGACAATCTAGGCCGCACCAAAGAACAAATAGAAGAGGATACCGAAGGTATTGAGAATACGGAAGTGCGCTCTGGAGTCGCGGCGATTATTGATACTTATAATAAACAGCGCGGTGGAGCCATTTTAGGTGAATTAATCAAAAAAGATCCGCGGGCAAAGTGGAAGGTGCATCCCGGCGCGGTTTGGGGAGATCTTTCCGGAGAGGCGGCAAAAGCCGCAGGCGCGCCGGAGGGCGTAAAATATTGGGGAGAGACTGCAAGTACTGAAGCCTTTATGATGTCTTTAACCCGCGATGATGCCATAAGAATAGGTACTTATGCTACGCCCCGGGTATTTAAAGCTTGGAAAGATAATGAGGAAAATGCGGAAAGAATAGTAGCAAGGATTAAAGAGAAGGATACAGTAAAAGGACGAGAATTAGAAGGGATTCTCAAAGCAATGTATGAAAATATTCACAAAAAGGAATCAGAAGAAGAAGAAGTGAGGGTAGCAGAGGGCGACTAATCCATTTCTAAAATTTATATGCACTTTAATCCTGAAAAACCATTTCTAAAATTAGGTGATACCTTACAAAAGCGCCGTGAAAGAGTCAAGGAAGAAACTTTTACTCCGGCTGCCGCTTATGTCCAAGAGAAGATTTTTGGTCACGGCAAAAATTTTGGCAGAGAAAAGATGTATGCAGGTATTCAAGTGACTAAAGCAGCGCAAAAGCAAGCCAACGAGTTATTAGAGGCTGAAATTCCCACCGAAGTTTTAGTCCAAAGGTTAAAAGACAAGATTTTAAATATAAAAAAGAGAGGCGAATCAGCTTTGGACATTGAGAATGAAGCTTTTTTACGAGCAATATTAATCCGTGGTGATCTGGATAAATTTTGCAAAGAAGCAGCAACGTTACTTGGCTCTGAAGTGGATAGAGAAGAAGCGAAGGCTGCTGCGGGTGTAGAAACCCAAGTATTTATCAAATTATTCGGGAACTCGGAAAGGGTAGTCAATTTTTTGAATGTGATCGGAGAAGCCTCTAAAGACAAATACACCCATTTTTCTTATGCCACCTATTATGATGAAGGTGAAGATCGCCTAAAATATCTCATTGATCACCCTGATCTTCAAAAGAAAATTAAAGAAGGGGCACAGAGATTAGGGATTAAGTATAAAGTTTTATATGCCAAAGTGGTTGATAATTTGGGTAAAATTCATGAAGAGATAAACAGTACCTCTGATTTAGATAAAGTGATTAGTGAAATTATTGATGCCTACAATAAAAAAAGAGGTGATCCGATTTTGTCTGAATTAGTTAAAAAAGATCCACGAGCAAAATGGAGATTGCATCCCGGAATCTTGTTTGGTGACTATAAAAGGAAACCCGCAGGGGAGAGATATGCTGATGCGCCAGAAGGAGTAGAATTTTTCGGCCTCGTTTCCACTTCTCGTTGTTTTCTAGAGGCTATGACCGAAGCCGATGCGGATAAAATTATTATTTGGGCCGAGCCCAGAATGCGTTTTGCCTTAGAATACAAAGAGAATCAAAAAGATCTTTTAGCCTTGGCTCGCAGAATTGATCAAGAAAAGCATCTTGCAGGTAGAGACTCCAGAGAAGCAATTTTATTGCGATTATTTGAAAATTTAAAGAAATAAATAATTACCCGTGTTTTTATACTAACAGGACTTTCGTGTTTGTCGATAATTCAATCAAATATCACTTATTGTCATTCCCGCGAAAGCGGGAATCCAGGATTAGTGCTATTTATCTGGATTCCCGATCAGGTCGGGAATGACATCAAACGCGAAAGTCCTAACTGATTTACACTCAAGTTTTAACCTAAATAAATGGAAAGCCTAGATCAATTAAGTCCCAGTGACATTGCCAAGCCAGATGTTGTAAAAAGTATAGAAGAAAAGGTGAATTTAATAATCAATGAATATGATGATAAAGAGGCATTAATATTTTCTAGACAATTAAAAAGACTTTTGCAAAGGCAGGATTTAAATGTTGATGCTAAAATTTTAAATACTTTACAAAGAGGATATACTCTTACAAGTTATTTAAGCTTACCTGCCCAGTCCGATGATGATATTAATTCCTTGTTTCAAAATAATTTCAGAGAAATATTATTTTTGGATGAATGGATATTATTTGCTCGGCTAGAAACAAAACTTTGGGCAACTCCTTTTGGACCCCGGGAAGAATTCTGTAAAAATCTAATTAACAGTTTAAGGTCTAATCATCAAAAAATCGGTGATGAAATAATTGGTGAATGGCTTGCCACTTATGCCCATAGTTATCCCAATATGCTCATCCTCACTGATTTTGAAAAGAATGATTTTTTGAAAAAAAATGAGAAGGCTTCTAATTTGTCTGAAGCTGAAAAAGAACTTTTGAATAAATTATTAAAAATATACAATTTTTTAAGGCCTTTTGAGCTTTGGGCACAAGATATTAGTGATATAATAAAAGGTGAAGGTGAAGGAATTTTAGCAGAGACAGAAAAGAAGCAGGTGCGCTTGGGCCAAGCTTTAGAAAAAACTACCGCTTCCTCCCAAAATTCACCCCGTGGTTATCAAGGTCCCCAAGATTTACGAGACATTAGGCCAAAAAGTCCGAATGTCGCATTCTCAAAGCAGATTTCGTATCAAGATATTCCAGTTTCTAGTTTACCTCCTTTAAGGCCAAGTTCCTATTCAGTGCCCGAACAAAATAAAGAAATGCCGTTGCCTCCTACCACTCAAGAAGTAAAACCACCACCTGGATTTTCCAATCGTCCCATTGCCAATACCACATCTTGGGAGAAAAAAGTTTCCCTTACATCAAATCCTCAATCTGCAATGCCGCAAGCGAAAATAGAAGGGCATGAACAGATTAATCAATTACCTAATTCAGCCCTGGACAAAAATTTTGTTCAGCATGCGAAAGTAGAAAACAAATCAGTTAATGTTTCTGATTCAAAGATTACAATTTCTACCCTAGAAGCTGTAGCAGAAAAAGGAGACCCGGTTGAGGAGGAAAAATTACGGCGCATTATCCATCAGGACTTTAATAAATTACCACCAGAAGTAAGAAATTATATTGTGAATAGTCCATTCTGGGCAGAGTAAAATAAATGCAAAAATTAAATATCAAAAATCAAAATGACAATGCAAAATGCAAAAATTATTCTGGGAATTCAGGCTTTAGCCTTTCAAAACCTATTTTTTGCGTTAAATACTATCTTTGAAACCCTAAAGGGTAAATTCCCATTTTAACATTTTACACTGTCATTTTACACTTTGATTTTTGCATTTTGATTTTTTATGAATAATATTCCTCCCAATCTTAAATCTGCGCTTTCTTCTCGCGATACTGCCTCGCGTCTTGCCAGGATAGGCGACACTTTTCATCTATCGGAGAAGCAGAGAAGGTTGCAAGCCAGAATTTTAGCAAAGATTATGACCGACGAAATAAAGGTTGCTGATTTGCCACGTATTTTAAGAATTAATTTAAATCTCTCTCCTCGGGCGAGTTCGGATTTAAGTCGGGTAATAGAGGATATGTTACAGCAGTCCTCTTCCTCAAAAATACAAGACAAAACTTCTATTCCTGGTAAGCCTAATAAGGAGCCCTTGCAAGAAAAACAGGCATCCGCTTCCCAAAATAATTTACTCAAATCCGATACTTTCCCTAAAAAACCAGATCTCTTAAAATTGGGCGCAGGAGCAATTAGAGATTTTGTAGATCGTACTTTAGGTGATTTGAATTTAAAATTATCACCCCTTCAAAAATCACGCTTGGAAAGCAGTGTTCTAATTTATATTAAAGATATCCGAGATGAACTAGAAACCGAGGATGCCCTGATTCGCAGTGAGGAACGAGGGGGAGTAGGAATATCCCAAGAAAAAGCAGCTCAAATTATCCAACATTTGAAAGATGAATTTCCTGAAGATGGTAAGGTTGCTTTTCTAAATCATTATAAAAAAGAAGAGAGCAGCCCCCAGGGTAAGATTTATCCTCCAATCCCAGAAGAGATGCAACCTTCTATTTTAGAAGCCAAAAAGATATTAGAATCTATCCCACAATCATCTCTACCCGAACAAGTTATTTCTCCTGCAATACCACATTTTCCAGAGAATAAAGTCTTTGAGGAAAGAGAGATGCCTGGAGCCAAAGATTTTATGCCAGCTCCAGAGCCGTCCCCTTCGCCCAAAGTGATCGAGGAAATAAAACCTGTCCCGCCACCACTCAAAAAAGAAGAGCAAAAGACACTCGTTACCGATGTGTTGCAGAAATTAGAATCTCATCCAGTTCCCGGAAAACAAAATGCAGGGCTTGCCATTGAGATGATAAAGAATGTCAATGACATTGAAAATCTAGGTTTAGAAAATTTCAAGATTCATCATCCAAGTGAAGCCGTGAGTCGTCTTGTAACAAAGATAAATAATCTTGTCGGCAAAAGCGAGCTTGTCCGATTCCAAAGTATAGAAGCTTGGCGTAAATCCGAGCCTTATAAATTATATATTACGATTGGTGGCGAAAGTATTGCTCAAGGTAAGACAATCATAGAGATTGCCAAGAGAAGGATAATGCAAGGAGAGCCTTATTTAACCGAAGAGGAATTTAATGCCATTGCCGACGCGAGTAGGGAATTCCAGTACTAAAAATGCAAAATGTAAATATCAAAAAT
>CAYWOB010000058.1:0-5235 GCA_964459815.1 uncultured Candidatus Saccharibacteria bacterium
AAATAATTCAATAAAAATTAGCTAAAAATTAAGAAATAAAAATTAAAAATTACTTTCTACTCATTCCTCAACGCCTCCACTGGATCCATTCTGCTTGCCCGAATCGCAGGATAAAGCCCAGAGAAGAGACCAACCAGCGTCGCAAAAGCAACGATGCCAGTAATAAGCCACCAAGGCAGAGCAAATAAATTTATTTGAGTTTCAGTAATGTTTTTTGCGGCAAGATAATTATTTAAAAGGGAACTTAAAATCAAAGTAATTCCCCATCCGCAAAGAACACCAAAAATGCCGCCAATAAAACCAATTGCCGAGGCTTCCAAGCTAAAAATTTTTAAAATGTCTCGGCGCGATGCGCCCACTGCACGCATTACTCCAATCTCACGCGTCCGTTCTAGAGTCGCCATAATCATTGTATTAATAATGCCAAGCGAAGCTACGCCCAAAATAATTATTCCCACACTCCCTAAAGCCAATTCTAAGATGCGAAAATACTTGGTTACGCGGTCTACTAAATCATCTAAAGCAACTGCTTCTAACCCCATTTCTTTAATTGTTTTGCTAATGCCAGCAACTTTTTGTACAGAATTTGCCTTCACTCGCAGACTATCATAATTTGCCATTGTTTTAATTTCACTTGCTTGACTCAAAGGAATAAAAATTCCATAACCCAAGATATTCTCACCTTGCGCCACACCAATAATTTTTAAAACTAAATTTTTTTGGCCAAAGGTTAAATTTAAAGATTGACCCAGAAATCTTTCTGGATAATCATTAGAAAATTCTTTTAAAAAATTCTCACCAACCACAGCCGTTTTTCCTTGCAAGCTAAAGTCAGGGCTACTAGCAATCAATTTAAAAATATTTGTTGCTTCTCCTGGTACAGCCGTAACAAGGCTTTTACTTGCTTTTTTTTGAAAACCGCTTAAAGAAACCTCATCAGCCATTAAAGTAACCATCGGATCTACCCGCGCAACATCAGGCAGGTTTTCCAGCTTATTGATTGTCTCGGTATCTAAAGCCTTCCCTGTCTCTTTTTGATAAACATTAATATCTGTTAATTCTCCAGTACTTTTTAGACCTTTAACCACAATCTGTTGCAGACCCACGCCCAGAGAAACCATAGAACTAATTAAAGTTGTACCAATTAAAATGGCGAAAACAGTTAAGACCGTGCGTAACTTACGGCGGCGCAAATTTTTAAGGGCGAATGAAAGCGCGGAATAAAATTTCATAAAAATTAAACTCCTTAAAATTTTCAATTTCTAATTAGATATTGAAAATTGAAAATTAATTTACTATTTTCCCGTCCTGCATTCTTAAAACCCGTGGTGCAATTTCTGCGGCTTTTGGATCGTGAGTTACTAAAAGCACGGTCACACCTAAATGTTGATTGAGGTAAGATAAAATATTCAGAATCTCGCGGCTTGTTTGCGAATCTAGATTGCCAGTTGGTTCATCTGCCAAAATAATTTTTGGCCGCGTTACAAGTGCGCGCGCAATTGCCACTCTCTGGCGCTGACCACCAGAGAGTTCACTACCTTTATGTTTCAACCGGTCAGCTAGCCCCAGCCAACTAAGTAAGCTGGTAGCAATTTGATCTTTCGACTCTTTGATGTTGGAAAATAGCAAAGGTAAGGCCACGTTTTCCATTGCAGTTTGCGAGGGATCTAAATTAAACATTTGGAAAATGAAGCCGACTTTTTGATTGCGATATGTAGAAAGAGCTTGATCTGATAAACTATTTAAAGAAATTTGATCCACAAAAATATCACCGTGACTTACCCGATCCAGACCGCCGATAATGTGCAAAAGTGTGGATTTCCCTGAACCCGATGGACCCGTGATTGCCAAAAATTCACCCCGATTGATATTCAGGTTAATATTATTCAGAGCAAAAATATTTTCCTCACCCATCTTGTAGATTTTAGAGACACCCTGTAATAAAATCATTGGGACGAATTTTTATTTTATTGATTTTTAATTTTTATTTGCTTAATTTTTATTGTTATTATAAATAAAACAATGATTCAATAACTCAACAAAAATTAGCTAAAAATTAAGAAATAAAAATCAAAAATTGTTAAATTCTTCCCCAATCCAATTCTGCGGGTTTGTGATGGCTGATCCTGTCCACTAGTTTTAAATAATCACTCCTTAAAACAGTGTCTACAAAACGATCATGCATTTCCTGACGATATAAAAATTCGGCGAGTGGCATTACAGTATAATTCAATTCCTCGCCCAATCCTTCCTCTAATTTTTTGACAACGCGCACGAGCGCTTTTTTATTAATCCTGCCCACAACAAATAAATCTACTGGCGAATCTTCTAAACCAATAAACTTGCCAGAAAGGCAGGCAAATTTGACCCCTGTCAGCTCTTCAATATCGCGGGCCAATTTGCTCCCTTCTAAACCCGCTTTAAAGATAAGACGCTTTAACTCTGGATATAATTTAAATTTATCATTAGGATAATAATATTTCTTACCATCTTGCAGCCGACTTCCTAAAAGCCCTAAACCCTCCAGATTCGCTAATTCTACCCTCACAGAATTAATCTTTTCATCCAAACGTCGTGTGAGTTCTCGTACATAATAGGATTGGGGTTTACCCGCCAAGAAGATCGCCAATAGTTTGACCCTTACCTTAGAAGAAAATAATTGTTCTAACATAGAGTTGTTTTTGAACAAGTTAGTTGTTCATTTATAATATAGCACAAAGAAAATTAGAGTGTAAAGCCAACAATTATTAAATAACCCCGGTAAAAATTATTCTAATTAACCTAATTGTTCTAATTATTTTAAAAAACAATTAGAATAATTTTGTCTTTCTTTGCATTTTTATCTCGTCAATATTATAATGTAAGTAAATAGACACTAAAAAGTTATATATGTTCCAACGCTCAAGATTGGAGATTCAAAATACTAAATTATTGATTTCTAATCCTAAAGTATGTAGGGGCTTGTGTAATGTTTTTGTTTTTGAACCTGAAAGAGGAAAAGAAAATCTAGGAGAACTTCTCATTCTCATTAAAATCGAGGCAGATAAAAAAGATAATCGAGAAATCGCACAAGGGATTGTGGAAATTGTAAAAAATGAATTTTATCGGGATGCAGAAAAAAGTCCTGAAGAAAATTTAGAAGCTGGTTTAATGAAGATAAATGAGGTTCTTAAAGAATTAGCCTCTTTAGGTAAAGTAGCTTGGATAGGAAAATTAGATGCAATTATTGCTTGTCTCAAGGATAAAAAATTAATTTTAACTCAAACAGGAAAAGCCTTGTCTCTTTTAGTGCGTGATGGCGAGGCTAATTTTATTACAGAAGGATGGCAGGAGGGAAAAGAAGGTCAACCTTTGAAAACCTTCCAGGGTCTCACTTTTGGCTTTTTGGAAACTGAAGACCGATTGATTCTTTCTACTGCTACTTTACTTGATTTCTTTTCCCCAGCAAAACTTACCCAAATCCTCTGCCATGGTACCTTAAAAGAAGCAAAAAATTATTTAGAGGAATTGCTAAGGGAACAAATTGAAACAGAAATGGTAGGAACAATTTTAATTTCCTTGCAAAGAATTCAGCAAAAAGAACAACAGTTATCTGCGTTAGAGGAAATCGGCAGGCTAGAAGATTTTCCTGAAGCAGTAGAAATGGCTGTAGAAGCAGATAACCAAATTGATTTCTTAAAAGCAGTGGATAAAAGATTAGAAGCAAAAAGAAATAGAAAGTTTCCTTTTTCCATCCTTTATGTTCTAAAAAAATCTTTTTCCGCCTTGAAATCCGCGAAAAGATCGGGGGGAAAATATGTTATTAAAATATCTCAAATTTTTTGGCAATATATTCTTCTTCCTCTCTTTCTCACTTTGAAAAAAATATTCTTGCATCTTTATGTTTTTTTGAGAAAACTGCCCTTTTTCTTCAAAAAAATAAGAACTTCGCCAGTACACAAAAAGATAAAAGTCTCCAGTGCTACTTCCTTTCAAGAAGAACGGAGAGTAAAAACCCAATTATCCTCGGGGCGAAATATTTTTAAATGGATAAAACCAATTTCTTTCCATTTGCAAGCTATCCCTTTGCGCAGTAAAATTATTTTTTCCAGTCTTATTGTGATGCTATTATTTCTTGGTTCTGGCATTGTTTTGTTTAAAAAGTACCATTCTTCTCTGCCTTCTGCTGCCAAAAATGATGCAATGATTTTGCAAGAGGCTGAAGATAAAAGAAGGGCAGCGCTGGATGCAATGATTTATAAAGATGAAAACAAAGCAAGGCAACTTTTAACAGAAGCAGATAATCTCACGGGGCAAATCTTAGGTTCGGCCACCCACCGCGAACAAGCAGAGGATTTGAAAAGTGCAATTGCAGAACAATTAGACAAGATGGATAATACTACTCGTATCAAAGAACCTACGTTGATATTTAATGTGGATAAAATTAATTCTGAATTTAACCCCTTGGCTTTGGTAGATCTGGAAAACAATCTCTATCTTCTTTGCGGTCCTAACAATATTATCCTGCGCATTGATCCAGAAAAAAAAGAAGCGGTTCAGCTTTCTCCTACTTTCAATAATATAGGTTATCTCGTCCGCGCCTCCCAGATTGATGAAGGAAAAAATATCCTTTTTGTTAATACAGACAATGCCTTTTCCCTCTTTAATTTTAATTCATTCAAAATTGAACCAATAGTAGCTGAACCTCCTTTCACACCAAATAATATTCAAGATTTGGTGGAATACTCAAACAGAGTCTATACTCTTAATCCTGAAAAAAATCAGATTGTGAAATATACACGCACAATTGGCGGTTTGTCTAAAGGGGGCATATGGCTTTCAGAGGGTGATGTTAAAGATGGCGTATCTTTAGCAATTGATGGTGATATTTATGTTTTAACCAAAAAGGGTGAAATTCTAAAATTTCACGCCGGGAAGAAAATAAATTTTGAGCAACCTACAATTAAACCTCCCTTAGAGACACCTAATAAAATTTTCACGCAAGTAAATTACAAAAATCTTTATTTACTTGATCCCCCTAGCCGACGCGTTATTGTTCTAGAAAAAAGCACAAGCCAAATGCTCCGCCAATTTACCTCGGATCAATTTAATGATTTAAAAGACATTTGGGTTTCGCCAGATGAAAAGATAATCTATGTCCTATCAGGAAAAAACATTTTTCAGATAGAGAATAAATGAATTTTTACTTTTTGATTTTTATTTTTTAACTAATTTTTATTTGCTTAATTTTTATTG
>CAYWOB010000059.1:0-5163 GCA_964459815.1 uncultured Candidatus Saccharibacteria bacterium
CCCCCTCCACCTCCCCCTCTGGCAGGGGGAGAGCCGCTCCCATCCCCCTCACGCCTCCCCCTCTGGCAGGGGAGTGAATTCTATAATCCGAGTAACTTTAATCACTTCCATCCGCAGCCGCAAGCCTCTGCGCGGCTGGCAACATTGATGTGCCAATGAGTGCTTTCCACACCAGGGCTATTGCCGCCATTGCAACTTTTGACTGCTTCTACAAATTGAGAATCATTAGTATCACTATTTAGGGTTTGAGCATCAAAGGCTACAGAATAAGGACAATTTTTACTGCCACCGTAATGGCAGGAATTTTTGGAATGCTGACAAAGGCTCGTATTATATTGATCGCCTTGGCATTCAGAGAGGCCTGGAGTAATATTGTCGTCAGAAATAGAGGTAACGCGCCAAGCACTAGCCGCAGGATAAGCTTGATTTACACAATTAATTAATGTGATAAGAGCAGGATCAGCGTCGCTAATTTGATCTGTGGGATGTTGAACAGAAAAATTATTTTGCCAATCCGTAGGAGCAGGAGTTTGCCCAGTCCCCTGCCCAACGCCGCCAAAACCACTGCTGCCAGTACCAACAAAAACAGAACAAAACTCTTGAGCTAGTGCATTTGATTCACATTGAGAGTAAAAAAAGGCAATAACACCAATAACTACAATAATCGCAAGCCCAATTAGCAAACCAATCCATCCGAATGAGCCAGCAAGCGCCGCAATCCCAGCGCCAATTTGGCGCACAAGGGCCCTGCCTACTGCCTTGCCCACTTTTTCTTTAGCCTCTTTTGCAGCTTTCTCTTTCATTTTTTTCATTACCGCGGCTTTCACTTCAGCTCGAAATTTTTTACGTATCTGGGTTTCATCTTTTTTTTCTTTTTTACGACTCTGGGCAGGAGCCTCTGCTCCCATTTGAGAAGCTTTCTCTTCTTCCTCCTGGAGCATCTGTTTGGCCACTATTTCTTTTTGCTGTCCTTCTTGTGCAATATTTTGACTCTCTACTGCCTCTTCTCGTAAACCTTGTTCAGCAACTTTAGCGCCAGCAGCAAGTTCCTCCTCTTTTCTTATTTCCTCTTCACGTTCCAGCCGGCGTTTTTTATATTCACTTGTGCGGAAATCAAAGCCGGCATCAGTAATATTTTTGTCAGCAGACATAAAGCTAATGCAAAATGTAAAAATCAAAATGTAAAATGACAGTCTAAAATGTTAAAATGGGAATTTACCCTTTAGGGTTTCAAAGATAATGTTTGATGCAAAAAATAAGTTCCTGAAAGGCTAAAGCCTGAATTCCCAAAGTCATTTTTAACATTTTAATTTGCCGCGCCCGACTTCGCCTTGACTGACATTCAGGGTAACCCCTTGGTAAAAGTCTAACTATTTTGGTAAGATTGAACATTTCTAACTAGGGGCGAAGTCAAGGCGGGCGGGTCATTTTGATTTTTGATTTTTAAATTTTACATTTTATTTGTTCCACTCTGCCCCGTCTATTTTCCATTCATTGATACCGCTTGAATTTTGTTCTACTAAAAGGTCTACAATTAAATTAGGATAAGAAATAATCGTGCCTTGGGAACTCTTTTGGGTACGTTCACAAACAACAAGGACTCCGGCATTCGTTTCATTTTGATTTAAAATTACAGCATCTAGCGCTTTGGTCTGCCAATTAAAAGTAGGGCCAGAATAAGTCCCTTGGCAATCTTCATCTAAAAATGATTCATTTTCTGTACGATAATTTTCACTCATATAAGAAAGTAAATCACGAACGTTCTGACAATTAGTCGTAGAAGAATAGGTTCCCCAAACTTCTGCAAAATCACGAGCAAGACGTTTTAAATCTTCAATTTTTGTAGCTGAATTAACAGGAGGCGCCGGAACGACGGTATTGGAGGCAGGGGTAGTAGTAGGACTTTCTACAGCAATAGGTACAGGCGTATTCCCCCCTGTTTCTGTATTTTTATTTTTGCAGCCAAAACCAAGCATAGTTAGTAGGATCAAGCACAGAGTGAGAGTAAACCCCCACACCACGACCCTACGGCCGTGGCATTGGATAATACTCTTCGGGTTTTCTGCCCATTCAGCCACGGGCTTACGCCCCTGGCATTCTGGTGTGGGGGTAAATTTTTTATTTTTTGAAAGCATATACCTAAAGACTAATTTTCAATTTTCAAGCACCAATTTTCAATAAAATTCCAAGCATCAAATTCCAAATAAAACATTTCTTGTGTGGTTTGAAAATCTAAAATTGGAATTTCAATGAAAATTGCCACCCTACGGGTGGTCACCCGTTAGGGTGAAAAATTAGAAATTTTCATCATTCCTTGTTTTTTGCCTCATCCCTATTTTCTTCCATATTCTCGTTCGCTGGTAATTCTGTATTATTCTGTCCCTGGGCCCGGGCAAACTCTTCTTTCGCTCTGGCGATCTCAATTAACTGTTTGGGATCAGAAGTAATAATCTGGTCTTCGGAATAAGAAGCAACGACTTTAATTGCTACATGTTTATTACCAGCGAAAAAAATGCCCTCTCCCACATCTGAAGCTAAAAGCAAATATTTTTCTTCTTGGGTTAAATGAAATACAGAGGCCACTAAATCAATTGCAGCCGGAGATTGACGCAAGAGAAGTTGAATGGAAGAGTTAGCAACGATTGCTTGGCCATGCCGCGTGGATAAAAAGTCATTAACATCTTGACTAATTGTAGTTAAACCAAGGTAGTATTTACGCGCCCTTTTAGCAATGGAAAAAAGAAATCCTGCCGAATCCTCATGTTCCATCATCCACCAGGCTTCATCCACAACGAGAATTCTCTTCTTTAATTCTGCCCGTACAATATTCCAAATGTAGCTTAGGACAATGTACATTCCGATTGGCCGCAGTTCATCTTCCAAATCCCGAATGCTAAAAACAATGAGCTGCTTATCCAACTTGATATTGGTCGGCTGATTAAAAACACCAGCAAAAGTACCTTGGGTAAATTTGGTAAAGACTTGAGCAATATTCTGCGCCCCTTCAGTACTTTGCAGAATCCGCTCAAAATCCGCCATAGTCGGCATTTCTTTTCCTTCCCAAGAAGTGTCAACTGTAATCCCTTTGGAAGCATAAGTTTGGATCAATGCTTCATCCAAAAGGGCATCCTCTTCAGGGGTAACATTACCCAAAATTAACCTAATTAATCCTTTAAGATTAATGATTGCCTCCCGCAAAATATCTTTCGGGTTTGTCTCATGAGAAACAATGGTTAAATCAAAGGGGTTAATGCGATAGGGAGAGGCCAAAGAAATTTCCAAAAAGCTTCCTCCTACTGCATTGACTAAATATTTATATTCATTTTCGGGATCAATAACCAAAACATCTGCACCCAACATAAGGCTACGTAAAATTTCTAATTTTATGGCATAACTTTTTCCGGCTCCAGATTTCCCGAAAACAAGTGTATTTGCATTCTCTAAAGAAAAACGATCAAAAAGGACCAAGCTATTGTTATGACGATTGATGCCATAAAGAATGCCTTCATTAGAAGAAAGTTCATAAGACACAAAAGGAAAACTCGTGGAGAGAGGAGATGTGTTCAGATTATTAGTGATAAAAATCTCATCATTGCCAAGAGGTAATGTTGAAATAAAACCTTGCTCGGCTTGGAAAATGGCTTGTTTAGTATAAATCAGGCGCGAACCTAAAAGGGTTTCCACTCTTCTTGTATTTTTATTTAATTGTTTTAAAGAATTGCCATAGATAGTAATATAGAGAGCAAATTTAAATAGCCTCTCTGTTCCTTGCTGCAGGGCGTCACGCAAGGCTTCTACATTCTTATAAGCATTCTCTAAAACTGGATTGCGCACTCTACCCTGCTCCTGCTCAACAGAAATACTGGAGGAAATTTTAGCAAGGGTTTTGGTAAGATTCTTTAAAACTGTGCTGGAGCTTTGCGGATAAATAAACATTCCCACATCAAAAATTGCATCCATATTAATGACAGGGGTGAACCAATCTGTATGCAGATAACGAGGATAGGTGTAAACAAAGAGGGTGCGGGAAAAATACTCCCCAATCTGAACATAGCGCGAAGTTACTCGCATTGCCGAAGGGGCAAGAAGATCCCGCAAGGTGGCTACCCCTTCCAGATAAGCTTTCTGGGCCTCCAGGATATTAATCTTTTCTTCTTGGGTTAAACCCAAACGCGAAGGCGCACCAGGACCCAAAATCTCGAGGATAGACTCTTCTTGGTTTTGAGATGGATTTGTTCCAACTTTGTTTTTATTGTTGAACATATATTCAAGAATTTTCAATTTTCAAGCACCAATTTTCAATAAAATCACAAGCACCAAGTTCCAAACAAAACATATCTTATGTGTAATTTGAAAATTGGAATTTGGAGCTTCATTGGAATTTGAAAATTGTAAATTGAAAATTTTCAATCCCTATACAACATTCAGCTGCTTAATATCTACCATTGGTTGACTCTTGGAAGTAGCGGGATTGTAAACATTATAAAAAAGTTCGATTAGTTCTTGAGTATTCAAACGCACGCTTTTTAATCCCACAGTATTCAAAAGTCCTTCCACTCGTGCTACCCGTTGATCTAATAAACTGTTGTATTTTTGGAATTGCTTTTCATTCTGGCGAATCACTTCTGCAGGACGTAATAGATTTCTGACCTTAGCAATGGCGCCTAATTCCTTGGCTTCGGTAAAGGCATAAGGAATTATTACATAAAAACGTTTGCGCATAATTCTCCCCCATTCTACTAGGTTGCTTATATACTCCCGATATTCAATGGTTTGAATACGTAAAAGCTCATTCACCTGTTTTTTTTCTAATTCCTCCAAAGTCTTAAGGTAACTTTCAATGTTCAATTCTCTGGATTGAATCACAAACTGGACAGGGAAATCTAGCGAATTTAAGAAATTTTGATAGCCATAAATAATGGAATTTTGTTCGTCAACGCTCTTCAAGGAAAAATTCAGGCTGGAAACCATTAAGATCGCGCGCAAGGTACCATCTCGTAGAACTACTGTATTGTTTCTGATACCCATAATATCTAAAAACTGCTGGGTGGATTTTTGAGGCTTTCCTTTCGCCAGTTGAGACGAATGGAGGTTCTCTTTATTACCCTGGGACTCTTTGCTATTAGAAAGATTATTTTTGGGATCCTTGTTTTTTGAAAACAT
>CAYWOB010000060.1:0-4777 GCA_964459815.1 uncultured Candidatus Saccharibacteria bacterium
GCGAAGCCGCGAGGCAATCCTTTCCCAAAACGGCGAAAGTTGCGATTGGTGGACCTAGGGAGAATCGAACTCCCGTCTCCACAACTTGCCCGCCTAAATTTTGGACCAGAGGGGACTTGAACCCCTGACCCCTGCAATGCGAATGCAGTGCTCTGCCACTGAGCTACTGGCCCATTTTTTCAAAATTTTTGGCGGGTGAAAATGTGGCATCGTACCACTAGACCATAGGCCCAAAGGCTATGGCGGGCAGGTGCGAAGCGAACGCTCTACCACTGAGCTAACGGCCCTTAATAAATCAAAGTGTAAAAATCAAAATGTCATCCCTAACGGGAGATCACCCGATAGGGTGACAAAATGACCTGCCCGCTATGCTAGCGTAAGCGTTGCGGGCGGGCAATGCAAAATTTTAAAAATTCTTTTCATTTTAACATTTAAACTATCATTTTAATTTTTGATATTTGATTTTTGATTTTCCTTAGAATCCTGTCTTCTCTCTCAAAATTTTAATTCTCTCTTCTACTGGCGGATGGGTGGAAAAGAGTTTAGCTAGAAAACTCACTGCTCTGCGGCCTTTGAAAGGTGAGGTAATAAAAAGATGGGCATTATAATTTTGAGCGACGGCCATCGGCGTTTTATCCTGTGCAATTTTTTCTAAGGCACGTGCTAAACCTTCGGGGTAACGGGTGAGAAGCGTACTAGAAGCATCGGCTAAGAATTCGCGTTTGCGAGAAATTGCAAGTTGGATCAAGGTAGCGGCAAGCGGCGCCACAATCGCGGTAACTAGCCCTAAAATTAAAACTAGAATACCGCCGCCCGAATTTTCATCATCACTTCTTCCCCAAAAAAATGCTCTTAAAATCCAATTCGCAAGCAGGGTAACAATGCCTGCCAAAATAACCACGACTGTTTGCAAAAGGGTATCGCGATTTTTAATGTGGGACATTTCATGAGCAATCACCCCTTCCAATTCCACCCTTTCTAATTTCTGTAACAGCCCCGCAGTCACCGCCACCACGGCGTGTTTTTCATCTCTACCCGTGGCAAAAGCATTAGGCTGGGTTTCGGGAATAATATAAACTTTGGGTGTGGGCATACCCGCAGTGATTGCTAAGTTATCTACCACGCGATAAAGTTCGGGAGCATCTTTTTCTTCTATTGCTTGCGCACGAGTTAAGCTCAAAACAATTTTATCCGAATACCAATAGCTTAAAATTGCGCTAATCGTGCTAAATAAAAAGGCAATGATTAAAATCAATTGACTGTTAAAAATATAACTTAAGATCCAACCTAAAAATAAAATAACGAGCAAAAACAAGGTAATAAAAAACCAGGTTTTGCGGACATTAGAACCAATTTGATTATAAACATTAGGCATAAAACAAATTTAAAATGCAAAAATCAAAGTGTAAAATGACAATGTAAAATTCAAAGTTTGAATTCTAAATGCGAAGCGATAGCGTCCCCACCCCGATTTGAACGGGGAGCCTTAAGCTCCGGAGGCTTACGCTCTATCCAATTGAGCTATGGGGACAGAATCTAAAAAATTTTCAATTTTTCAGTTCTAATTTTTCTGGCTTTGCCAGATCTCGCGAAGCGAGACAAACTAAACAAAAGATATTTGTTCATAGCGAGACGCTGAAAATTAAATCAAAAATTTATTACTAACAAAAATACTTGGGATTTGTAATATTAAGACAATGTCCTCTTTTTGTTTTCTATTCTAGAATTTTATAAACCATTTCACCCTCGTGCACTTTCTGATCCATTTTTAAACCAATTATATCTCCTGGTTTTGCTTCGGAGACTTCTTTGTGATCCACTTGCATTGATCCTACTTTCTGATCAAAATCATTACTATGACCTTTGATGCGAATCATATCACCAACCTTTAATGCTCCATTCTTAATTTCAATAATCCCCACGCCAATTTTGTTGTAGTAATGGCTGATTGTGCCAATTTCCTCTTCTTTGCGCTCATCTTGTTTTTTGGTTTTGGCCATATTTACCACCTCCTTTCTTTATTATTATAACGAATTTAATAAAAAAATACACCCCTACACCAAAAATTTTTGGTGTAGGGGTAAAATCTTATCTGTGGATAAGTCACTTGTATTCGGTTTTTGTTTGGGTTATAATATAAAAAGATGGGCCTCGCATAAATTAGTCCTCCCCTTTCAAAGGGGAGGATAGGAGGGGTTCTGAACAATGATTAAGCTCCCACCCCCTCCACCTCCCCCTCAGGCAGGGGGAGAGGAATCACAAAATGCAACAACAAATATGCAACTTACCAAACGTCAAAAACAAATCTTAGATTTTCTAGTAGAATTCATTGCCACCCACGACTATGCTCCTTCCTTTCGAGAAATAGCCGAGCATTTTGGTTTATCTTCTACGGCCACGATTCATGAACACATTAAGAATTTGGAAGACGGGGGTTATCTGCAGGCAGTTAAAGGTGAAGCGCGCTCCTTAACTCCTTCGGGAAAATTCATCCGCTTTAAAAAAGCAATTGAATTGCCGCTGGTAGGCCTCATTGCCGCGGGCGCACCTATCGAAGCGATACAGGAGAACGAAACCATTTGTGTGCCCTTAGGACTCGTAGATAACAAACCCAATTCCTTTGTCCTGCAGGTTAAAGGGACTTCAATGATTGAGGATGGAATTTTGGATGGGGACTATATTATTGCCGAGAGAAATTTTTCACCAAAAAATGGAGATACAGTGGTCGCGCTTTTAAATAATCAATATGCAACATTAAAAAAATTCTTTCGCGAAAGGAATCGGATCCGCTTACAACCAGCAAACCGCACAATGAAACCAATCTATGTCAAAAATCCAGCAATCCAGGGAATTGTAAGGGCAGTGATGAGGAAGTATATCTAAAGCAAACTAAAAACTAAAAGCGAAAAGCGAAAAGTTAAAGGTGAAAAGCTTAAAACTAAATTAGAGTTTCTAACTTCTACGCCTGCTTGCAGGCGGTCTAGAAAGAGAGGCGGGAATGAGCAACAAGGAATAAAAAAAATGAGAGCTTGATTTTAAAATTGCAGTTTTGCGCTTTTAACTTTTAGCTTGAAACATAAGGGGAACAAAAATCGGCTCTTTTAAAAGCGAGCCGATTTTTGGTAGAAAAAATCTATAATTTTGGATACTTTAAAAAATTACTTTCTTTTGATTTTTGCAGGGTTTTATAGAAAAAATAATCATCGCTGCCATAATAATTCTCTGGTATTTTACCGAGTAATTTGTATCCTCTCTTTTGATAAAAATTTATGTTCTTTTGGTCGGTCCAAAGATGAAGTTTATGCACTCCTTTCTTTTTTAAATCGGTCTCACAAATTTGTAAAAGTTGGCTGGCAATCCCTTGACCTTGATGCTCGGCAGAAACTGCAAGCCAAATGATTAAACATACCCCTCCCACAAAGACGCCAACGATTAAGTAACCGATTACCTCTTTTTCTTCACAAGCTAAATAGATGGCAATATCGTGCTTTTTTAAGCGAGCAGATAGGGAAACGAGATTATATTCCTTTTGAAGGAAATATTCTCTGGTTCTAGCAGTATATTGGGGAAATTGTTCGCGGATGCTTTGTTTAAAAAAACAATAAAAGGGTTTAATATCTTTTAGCGTAGCTTTTTTGATGAGGTAACGTTTAGGCATAAAATAAATTACTTTGATTACACTTTAACATTAAAAACAGCTTATGAAAAGATCAATCTCTAAAACCATAAATATTTTATGGGTTTGGAGATTGGGCTATGGATTCTGCAAGCATCCATAGCCGAGAGAAATTTAACGCTCTAGTAACTTTTCAACAAGGTCAACCAAATGTTCTAATTCAGTGTCGCATATATACTCTTCATGTTGAGTTGTTGGTATGCGGCGAACATCCGCCCGAGGATAGCGCGAAGTCTTTATCACAGCCGTGTTAAGATATAAACCGCGGGTCAATCTATAAAGTCTATACGATCCAGAAACGTGCCTGAGACAGTATCCAACAGTCCTGAAATCCTTTTTCTTCGTTATTGCCTCTTCAAGTGTAACAGTCCCTTGAAAATGGTAATAATTATGCCATTTCTCTTGATCAGGGGATTGGTTTACCCTTGCTCCCCAGTTGTGAACATAATAGTCTACCAGCTCACCTTCCTCAGTAGTAATTGGAAGTGGTTCTACATTATGTAATAAATTGGGGTTTTTGCGGCCAAATTCGTCCCTCAAAATCATCTCGGGCATTTCTTCTCTTGTTACTTTTTTCAACATTTCAATTTCCTCCAAAACGGCATAATGCATCCAGTTCCCAGAATCGGGTCGCTGCGATGTTCTAGGCCGCCGTCTAGCCACAAAGCCTCTCTTGAAGCATTCACTATTCTATGATTTATTCTATTTGGAGGTGGTGCTTGGATTAATACTCTCCTTTCTTCATCAAGCGACCAAGCTGGGCAAAAATTTCTTTCCCCCTGATAAGGGGGAATTAGAAGGGGGTTATAACCCCTCCTGCACCTCCCCTTTATCAGGGGAGGAATTTCCAGAACCCCTCTTTAAGTCTCCCCTTTGAAAGGGGAGACATTCACTTTTCGCCACAAGTTGGTCGCTTGAAAGGAAGCGAAATTTTAAAGAACTTCATCATTCGAAATAGGTCTAATTATACCATATCATAACAAAAAAGTCAAGAAATTCTGGTTATTTTGGCTAATAGTGGCCAAAAAATGGCCAAGACTAGCCATTTTGGAAAGGGACTCTCGTGATAAGGGAACGATCTTAACTCCCACCCCCTCCCAC
>CAYWOB010000061.1:0-4652 GCA_964459815.1 uncultured Candidatus Saccharibacteria bacterium
CTGGAGCTGGACGAGCGAGAGCTCGTCTCGCACCGGTGCGCACTGGGAGTTGGTGTTGGTCGCGCTGACCGATGAGACCCACAGGGTCCTTGTTAACAGCTACGGCTACGCCAACATCGGGCACTCGGACGAGAACCTCACTGTCATCGGCGCCGACATCCGGCAGATGGCAGAGGAGGAGCTCGTCGTCGACTTGCCGTAACCCTCTCGCACCCATGCCCCCTGCGGAATTCGTCAAAGACGAAAACTCCAAAGGGGGCTTTTTCTTTTTGTAAAGGTGCTAAAGAATTTGCCGCCAAATCAGGAAATTTTTCATTGAAAAATTTCCTGAAATGAGTTATGATTAACTCATAGAAAAACTTGAAATTGTCAAAGTTCGCGGCGAAGCCGCTCAAATTTTGGGGGCTGGCCGTCGCCGCCGCAGGCGGCGAAAAATGTTCGAACTATTTTCAGAATAGGGCACAAAAGTCTTATTTCTTTAACTGATGGAAAGCAGGTTCGCCACGGGATAAACCCGTGGCGCCCCGAGTTTATCTCGGGGCGACTCCTGCCGAGGGCACAATCGCTTCGTTCAAATTCAAAATTTAAAATGCAAAGTTAAAAATTTATTTATTTTATGAAAACATTACAAGAAATTATTAATATCACTAGAAAAGAGATTGGGGCTTTTGAAAAGGTAGAACAGAAAAAATGGGGAATAGAAGCTAATATCGTAGAATTAGCAAAACAGGTTGGTGATTTAGCAAAACATATTATGATGCAGGAGAAATATTATCTTAAGGAAAGACGTGAAAAAGTAGAGTATAAAACTAATAAGCAAGATATTGAGGATGAGCTTGCTGATATTTTCTTTTGCCTAGTACGTATTGCGGATTATTATAAAATCGATTTGGAAAAAGCTTTGACAGATGCTCGAAGAAAAGGGCTAAAAGACCGCGGAATAAAACCCAATTTTTAATAAATCCCCACACCATGGCTTACCCCCCACACCAAAAATTTTGGTGTGGGGGCTTACGCCAATGATATTCTGGCTTGTGCCCTTCGGGATATTAACCATTCATCCATGGGCTAACGCCAGTGGTCTTTTGGTGTGGGGATAAAATTTTTTTACAATGTAGGACAAAATAGGCCTATTTTTTATTTTCTAAATGTTGAAAAAAACCCTAAATTAAGTTATATTATATTTAGTTTTTGATAAGCGCCCATAGCTTTAGGTTGGTAGACCCGCCCGCAACGCCTTGCAAGCTTCGGCTTGCGATGGCGGGCTGGGCCTGCCCGCCAGTGCCCTTGCCTCCATAGCTCAAGTGGTAGAGCAGTTGCCTCTTAAGCAAACGGTTGGAGGTTCGAGTCCTCCTGGAGGCACAGGCTTTGGCAGGCGGGGCAGCACCCTCTTAAGGTGATGGTTGGGGGTTCGATTCCCTCTGGGCGCACAGTCACTGTGCTAAGCTAAAAACTTTTTATTTGCAGCTTTTCATTTTTAGATTTTAGTTTTTAGTTTAAAAGGGGCTCGTAGCTCAGTTGGTTAGAGCGTTACGTTGACATCGTAAAGGTCTCCAGTTCGAGTCTGGACGAGCCCACCATAAAAGCGAAAAGCGTAAAGCTAAAAGTGAAAAACCAAAAAAATAATAAAATCTTTTCACTCTTCGCTCTTCGCTTTTAGTTTGTCAATATGAACAGATTTATTGTTCAAGATAAAAATCGAGGAGAACGGCTGGACAAATTTTTAGTACAAAGGTTCCCAGAGTATTCGCGTTCCCATTTACAAAAGAATATTAAAAAAGGATGTGTTACTGTGAACGGAAAGAATGAAAATAGCCCTCGCTATGCGCTTAAAACAGGAGACAGGGTTGAGGCTAGCATTAAACCTCTTGAGACAATTAATCTAGAACCAGATAAAACCCTTCCTCTAAATATCATTTATGAAGATGACAACCTATTAGTGATTAATAAACCGGCTGGAATGGTGGTCCATGCAGGAGCAGGGCGGCCAAAAAGCAATCTGGTAAATGCCTTAATTGCCTACTATCCTCAAATCAAAAAGGTAGGCGATGAACCTAATATTCGGCCGGGTATTGTCCATAGATTAGATAAAGATGCTTCGGGATTAATGGTTGTAGCAAAGAATAATCGCACTTTCCAATATTTAAAAAACCTATTTAAAAAAAGAAGAGTTCAAAAGATTTATCTTGCCCTGGCCTGGGGTAAGTTCAAAGAAAAAAAGGGAATAATCAATTGGCCTTTAGCACAAAATCCTAAAAATCCGAGAAAAATGGTTGTGATCCAAAATAAAAAAAATATTCTAAACTCTAAAGCTCAAAGTGCCTTAACCGAGTTTGAGGTATTAAAACAGTTTGACAATACTGCCTATATTCAAGTATATTTAAGGACAGGACGGCGGCATCAAATCCGCGTCCATTTTAAATCCATTGGGCATCCGCTTGTAAATGACCAACTTTATGGCTACCGCAAACAAAAATTTTTAGGTTCAAGCCGTCTCTTTCTTCACGCCACAAAGTTAGGTTTTATCTCTATAATGGGTAAAAAATTATCATTTATCTCTAGATTACCCGATGATTTACAAAAAATTCTAACGAAGCAAAAGTAAGAATTAAGATAATATATTTCTAATTCATAATTTCTGATTTATGATTCCATTACTCGATGAATTCAAAAAAACTAATATACGTTTGGATATCCCGGATTTTCGCCCTGGTTACACTGTTCGCGTGCACCAAAAGATACAAGAAAAAGGAAAAGAAAGAATTCAAATCTTTGAAGGAGTGGTGATTGCACGTAAAAAAGGTAAGAGCGCAGAAGCTACTTTCACCGTACGTAAAATCTCTCAAGGAATTGGTGTAGAAAAAATTTTCCCTCTGTATTCCCCCCACATTGCCAAAATAGAAGTTGTAAAACTCGCGAAGCCACGCCGGGCAAAATTGTATTATCTCCGCCGCCGCGACCGCGAAAAGATACGCCGCGAAGAAAGGATCCTGGAAAAAACTGAAAAAATCAAAGATAAAAAAGAAAACAAATTAGAACAGGGAGAGGCCAAAAAAAAGGAAAAAGACAAGGAATCTATTAAAATATCTCAAGGAAAAAGTATTATTAAAGATAAAAAATAATTCTTTCATCTTGGTTTATAAGCCCAGGTGGCGGAATTTGGTATACGCACAAGACTGAGGCTCTTGGCCATTTTTTGGCATCCGGGTTCAAGTCCCGGCCTGGGCACATAGATATTCAAAAAATAGTCGCATATCTTAATGAGTAAAAAAAATTTGAAAATCATACTCGTTGTAATTGCAGTTATTCTAGCGGGAGGAATAGTTTACTGTGCTTTAAAGTTAGTAAGAACCACTCCGATCACAATTGACAAAACGACACTCGTGGATGAGACGACAAATTGGAAAGTTTATTATAACAGCAACTACGGTTTTTCCTTTAAGTATCCAGCAAATTGGGAAGTCAGAGACCAAACTTCTGTTAACCAAAAAATTGATTCATCCTTGAAGCTACTTGTTGGAGCAAACCCACAAAACGAAGGACAAGACATGGTGTATGACGTAGTAGTTTTTTCAGGGACAGTAGATATTGTGGCTAAGAAGTACAAAACCTCTGCTAACAATAACTCAACAATCATTTCAGACACAACAATAACTAAATATGGTGCGCAAACCAGAGCTATAGTGATAAAAAACAATATCACCAATCTAAATTACACAACATACTACATTCAAAAGGGTGATAACGTCTTTCAGCTTACTGGCCCATCTGATGGAAACGGTAATGATACGACTATTGCAAATAAGATCGCAAACACATTTGAATTCGCAAAATAAAATAGAGGGTTCACGACCAAAGGGCTAATCTGATAAGATTTTACCAAAAATGAAAAACTAAATTCATCTTATGGTAATTTTTGATGACTTTTTAAAATTAGATATACGAGTAGGAAAAATTATCAAGGTGGAAAAATTACCCAATCCCAAGCATACCACTCATAAAATTACTATTGATTTTGGTCCGGAAATTGGCATTAAAGTTTCAGGAGCACGTCTTGTCCGCTATACCAAAAAGCAACTAACTGATAAATTGGTTTTGGGTATTGTGAATCTGCCGCCCAAACAAATTGGACCATTGACCTCTGAAGTTTTGACCTTGGGAGCTATGGACAACAAAAAGGAATGTGTATTAGTGTCCCCTGATAGTAGTGATGCTATAATTGGCAGTAAAATCTACTAAATGGGCAATTAGCTCAGTGGTAGAGCGTCTCGTTTACACCGAGAAGGTCGTAGGTCCAAATCCTACATTGCCCACGAAAATAGTTAAAAGTTCAAAGTTTAAAGTTCAAAGTTACAGTTTCATTTTAACTTTTAATTTTGCATCTTAAACTTTTAACTAATTTAGGGGGCGGCTAGCTTAAGTTGGTTAGAGCGCGTCTCTGACCCGCCCGCCTGACTTGCCTAACCAGTCAATAAAATTTAAATTAAGTTGTATTTTATTTAAACATAGGGCGTGTAGCTCAGTTGGTTAGAGCGTCGCTCTGATAAGGCGAAGGTCCGTGGTTCGAATCCACGCACGCCCACAATTAAGTAGGTCAGGCAAGTCGGGCACGGTAAGGACGAGGTCTCAGGTTCGAATCCTGAGCCGCCCAC
>CAYWOB010000062.1:0-4492 GCA_964459815.1 uncultured Candidatus Saccharibacteria bacterium
ATGCCGTCTGAAAAAGATTTTTATCAAATTTCCCTTAAAGCATTTTTAAAAAATTCCCACGGCGAGATCCTCGTTTTAAAATCATTAAAAGATGGTCCTTTTGCGGGCTTCTATGATTTTCCTGGTGGTAGGATTCATCAAGACGAATTTCGCGTGCCGATTTTAGATATTTTGAAAAGGGAAATTACCGAAGAAACTGGTATCGTTAATTTTAAAATTCGTCCATTACCCGTTGCTTATGCGAGGCACGAGGTTCTAAAGAAAGAAGGACCGCTTCATGTTTTTTATTTATTCTTTGAGGGAGAATATAAGAGCGGTAAAATCAAAATGAGTGCAGAACATCAAGGCTATAAATGGTTGGATTTAGGGGCTATTAAACTTGCCCAATATTTTGGACCATGGTTTTTAGAGGCACTAAAGATGTATTTGAAAAATAGCCGCATTTTTGGTAAAATAAAGAAGGATGATATGAAATAATCTTAATCGTCCACAAATTATATTTCTTTCTTGAGGACTTTGGGCATCCCTGCCCGCTAGCGCCTGAAGCGCAAGCGATGGCAGGCGGGTTGCCCGAAGTTAAAGCCATGGGCAAGATGCCCATGGTCCTCCCCAACGGAATCTGGAATAAACATTATGTCTGAAGATCGAAACCCCAAACCCGAGCGCACGGATATAGATGCCCTGAAAGATTTAGGTCGGAAATTCAAATCCAGTTTTTTTATTTTTTTGCGTTTTCTGATTCAATCTTCGCCACGGCGCAAGGTGTGGTTTAGTTTTATTTTAATTATTCTTTTAACCTTTCTTGCCGGATTAGTGGATTGGCCAAAAGGCCCAGATTTGAAAATCGGTAAATTTTTCCGTGAAATTAAGGTGCATTTAGGTTTGGATTTACAGGGTGGTACGCATTTGGTTTATCAAATGGATTTATCTAAAGTGAAAGAGGAAAGGCGCGATGATGCTATGGCTGGTGCGCGTGATGTAATTGAAAGAAGGGTTAATGCTTATGGTGTGGGAGAGCCTATTGTTCAAACCACCAAAGTAGGTGACGAATGGAGACTTATTGTAGAACTCCCTGGCGTGAAGGATATTAATGCTGCTATTCAAATGATTGGAGCAACGCCTTATTTAGAGTTTCGAGAAGCTCAAATCTACAAGGCATCGGATTTGCCGCCAGAAGCTCTTGCCCAAATTATGCCAGGTCAAGAGATTAAGCCTGATACAGAACTCACTTCTTTTGTGCCTACCAATTTGACTGGCAAGGAATTTCAACACGCGACAGTACAATTTGATCCCAATACCAATGAACCCGTAATTGGTTTGGAATTTAATGATGAAGGAAAAAAATTATTTGCAGAAATCACCACACGCAATGTCGGCAAGCAGGTAGCGATTTATTTAGATGGCGAGATTATTTCTGCCCCACGAGTGAATGAGCCTATTACTACGGGCGAAGCAATAATTACGGGTAAATTTACCACTGAAGAAGCTAAAGAACTTGCGACACGCTTAAATTCTGGTGCCTTGCCGGTGCCGATTAAACTCATCGGTCAAAAGAATATTGGCGCTTCTTTAGGTGAAAAATCGTTAGAAGAAAGTATGGCCGCAGGTATTTTAGGGCTCTTTATTGTTGTGCTCTTTATGATAATTTATTATCGTCTGCCAGGGTTTTTAGCTGTCTGTGCCCTCCTAATTTACGCCCTCTTTTCTTTGGCGATTTTTAAACTCATTCCTGTTACTTTGACCCTAGCGGGTGTGGCTGGTTTCATTATCTCGGTCGGTATGGCTGTGGATGCTAATGTTTTGATTTTTGAACGGATGAAAGAAGAACTGCGCCGTGGCCAAAATCTACTTGCCGCTTGCGAAGAAGGTTTTAAACGCGCTTGGTCCTCTATCTTTGATTCTAATATTACCACCCTGATTACTTGTGTAATCTTGGGTTATTTTGGTTCCAGTGTCATTCGTGGTTTTGCTATCACCTTAGGTTTAGGCGTGGTCGTTAGTATGTTTACTGCTGTGGTGGTAAGCCGCAGTTTTTTGCAATTTTTGATTTTAAACCGGTTAGTGAAAAGGAAATTGTTTGGGATTCCTTTGGGTCAAAACCCCAATGTCTTATCTGCACCAGACCTTCATCCTAATAAGTTGTGATCTGGACTTTTAACTTTTGACTTTTGACTTATTTATTATGCCTGACATTATCGGTAAAAGAAAATTTTATTTTATTTTTTCCGGTGCCATTACTTTAATTGGTATTATTTTCTTTTTTATTTTCGGTTTAAACTGGGGCATTGATTTTAAGGGTGGCACTTTATGGGAATTAAAGTTTCCTGTGGCAGTAGATAATACAGCGATTAGAGAATTTTTACCGACCCTTAATTTAGGAGAGGTAAGTGTGCGTGATTCTGAAGGCAATAAAATGCTTCAATTTCGCAGTTTAGAATCCGGAGAACACGATCTTACTCTTGCGAATTTGAAGCAAAAGTTTGGCAATGTGGAAGAGATAAGTTATGAAACTATTGGCCCTACCATTGGAAAAGAGATCAAAGGTAAAGCTTATCTTACCATTATTTTATCTTCTATCGCGATTATCTTATATATTGCTTGGGCCTTCCGTAAAGTGAGCCGACCCGTTTCTTCTTGGCGTTTTGGCGTGGTGGCAATTATTGCTTTGATTCACGATCTTTTAGTGATGCTTTCAGTTTTTGTTATTTTAGGTAAGTTTTTAGATGTGGCGATTGATAGTTTTTTTATTACTGCCATGCTTACGGTTTTAGGATATTCCGTGAATGATACAATTGTGATTTTTGACCGCATTCGTGAACGGCTCAAATCGAAAGCCGATGAACCTTTTGAGACTTTGGTTAATACGAGCATTAATGAAACAATGACGCGGTCGCTCGTTACAGGTATGAATGCAATCTTAGTGCTTTTTGCGCTTTTTCTTTTTGGCGGTGCTTCTATTCATTGGTTTATGCTAGCAATGCTCGCGGGGATTGTTACGGGCACTTACTCTTCTATTTTTATTGCTTCTCCGCTTTTAGTAGTTTGGTATAATTTTTTGCATAAAAGAGCCTAAAAACGAAACTCTCTCTCCGAGGACTTCGGGCGTCCCGCCCGAAGTTTTGGCCACGGGCAGGATGCCCGTGGCCCTCAAAACTGATTAACCACCTTATTTCGTAATTCGGGTAAAAACATCATTTGGTTGGCACTTGACCCCTTATTTTCGGGGTCCCCGGAAAATCTTTTGATTTTGTGGGGTTTTTATTTTGATAAGGGGTTTTTGATTCGTGGCTTATAAAATTTGACCTATTTTTATAATTATGCTAATATCTTTTTCCCCCTTCTTCCCTTGACATAATTTTTTATATATTATATGATATAAATGTTATCAATTAAATCCTTATGAACCAAAAGGTTAAAACAATTGAAAATAGGGGGAAAATTCAAGGAGAATTACTTGCTTCTATAGTTTTTGATTTACTTGCTTCTTTTCCGGAAAAAAACCAAGATATCATTAAAAGACGCTTTGGCCTCTCTGGAGAGAAAAACCAAACCTTGGAGGCGATAGGTAAGTATTATGGCATTACGCGAGAGCGGGTGCGTCAAATTGAAGCCGCAACCCTAAAGAGTCTCAAAGAGAATTCAGATATTAAAAAGATTGAGCCCGTAGAAAAGATAATTGCTAATACTTTAATGAATTTAGGGGGTATTGCTTCTGAAGAAATTCTTCTCAAGGATCTTTTAGGCGAAGATTTTAATAACCCAACTTATCGGTCTCTAGTTTTATTCATTCTTAATCTATCAGACAAATTTTTTGATTTTTCAGAAAATAGTGAATATAACCGCGCTTGGACACTTAAACGTGGCTTTTTTAAACGAACCAACAAAATTATTGAAACCGCTAAAGAAATTCTGCAAGAAGTGGCCGAACCAGTTACTTTTAACAAACTGTACCAGAAAATAGAAGCTGCACCAGTAGAAACCAGCGATTTAAACCAGGAAATTATTGAAAATTATTTAGGTATTTCCAAGAAAGTTATTTCTAATCCTTATCAAGATTGGGGTTTAGCAGGCTGGGGAGAGATAAATCCGCGGGGGGTGAAGGATCGGGCTTATCTTGTTTTAAAAAAAGAGGGCAAACCTTTGCATTTTCAGCAAATTACGGATTTAATTAATAAAAGCCAATTAAGCCAGAAAAAAGCGCATGCCCCTACAGTACACAACGAACTCATCAAAGATCCCCGTTTTGTTTTGGTAGGCCGGGGAATTTATGGCTTGCGTGAATGGGGCTACAAGCAGGGAACAGTTAAAGAAATTATTATGGATCTTCTGAAAAGGGCTAAAAAACCAGTATTACAGGAAAAACTAGTAGATTTGGTCTTAAAACAAAGAATCGTCCGTCGTTCTACGGTTTTATTGAATCTGCAAGATACTTCACTTTTTGCACGAAATAAAAAAGACGAAATTACTTTAAAATAAAAAGACATCGTAAAAA
>CAYWOB010000063.1:0-4430 GCA_964459815.1 uncultured Candidatus Saccharibacteria bacterium
GACCACCCATAGGGTGGCAACCTGATAACAGGGGTTCGATTCCCCTTGGGGCTGCTGAAAAATCATATGAGACTTCAGGTTTTTCACCCTGCGGGTGACCACCCATAGGGTGGCAACCTGATAACAGGGGTTCGATTCCCCTTGGGGCTGCCATAAATAAATCATCCGCTCATATAAGCGGATGATTTTAGTTTGATGATGCAGTATTTTATCTTCCCGCCCGTTATAAATTAAAGAATAAATTTTTGTTCTTTTTAAATCCAAAATTGCCTCTTGCCTCTCGTTCTGTTATAATGAAGGCGAAACCCAATTATGTTTTTGTCTTTTAATTATGCAGTTTTTATTCTACATTTTGATTGCCCTTGCACCGGGTATTTTTTGGCTCATTTTTTATCGTCGCAAGGATCGTGAGGAACCAGAGCCTCTAAAGCTAGTCTTCAAAATCTTTATTTGGGGTATGCTTATGACTATCCCTGCAGCGGCCCTGGAATTCGTTGTAGACTACATTATGCCTTATTCAGATAATGAAAGTATTACTCAAATCCTGTGGGGCACCTTTCTTGTCATCGCGCCAGTGGAAGAATATTTAAAATATCTAGTAATCAAAAGAAAAGTTTACCGTCGTCCTGAATTTAATGAACGCTTGGATGGAATTATTTATGGCACAGTGGTTGGCTTGGGTTTTGCTTCCCTAGAAAATATAATGGCCACCCTAGGAAATGGTCCTTCTATTATTCTCTTCCGTTTTTTTACCGCTACCTTAATGCACGCCCTAACCTCTGGCATTGTCGGATATTACTTAGGTCGCGCACGCTTTAATCCGAAGGCAGAAAAGAGATTAATTAGACGCGGACTTTTAATTGCCATTATTATCCACGGAGCTTATAATTTTATGATTACATTGAGATTAAACTTGACTATCCCTTTCCTGGTCATCCTGCTCTTAGGTATTTTTATCACTTTAAATCAACTGATTAAAAGTGTAAAAGCACGGAAAACCTATATTGCTTAACTACCCCCCACTTCATTAGTAATTTTAATAATTAAAAACAGGAGGCAAAACTCCAAAAATTCTAACCTGTCTACCCGACTGCCGTCAGGCCTGCCTGCCGAGCAGGCAGGCAGAACAATAGGTAGGAAAGAATTTTTGGGGGACCCCGAAGCAAAATAAAATGGTAAAAAAAACTTTTTTAGAAAAACTGGCAGGAGCAAAAAATGTTCCCTTAGAAAATGCTCCCCACAAAAATGAAGATAATACTCAACCGCGCGAAGAACCCCCTCAAGACTATGAAGGTCAACTTACCATTGATGTCTATCAAACACCTAATGAAATTGTAATCAAATCTACTATCGCCGGTGTAAAACCAGAGGATTTAGATGTCACAATTAACAATGATATGCTTACCATTAAAGGTATACGCAAAAATGATGCCCGGATTAAACCCGAAGATTACTACTACCAAGAATGCTACTGGGGTCCTTTTTCCCGTTCCGTAATTCTACCTGTAGATGTAGAAGCAGAAAGTATTAAAGCAGAATTAAAAAATGGTATTCTCACCATCATTCTACCTAAAGCCTCCAAAGCCAAAACAAAAACAATTACTGTAGAAGAAGCTAAATAAACCCAAAAAGCCTCACGAAATCAGAGATTTTATGAGAACCCTATGGAATATCGTCTACCTTCTCCCTATCAAATATACATAAAAAAATAATGGATAACCTGCATTTATGATTACATTTCAAAACAAGGTCTCTACTGTTTGTGACCGTATCATCCTTGGGGTGTTAATTTTACTGGCTTTTCTGATTCCCCTCTTCTTTCTTCCCTTCACGCCTCAACTCACTGAATTCTCGAAACAAATTCTTTTCTTTGCAATTGTGCTTATTGGTTATCTGGCTTGGTTTGGTAAAGGGGTTTTAAATAAAAAACTTATTATTAAACGGACCCCTCTAGATATTCCTATTCTTGCCTTTTTAGTTGTGTATGGCCTGGCTACTATCTTCTCTGTTGACCGAATAACAAGTATTCTAGGTGCTTATGGTCAAGGTGCCTTGGGTTTAGTGAGTGTTATTTTCTATGCCCTTTTATATTTTCTTTCGGTGAGCAACGTAAATAACCCTAAAAAGATATTGTGGATTTGCATAAGCTTTTTAGTCTCCAGTACCCTTCTAATTGCTTTTGCTTTTCTCCAAATCTTCAATTTCTTTGTTCTACCTTTCGACTTCACCAGAATTAACTCTTTTAACCCCGTGGGTTCTCTTTCTGCACTGGTTACATTCGTCGCCTTTATCTTAAGCATCGCTGCCGCCTTTCTCCTGAAGCCTCGGATGAATATCGTCTTGAGAATTCTAATCCTCATCCTTGTTTTGGCCGCACTTGTTTTAATCAACACAATTAATTTCCAAATCGCCTGGTATATTCTAATCTTGAGTATGTTCATTATTTTGAGTCTTGGTATCGCGAGAGAAAAAGAACATCTTGCTAAAAAATGGTTAATTATACCAGCAGCTATCCTGGTCATCGCTATTTTTTCTACTACCCTCGGCATCCCCTCTATTATTAAAGGAAAATTGCCTAGCGAAGTTTCTTTGAGTTTTAAACTTTCCTGGGAAACTGCCCGTCATACCCTCTGGCATAGTTTCTTTAGTTTCCTTTTTGGTTCTGGTCCAGAAACCTTTGGCTATGATTTTTCTAGCTTTCGACCTGCTGACTTTAATCAGAATATCCTCTGGAATGTCCGCTTTGATAAAGCGAATAATACCTATCTAGAACTTTTAGCCACCACCGGTTCTTTAGGAATATTAACCTATATTGTTATCCTGCTAATTTTCATTGGCTCCTCTAGCCTTTTATTAATCAAAACAAAAAAAGAATCCCTCTCAAAATCAAAATTTGCTCTTTTCCATAGACCGGAAAGTAAATCAACAGATTATCATTCGATCACTAATCAGGAATCCGAAACAATAAAACCAACTAAAATAGAATTTTCAGAAAAAGAAATCAAAGAAAATGTTGTTCCTCCTTCTCCCTGGACTAATCGAAAACCCCAGCACATTAATATTAATTTTAAAACCAGAGATGACATCTTTTCCCCACCATCTTCTTCCCAAGGAGTTGTAGACTTAAAATCGAAAACAATCAAAGAAGATGAAGAGGAAGAAGAGGAAGAAGAAAGAATACCAAGAGAAGTCCATATTGATTTTATTATCTTGGGTATTGCAGGTGCTTGGGCCGCTCTGCTACTCGCTAACTTCTTAAATTTCACCAATACTACTTTACAAATCTTCTTCTGGCTCTCTATGGGATTAATGATGGCCATCGCTACTATATATCGCCCTCAAGAATTCAAAATATCAACCCTTTCTTTTAAAACTTCACCTAAATATGCATTATTTCTTTCCTTTATTTTTGTCTTAGCCCTATGCCTAGTCACGGTCCTCTTTACCTATTTGGGAAGGATCTATCTAGCAGATGTTTATCATCAACAAGGCTTAAAAAAGATTGCTGCAGAAAAGTATGATGATGCAACCATACTCTTCAATCGTGCCCTTGCCCTCAATAAGTACCGGCCAATTTATTATTTGTCCTTAGCGCAAGATCACCTCACAGAAGCTAACCTAGAAGCCGCCAAAGGGCAAGCCGCAGATATTAACCGTATTCAAGCCTTAGTAGCAAATAGTATCAATGAGTCTAAACTTGCTACTGATCTTTCTCCTCAAAATGTTAACCTCTGGGAAGCGCGGGGCCAAATCTATGAAAACACAACCCTCTATTCTAAAAATGCTAATGAATGGGTCATCAAATCTTACGAAAAGGCATTAGAATTAGAACCAACTAATCCTGTATTCTTAGCTAAACTCGGCCGTGCCTATATGATTCAAGCAGGAACCGCAGAGGGTGATGATCAAGAGAATAAATATGGTGAAGCCTTGGATGCTTTCAAAAAGGCAGTAGAATTAAAACCAGATTATCTTGCCGCCCGTTACTATCTTGCACTCGTTTATGAAAATAAAAAACAGTTTGATGATGCCTTGGAGCAAATTAGTGCTGCTTACCAAATTGCTCCTCAAAATCAAGATATCATTTATGAACTAGGCCGCATTTCCTACAATAAAGCAATGATAGGGGATCAAAAAGATCTCAAAAACAATCCTGATTTCCAACGCGCCTTAGATGCTTTTAATCTCGTACTTAGCCAAAACCCTAACCATGCCAATGCCCTCTATAGTCTTGGCCTGGCTTATGAAAATCTAGGCGAGTTTAATAAGGCTTTAGAAAACATTAAAAAAGTGCAAGAGTTGAATCCAGATAACGAGCAGCTTAAACAAAAAGTTCAAGAGCTGGAATCTAAAATTTAAAAGTGTAAATTCCTTAAAATTAAAAACCCTCTTTCTTTCAGAAAGAGGGTTTTTGATTTGAAAAAAAAATA
>CAYWOB010000064.1:0-4399 GCA_964459815.1 uncultured Candidatus Saccharibacteria bacterium
GCAAAGAATTTTTTTTTGTGGACAGCTAGATGATAAGTCACATCAATATCAAAGTAATAATCATCATTGATGTATTCCATAATTTCCTTTTTTCTAATTAGAAAACCATTTGCTCCTAGGGTGGGAAACACGCCATCATTACATTGAATTTTAAGATAGCCAGTTTTTCTTTGTATTTTTAAATCCACTTCTGTCCATTTTTGGGTTAAATAATTATAGCGATCATAATTACCCAAAAAAATACAAAGAGGGTCATTAGTACCAATCAGGGCACAGTATCTATTAATATAGTGATCCCCCTTTTTACTTTCATATTTGAAGGGTTCTGTCCCTATGATTTCTTTGTCTTTTAAGGGTTGAATCATTCGTAAAAGCCACCTGCGAGAAGTAAGGACATTATCTGAATCCATGAGCAGAATCAATTCCCCTTGCGCTTTTTTGATTCCGATAGCTTTGCCTGCTTCAGAAGTTCTTAATTTATTGAAAAGAATTTTAGCCCCATGTTCTTTGGCAATCGTGATGGTATTATCTTGAGAGCCGCCATCTATGATAATAATTTCAATAAGTGCTTGGGGGTATTCCTGGGCAAGGATTGATTGCAGAGATTCTGCCAAAGTTTTTCCCGAGTTAAGCGTAGGCATTACCACCGAGATTGAAAAATAAGGATGAGATTTTTGTTGATATGTGGAGAACATTGAGTTGGGAAAAGGATTAAATTTTAAGAAAATATTCTTTGATATAATTTTTCCAGCATTTTCTTTTTATCATTTTTTTGAGCCCAATTTACGGCATTTTGGGAGAAGCATTGATAGAGTTTTTTATCTGTAAGTAATTTCGCTATTTTACCAACGGCATCAAGATTATTTTTGGCAATTAATCCAACTTTTATTTTAGTTATTTCTTGATCGAGAGGCGTTTTCCCATCGGTAATTGTGGGTATCCCGTAAAGAGCATATTCGCGGATTTTTAAAGGGTCACCATATTGCATATAAAATCTTACGTCTTCAGTGTAAAATGAAATACCTATTTTCGCTCTCTGGAGAAAAGCCTCTTTTTTTTCTGATGACAGGAAGCCTGTAAAGAAAAAATTTTTTTCTAAACCTAGATTTTGGGTTTCCTTTTGGATTTTCTGAAAATATTTTTGGTGCTGATGACCGCCGAGGATATAGAATTTAATTCGCGGGAACCGAGTTTTTAGAGCTTTAGCAATTTGGAGAATATCTCCGTAGCGATACTTAGGATGGACAGTACCTCCCATACAGATGATACTTGCCTCTTCTTTATTTTGGAGATTAATTTTTTTGAAGATAGGAGAATTAGGAAGAAAAACTAATTTTTCTGCAGGGCAACCCATAGCCAAGAAGGTTTGATGAGTTTTGAGGGAGGCTACACTTATAAGGTTAAATTTTTTCAGGATTGATTTAATTAAGGATTTGTAGATCCAGTTTAAAAAATAATTGTTAAAACGTTGATTGGCGTAATCAATACAATGGTAGTAACGGAAATGAAACTTATTCGGAAAAAGAATGCCGGGCAGGGCGCATAATGGATCAGTAGTAAAAAAATTTGTTTTCAGAATAAGTGCTTTGCTAACTTTCAGGTTAAAGATAATTTCTTTTAACCAGCTTAGGAATACTTTGTGATGTTTGAGAGAAATTTGAAGGAGTTTTGTTTCTCCTTGAGGCGACAGAAGAAACACTTGCGTCTCCCCTTTGTTATACAATGGTTGTTCTACGAGGATGATTTTACGTTTTTTGACTTTTCTAAAATATTCTAAAATTTTATCCATCCCTCCTTGTTTTTTTTGTCCTTCCACCCAAATGCGATGCACAATGCAGAGAATATCACAAGGTGTAGTTTTGATAATATTCATACCAGATTTGAAAAATTAAAAATTTCCAAACAAGCCATTCTTTCTGCCAGATAAGAGGTTTAATTTTTGGTTTGCTATCTATGATTTTTTTAATCAATGGGGCTGAAAAATATTCCCGAAAAATATCATTTTGGATTATTCGGGTGCGATATTCCTTAATACCATCCTCAATGATTTTGTAAGTAGGTGTCATTCCTCCCTTCTTTTTGCGTTGGTATATTTGCGGGGGGAGGTATTTGCTGGCTACTCGTCGCAGAATATATTTTTCATAGCTTTTCCGATGATGATACCACTGGCCTTTAATCTTTTGGTTTTGCGGCAGTTGGGTCATAAATTCTACGAGATGGTAATCTAAATAGGGAGCTCGTGTTTCTACGGAGGCGGCGGAACTACCTTTATCTAACTTCATACAATAGTGATTTGGTAGGCTACTTAGGATTTCGTTCTGCTGAATTTGTGTGAGTATAGATCCGCCATATTGCTTTAGTTTTTTATTTAGCATAAGAGGATAAGAGAAGAACTGGGGATAATTTATAATGCGCATAATGGCATAGTAATAACCTACTATGGGAAGAAAATGACCCAGGAGCTTAAAAGGCAATTGTCCAAAGCCAAACCAAGTGTAGCCACAAAAGACCTCGTCTGCCCCTTCTCCTACGAGGGCGACCTTAATCCCCTGCTCTTTAATTTTTTGGGATAACAGATAGGTACTGTAGAGTCCACCATCGGCGGTAGATAGATCATCATAGATCCAAATATTCTGCCTGAAGTCCTCAAAAATGTTTTTGGTCTCGATTTTGAGATTTAGATGGTGTGTTTTACAGTGACGAGCAACGATTTGGGCGAATCTACTTTCATCAGTAATAGTATTGGGGAAAGAAATATTAATTGTATTAAGGTGGGGTTGATATTGACGGGCAATTGCTGTAATAAGTGAGGAATCTAATCCTCCGGATAAAAGGATACCGATTGGAACATCAGCAATAAGTCTGGAACGAACACTTTGATGGAGCAATGTTTCTAATTTTTTTTGATTAGTCTCAAAGCTATCTACGTTTTTATGTTTGGGGATATGATAATATTTTTTTATTCTGTAGGTATTTGTTTTAAGATCTAAAATTAAACAATGAGCTGGTGGCACTTTTTTTACTTTTTCTAAGAGAGTGAGATTGTTATTCCAAAGATAAGGAAAACCTAGCCAGAGAGAGAAGGCTTGGGGATTGATTTGAAAATGGAATCCTGGTATTTTAAAAAACGCTTTTACTTCTGAAGCAAAAGCAAAAAGCCCCTCTCTTTCATAATAGTACAATGGTTTTTTACCAATACGGTCTCGGACAAGAAAGACTTTCTTTTTTTCAGAATCATAAAGGCAAAAAGCAAACATCCCATTGATTTTACGCAATAATTTATTTATTCCCCATTCTTCATAGCCATGAATTAGAACTTCTGTGTCAGTATTAGAAATGAATTTATGTTTGTTCTCAAGATTTTTCCTTAAACTTTGAAAATTGTAGATTTCGCCGTTGAAGGTGACCCAAATATTTTGATGTTCGTTGGTCATTGGCTGATGACCTGCAGGAGATAAATCAATAATACTTAATCTTCTGAAACCCAGTGTTAGATATTGATCGGCAAATTGACCCTTAGCATCTGGGCCACGATGGGCTAAGGTTTGTAGGCCGGGTTCAATATTAATTTTTTTTCCAATTACACCAAATATACCACACATACTTTAAGGTCGCCTCCTTTTTAATCAACTAATTTTTATGATTTGATATGGAAATAATTTTTTAACATTTTTGACACATAATGTGGATCATCTGTGAGTCTCACTCCTAACCATTTAAGTTTTTCTCCGAGAGGGATCTTCTTTAAGGCAATATGGTTAAGTTCTTGAATATTTTGATGGATAAAGTTTTTATCTATGGTGTGGGAGAATACAAAGTCATCTAAAATACCCATACCAAATTTTTCCCAAGTGGCATCCTTAAGAAGATTTTCTTTACGGCAGATATTCCAAACCTCGGTACCAGGATAGGGTGTGGTTACATAGGTTTGGTAATAATCTAATTTATTTTTGTTGCGCAAAACGAAAGCCTTGGTTTCAAGAAGTTCTTTTTTAGTTTCCCCTGGAGTGCCTAGCATAAAATTACCAAAAATTCTTAATCCTGCTTTCTTGGTTAAATCTATTGCTTTTTGATTTTGGACTACGGTTGCTGATTCTTTTTTTAAAAATGATAGGACCCGTTCTGAACCACTTTCAAAACCATATTCTACTTGGATACATCCTGCAGCTTTCATCAATTTTAAGAGCTCTACATCTTTTTGATTTTGGATTAAGTTTGGTCGGAGTTGTGCCGCCCAAATCATTTTGCGATGATATTGCTTTTTAAGCAGCATTGTGCAGATTTTGCGTACCCTTTCTTTATTGGCGATGAAGGTATCATCATGGAGATAGAAGCCATTAAAACCAAGATGAATTAAATCCTCTACTTCTTGGATAAAACGTTCTGGCGAGTGAAATCT
>CAYWOB010000065.1:0-4337 GCA_964459815.1 uncultured Candidatus Saccharibacteria bacterium
TGACTTTAAATACTATGCCATTCCTACAGATGAATATAGTCCAGACCCAGAAGACACCTGGACAGCTGAAATAACAGTCCAAGACCCAGATTTGGACCCTGTATCTGATACTTCTGCCCCTGTTGACTTAAAAACTAATATAGCTTTAGCTGTAACCCAAGAATCCATTACTTATCCAGACCTAGACCCCGGTCAAGACACAGAAGATACAAACAGAGAAACAGAAATAATTAATGCCGGCAACTCACCTATTACTATCTCTGTTGAAGGAACAAATATGACAGATAATGGCAACACTATCCTTGTCTCAGAACAAGAATATAGTTTAGAACCCTTTACCTACGGAACAGGCATCTCTTTATCTGCAACACCTGAAGAATTAACAGAACACATTATAAAACCAACCTCAGACACAGACCAAACACTTGATGTATACTGGGGCATTAACATACCAGGAGGCACCCCTCCTGGAGCCTACACAGGCACCAACACCTTTACCGTAGGATTATATGAAGAAGAAGGAGGTGGAGAACTAGGTTGTTTAGAAGCTGAAGTTGGAGATGAATGTGGCGGAGGTATAGTTGCTTATACTGGAACAGTTGGTGGAAAAGATTATGTTTTGATTTCTGCTACAGAAGACACAACAAGTTCAATTTGGGGGACTTTTGAACTTACTACTGGTGCAACAGGAACAGCAATTGGAACAGGGAAAGCAAATACCGCTACAATTATAGCAGAAGATGGTGCATCAAATAAAGCAGCAGATAGATGTGTTGCTTACAGAAGTTCAGTAGAAGGATATGAAGATTTAGATGATTGGTTCTTACCAAGTAAAGACGAATTAAATCAATTATATATAAATAGAGCTACTATTGGGGGCTTTGCTAGTGATGACTACTGGAGTTCTAGCGAGGACGGTGCTAGCGGCGCCTGGCGCCAGAACTTTGGCGATGGCGGCCAGTACGGCGGCCCTAAGGGCTTCTCGGTCAGGGTGCGTTGCGTCCGGGCTGAAATAGCAGATTGACCATTTAACACTTTAACTCGCCATACCCGGTGTTTCTCAACCAACACCGGGTTTTGGTTTTATTTTTGTTGATGGATGAGGTATAATAAAATACATGAAAAAAACTCAAAAGATTACGCAAAAAATGACGATTGGCGAGGTGATTAAAAAATATCCCAAAACTGTTTTTGTTTTCCTTGATTACGGGCTTCACTGTGTTGGTTGCCCAATGATTTCAGGTGAGACAATAGAAGAGGCAGCCAAAGTCCATCGTCTTAATTTAAAAAAATTCCTTAACGACCTAAATCAGGCAATAAAAAAATGAGATTTTCTATTTCCACCAAAGGTTTAAATGATGTTATTGATATTACTGATAAGGTTTTAGAAGTTGTAAAAAATTCTAAAGTAAAAGAGGGAATTTGTTTAATTAGTTCGTTAGGTTCAACTTGCGGATTAACCACAATTGAGGCAGAACCAAATTTAATAGCTGATTTTAAAAAATTTTTAGAAAAATTAGTTCCTTCGGATAGGTCTTATCGCCATGATGAAACGTGGGGAGAAAGAAATGCCCCTTCTCATATCCGCTCTGCCTTAATAAAACCTTTTTTAACTGTACCAATTGAAAATGGAAAATTGGTTTTGGGACAGTGGCAACAAATTGTTTTAATTGATTTTGATAATCGGCCAAGAGAAAGAGAAATGATTATAAAAATAATCGCAGAATAAATCATGATTGGTTTCAATAAAGTAATTAAAACTTTAATTATTTCCGATTTCTTGCTTCAATGTGGTTGGGGTTTGATTGGACCTATTTTTGCCATTTTTTTAATTAAACAAATTGAGGGAGGAACTTTAGTCACAGTAGGCTTTATTGCTGCCACTTTTTGGGTAACAAAATCAATTAGTCAACCTGCTATTGCCTATTTTCTAGATCTAAAGAAAGGAGAAATAGACGATTTTAATTTTTTAGTCAGAGGTATGTATGTCGCTAACTTAATTCCTTTGGGTTATCTTTTTTCTACTCAAATTTGGCATCTTTTTTTACTGGAGTTTATCAGGGCTTTAGCCATGGCTTGCGTTGTGCCGAGTTGGTTTGGAATTTTTACCAGACATATTGATAAAGGTTGGGAAGCTTTTTCCTGGAGCCTCCAGAGCACGGGCATGGGTTTAGCTGCCGGCTTTGCCGCAGCTTTTGGTGGGGTAATAGCTGCTTTTTTAGGATTTAGAGCTGTTTTTGTTTTAGTCACTATTTTTGGTTTATTCGCTTCTTCTTTTTTACTTTTAATTAGGCAGAGACTTTTTACAAAAAATCATTTTGTTTCCAAGGCGCCTCTTGAGGAGCCAAAAACTCCTCCGGAAACAAAGTTATGAGCTTTGCCAAAAACAAGGAAATAGCCAATATATTCTACGAGATCGCTGATTTTTTAGAAATGGAAGGAATAGCTTTTAAACCCTATGCTTATAAAAAAGCAGCCATTGCTTTGGAGTCTTTTGAAGAAGATGTTGCCAATATTTATCAAAAAGGCGGCAAAAAATCATTAGAAGAAATTCCCGGCGTGGGAAAGAGCATTGCCGAAAAAATCGAAGAATATTTAAAAACCGGCAAAATTAGATATTGGCAGGAGCTTAAAAAGAAAACACCGATAAATACAGAAGAATTAATTGCGGTTGAAGGCTTGGGTCCTAAAAAAATTAAGGTTCTATATCAGAGATTAAAGATTAGGAATCTAAAAGATTTAGAAAAAGCAGCTAAAGCCCACAAAATATCTCCCCTATTTGGTTTTGGCGAAAAGACAGAGCAAAATATTTTAGAAGGAATAGCTTTTTTGAAAAAAAGTAAAGGTAGATTTCTTTTAGGCGAAATATTGCCTGAAGTAAATAAAGTATTGGCAGCGTTAAAACACCTAAAAGAGATTGAGCAAATAAATCCGGCAGGTTCTGTTAGAAGAATGAAAGACACTATCGGCGATGTTGATATACTTGTGACAACGAAGGGGTCTATTTCTGCCAAGGCTTCGGCGGATAAAATAATGGATTTTTTTGTTTCTTTGCCCGGCGTAACCAAAGTTTGGATGAAAGGTTCTACCAAATCTTCGGTTAGAATGGCGCAAGGATTTGACGTTGATTTAAGGGTGGTAAAAAAGAAAAGTTATGGTTCGGCTCTTCAATATTTTACCGGTTCTAAAGAGCATAATATTATGATGAGGCGGATTGCCATTGAAAAAGGCCTAAAACTTTCAGAGTACGGTCTTTTTAAGAGTAAAAAAATGATTGCCGGTTGGTCAGAACAAGGAATTTACAAATCTCTTGGTGTTTCTTGGATTCCGCCTGAAATGCGGGAAAACCGAGGAGAGATTGAAGCGTCGTTAAAAGGAAAACTGCCCAGAATTATTGCTTATAATGATATTAAGGGTGATTTACACTGCCACTCAAATTGGAACGGCGGTAAAAATTCAATTGAAGAAAAAGCCAAAGCTGCAAAAGATTTGGGATACCAATATATTGGTATTGCCGACCACACCAAGTTTTTAAAAATTGAACACGGACTTGATGAAAAAGAATTAGAGAAACGCAATAAAGAAATCGAAAGCTTAAATTCAAAATTCAAAATTCAAAATTCGAAAATCCGCATTTTAAAAGGTTGCGAAGCCAATATTTTAAACGACGGCTCAATTGATATTAAAGATGAAGTTTTAGCAAAGCTGGATTATGTTATTGCCGGAATTCATTCTAATTTTAAAATGGGAAAAACTGAAATGACAGAAAGGATAATCAAAGCAATGAAAAATCCGAATGTTGATATCATTTCCCATCCAACGGGCAGGATTTTGAAAAAAAGAGATGAATACCAGATTGATTTTAACAAGATTTTAAGAGCAGCCAAGGAATACAATGTGGTCTTGGAAATAAACGCTTTTCCGCAGAGAATGGATTTAAACGATAAAAAAATAAGAATGGCAAAAGAAGCTGACGTGAAAATGGTAATTAATACTGACAGCCATCATATTAGTCATTTAGCATTTATGAAATACGGCATTGCTCAGGCAAGAAGGGGCTGGGCAGAAAAAGTAGACATCATTAACACTCACCCATTAGAAAAATTACTAAAATTTTTTAAATAATGCCGGAGATTCTTAAAAGGTTGGGCAAGATGAAAGTGATAAGCATTATCGGGAATTCAAGAATCAAGGAAAAATTTATTTCAAAAGAGATGTTTCAAAAACTGAAAAAAGTAACAAAGCTATTAGTTTTTCATTAACAAAATAAAAGGGTGGATACGGTTGTATTGTATTCACCCTTTCTTCTTTTTTTGACGTTAGTTATGCTATAATAT
>CAYWOB010000066.1:0-4328 GCA_964459815.1 uncultured Candidatus Saccharibacteria bacterium
TTATATTTTACAGGACGGCCATCGGGTTTTTTCGCTCCGCAAGGGCAAGGGTCATTGCGACCGACTTTGGGTCGGGTTACCGGCGTATTTCTTTGCTCACTTTCTTGTTTTGTATCTGCGGTTTGAAATCCTCCTGATGATGCCTGATGCGCAGCTTGCATATTTGTTTGCGGCGCATTTGGCATTAAAATACTCACCTTGAAAATCGTGTTCGCAATATCGCTTCTAATTTTTTCTAAAAGTTTTTGGAATAATTCATAACCCTCGCGCTTGTATTCTACTAAAGGATCGCGCTGACCATAGGCTTGGAAACGCACACCTTCCCGCAGATAATCCATAGTATCAAGATGTTCGGTCCAAAGCGTATCCATAATCCGGAGAGCTACGGCTTTTTCTACCTGGCGCATTCCAGGCGCAGTCAATGCCTGTTCCCTTCGGATATAACTTTCTTTGGTAATCCGAACTAAATATTCAATGATTTTAGTTCGCGCCTCGCTTCCTCCTCCGCTAACATCCTGTGCCATTTTATCCAAAGTAGCACATAAACTTTCACGGCTTAATCCTGGTATTATCTCCAAGGGCAAGAGCGCATACATATTCTCGCAAATCTCTTGAACATTCCAATGGTTTTCATATTCACCCATTGTATGGGTCATTACTATCCCCTCTATTTCTTCTTCAATCATCTGGAGAATGGCTTTTTTTAACATCTCCCCATCGTCTAAAATCTCGCGACGTTTTTTATAAAAAACCTCTCTTTGTTTATTTAAAACATCATCATATTCTACGAGATGTTTGCGGATGTCAAAATTATTGCCTTCCACTTTGGCTTGAGCAGACTCTATGGAGCGGGTAAGAATCCGATTTTGAATGGGCTGATCTTCAGGCAAATGGAGACGGTCCATTAGAGTTTTAATCCGTTCCCCGCCAAAAATACGCATTAAATCATCTTCCAAAGAAACAAAAAATTGGGAGGAACCTGGATCGCCTTGGCGACCAGATCGCCCCCGCAGCTGATTATCAATCCGCCGCGCCTCGTGACGTTCTGTACCTAAAACATGTAAACCACCTAGCTCTTTCACTCCTTCCCCAAGCTTAATGTCTGTACCGCGGCCAGCCATATTAGTCGCAATAGTAACGCCACCAGCCTCTCCAGCCTTGGCAATAATCTTTGCTTCCCGTTCATGATTTTTTGCATTTAAAACCTCATGAGCTACTCCTTCCCGCTCTAACATTCCAGAAAGGATTTCATTTTTCTCAATAGAAATCGTGCCCACAAGCACGGGTTGGCCGGCTTCGTGCCGTTTCTTAATTTCTTCTGCTACGGCTTTAAACTTCCCTTCTTCAGTTTTATACACGATATCAGGCGAATCCATACGAATCATTGGTTTGTGAGTTGGAATTACTAACACATCCAAATTGTAAACCTTACTAAATTCTTCGGCACTTGTTGCTGCTGTGCCTGTCATCCCGGCTAACTTTTTATAAAGCCGAAAATAATTTTGAAAAGTAATCGTGCCTAAAGTTTTGCTTTCTTTTTGCACCACCACTCCTTCTTTGGCTTCAATCGCTTGATGTAAACCTTCGGAATAGCGACGACCAGGCATTAAACGGCCGGTAAACTGATCCACAATAATCACTTCACCATCGCGCACCACATAATCACGATCCCGTTTGAAAAGAGCATATGCCCGCAGTGCTTGTTCAAGATGATGCACTGTGCTAATGCCGCGCTCTTCATAAATATTCTTTACGCCCAAGATTTTCTCAAGCTTGCTAATTCCTGCATCGGTCAGCGCCACAGCTTGCATCTTTTCATCAACATTATAATCTTCGTTTTCTTTGAGATGCGGTACAATCCGCGCAAATTCATAATACTTATCTGTAGAGTCGGTGTCAGGTGCTGAAATAATTAAAGGCGTACGCGCCTCATCAATTAAGATAGAGTCGATTTCATCAACAATGGCATAACTAAGTTCTCGCTGCACCATTTGGGATCGTTCCCAAACCATATTGTCACGCAGATAATCAAAACCAAATTCATTGTTCGTACCGTAAGTGACATCGCAAGCATAAGCTTGCTGGCGGTTAATCTCTTGAAGACGAGAATCCGTTTCATCCCCCATCTCCGTTTGGGTATTGATATGGCGCTCCTCTTTTTTCCCTTGATATTGCAAAGCTTTCTCATGCTGAATACAACTTACAGAGAGCCCGAGTAGATGATAAATCGGCCCCATCCATTCAGTGTCGCGGCGCGCTAAATAGTCATTCACTGTAACTACATGTACACCTTGACCCATTAAAGCATTTAAATAAACAGGCATTGTCGCAGATAAGGTTTTGCCTTCGCCAGTTTTCTGTTCGGCAATTTTGCCTTGGTGCAAAACTATACCTGCCAAGAGTTGTACATCATAAGGACGTTCTCCTAAAGTACGACGGCTTGCTTCTCTACAAGCAGCAAAAGCAGAAGGTAGAAGGATATCTAATTTTTCGCCTGCTTTGATTTTCTTTTTCAACTTCTCTGTAAAAGTGGGAAAATCTTCATCTTTAAATTTTTGAAACTGCGGTTCTAAACGATTAATTTCTTGAACGAGAGGTTGCAATTTCTTCAAAAATCTATTATTAGAATCGCCAAAGAATTTAGTAAGAAACATAAAATTAAATGCAAAATGCAAATATCAAAAATCAAAATGACAAATCAAAAAGTTAAAATGGGAATTTACCCTTCCCGCCCGCAACGCCTGCGGCTAACACAAGCGGGCGCGGTAGGGTTTCAAAGCTAATGTTTAATGTGAAAATAGGTTTTGAAATGCTAAAACCTGAACTCCCAACAGTCAAAAATAATTTTAACATTTTACATTGTCATTTTACATTTTGATTTTTACATTTTCAATTTATTTTCTCCACCACCATATTTTAATCCACCTCTTCCATCTCCTCTCCTCCCCTCTCTTTTTATCCCGCATTTTGGTTTTAAACTTACGGATTTCTTGGATCATCTCCTCGCGGCAGATATCAATAGCAGCATATAAATCTTGGGCTTCTTCTTTGGTGTAAAAACGGTTACCTTTGATTTCTAGCATCACTTCGGCATAGAAAACATTACCCTTGCGATGATGCTTATCTAATGATAATTCTACCCGCGCTAATTGAATGTCATTTAGAAACTTATTGAGGGAGCCGATTTTTTCCTCAACATAACTCTTTATTTTCTCATCTAGCTCTAAATTTTTGGAACGAATTTTAATCTGCATAGATAAAAGTGTAAAACTAAAAGCTAAAAGTGCCCGCCCGCAACGCCTTGCTTGCATGGCGGGCGCGGAAAAGCGGAATTTTTTATTTGAATCCCACAAACTGAATCTCTGTTTCTAAAACCAGTTTGTATTTTTCATAAACTTCCCGCCTAATGAGATCCATGAGATCAAGGACATTCTTGGCTGTTGCTTTATTTCTATTAATAATAAAATTGGTATGTTTCTCTGAAATTGCTGCACCACCAATTCTCTTACCCTTAAGACCCAGTTCTTGAATCAAACAAGCGGTCTTAATTTCTCCATATTGCATACAAAGAGGAGGCACTTTACTTAGAATTTTGTCTCCTTGTCTCACGGGAATATTTTTGAAAATTGAACCCGCACAATTGCGTGAAGGGTGATGTAGCCGCACAAGCCTAATTTTCTTGACTGTATCTAAAACCTCCTTCCTATTTTTTAAAATGGACAATTGAAAAACTGCACTTAAAATAATTACTGGTCTATCTTTAAATATACTATTGCGATAGCCAAGTTGGCAATCTTTGCGAGAACAACTTTTTATCTTTAAACTTACAGGATCTAAAAATTCTACTCTTTTAACAAATTCGCTAATGGAATGTCCAAAAGCACCGGCATTACCATAAATTGCCCCGCCGATGGTGCCAGGAATACCAGTAAGATTTTCTAATCCTGCCAAATTTTTAGTAAGAGACCTTTGTACCAGTTCTCTTAAAGGTAGGCCAGCACCACACATTATCTCTCTACCGCTTATGGTAAACTCATTATTCTTAATCTGAATAACAAGACCTCTGAAACCTTCATCGCTTACTAAAATATTGCTTCCTTCGCCAATGATATAGTAAGGAATATGTGACTTCTTCGCCCACTTTAAAACGCTAATTAATGCTTCTTCATTCTTGGCAACAAAAAAATAGTCTGCCGGCCCGCCAATTTTAAAAGTAGTATAACGTGACAAACGGACTTTCTTTTTTAGGTTGTGTGGGATTAAATCATTGCTCATAAGTTTACTGCTTGATTGCTAAATGCTGTCCGAATATAATGTGTTATCATAAA
>CAYWOB010000067.1:0-4253 GCA_964459815.1 uncultured Candidatus Saccharibacteria bacterium
GGTCAAAAAGTTATCCACAGGATAAAAAATTCCTCCCCTGATAAGGGGAGGGCTGGGAAGGGTTTTAATCAAAGGAAATGAAAACCCCCTTTCTCCCCCTTATCAGGGGGAAAATTATTCTATGTTTTTCGCTTTACAAAAACACCCTCTTATTTATTTAAGGGTGTATGTTATGTTTATTTTTGTTTTATGCTATTTTGGAGGCTCGACAATTGCACTCCAAAGATAACCGAAATTAAACCGTGAGCAGAAGGCTGTTCATCAGAATAATAAGTAGGGCAGTACCAATGGTTTTAGTGTTTTGTTTTTTAATATGTACCATAATATTAACTAGTAAAAGAATCGCAATTGCAGCGGTAAAGATAATGATAAGACTCCGGCTCATTTGATCTATTGTGTTCAAGAACAATCCCCAACTGTTATTAGAATCTATAATGTGCAAGTCGCGTTCACTGCTGCTATTTTGGGTGAAGTTCAATTTGGCTTTGGTTGTATTGCCAGCAGCGTCTTTTGCCATAACCCAAACCCCAGTTGCTGATTGATGGATAACGCCACTATAAAGATGTTCCTCTTTTCTCTGGAGAATCACCTCGGTTTGATCAGAAATAGCCCTAACCTCTATAGGCTCGCCTGTGACATAAGTAAAGACATCAAAAGTTTCAAGAGGCGCAAGGTAGGTGGGTAAGATATATGATCTCTCTAAATCAATTACTGGCGGAACCGTATCTATGATCACTGCTACACTTTTAGAAAAAGCACTCCGGTTGCCTGCAGAGTCAATAGCCATAGCGCGGAAGGAATGTTCACCATCGGAAAAGTCGGAAGCAGAGGCAAAATTGAAATGATTATTTTTATTAGCTTTAGTTTGACCAATCTTTTGGTTCTGTTCATAAATCAGAATTGTGCTTCCAGCTTCTGCTTGGCCTGTGATGATAATTTCTTTATCATTAGTTAAAGAGCGGCTTGCGGGAGTGAGAATACTTGGGGGAAGAGGAGCTGTATGATCAGAACTTGGGGGTGGTGTAGAAGGAGTTGTTTTTGTTGGAGTTGTCTCTTTCTGGGGCGGATAGGCAGGAATTTCTTTGGGCACGGTTGATTCAATAGAACCAAAATGCTGGACAATAATCGTGGTGAAACTACCTTCAAAATTACCATAAACAATCGCGACACCAATATCTTTGTAATTAGGATTAATAATATTATCACGATGGCCTTTAGAATTCATCCAGGCTTGATGCACGCCTTCACTTGTCTCAAAGCCCAAAGCCAGATTTTCCCCAGCATAGGTATAGTTATAGCCTGCCTTCTCAAACCAAAACCAAGGCTCTATACCTTCTGGTGAAGTATGCGCAAAGTACTGTTTTGTCATCATATCCTCGGCTTTGGCCGCCGCTGAAATATTTAATTTAGCATTCAGTGTAAGAGAAGGAAGGCCTACTTCGGCACGAGATTGGTTTGCAAGATCCACAATTTCTTTAATACTTACTTGAGAAAGATGAGCAGTTTCAGGAAAAGCGAGAAATAAAAAACCAACACTTGCTTTGAGCACAAAAATAGCTGCGACATAAAAAGTGAATGCCTTTTTGCGCAGAGCATAAGGTTGGTATTGATTGTCCTTGTGTGGCACAAACCACTTAAGAATGGTTTTAATATTCATTTTTTTTATGTCCCACCCTATTTTACGGCAGGATGTTTTTTGTTTTGATTTCGCAATTCGGGGTTTATAAGCCAAAAAGCTCGCTTTTAATATAGGGCGAGCTCTTTGTATTTGATGTTTATATTATATCATACCTAAAGAAAAAAAGCAAGATTTTTTCACTCCCCCTGCCAGAGGGGGAATGGGAGGGGGTGGGAGTTTATAAGGTATTAAGGATTTTTAGACCCCTCCCCGCCCGCTAACGCCTGAAGCGTAAGCGATGGCGGGCGGGCCCACCTCCCCTTGGTAAGAGGAGGAGACTTTCATTTCCTTGTTCTTTCTAAAATTTTATGCTAAATTCAAAACATCTATGTCCGCTTTAATTGAAACCCTAATTAGAGAGGGATATTTGCATACACCGCGGATTATGGAGGCATTCAAGGAAGTGCCTCGCTTTCGTTTTATTCCTAAAGAAGGTAGAAGCGAAGATGAACTTAAAGAAGAGGCGGAAATTAACACCCCCCTCTCTATTGGTTTTGGTCAGACAATTTCCCAGCCCTTGACTGTCGCAATGATGCTGGAGATGCTTGCACCCCGAAAAGGAGAAAAGATTTTAGATGTGGGTTCAGGCTCGGGTTGGCAAACAGGGCTTCTTGCTCATATTGTTGGTGAGAAGGGAAAAGTTTACGCCCTAGAAGTAGTTCCTGAATTAAAAAAATCTGGCGAGCAGAATGTCAAAAGTTTAGGTTTTAAAAATGTCCAGTTTATTTTAGGCAATGGCTGGAAAGGATATAAAAAAGCAGCACCTTATGATCGCATTATTGTAGCTGCCGCTGCAGCCAAAATTCCTGAAGATTTAAAAGTGCAGTTAAAAATAGGAGGAGTAATGGTAATTCCCGTAGGCTCAACTTATAATTGTGCCCTTACTCGCTTAGAAAAAATTGCAGAGGACGATTTCGAGATAGAAGAGGAACCGGGGTTCTCGTTCGTGCCATTAATTCAAGCGTAAAGCGCAAAGTGTAAAGCGTAAAGCTGCAACTTAAAGCTAAAAAACTTATGGAAAAGCAAAATCAAGTAAAATACAGGGCCTATCGGTTTTCAATTAAAATTATCAAATTTGTTAGTCAACTGCCCAACCAAAGAATTTTTTGGATAATTACTGACCAACTTGTACGAGCGGCTACTAGTATTGGAGCGAATATTATTGAGGCACAAGCCGCAAGTTCCAAAAAGGATTTTATAAAATTTTCCCAGATAGCGCTAAAATCAGCTAATGAAACAAAATATTGGCTGTGTCTCTTAAGAGATGCGACAAAAGCGAACAAAAAGAAAATCATTTTGCTTTTAGAAGAAGCTAATGAAATTGCCAATATTCTAGGGGCAAGTTTGTTAACCCTTAAAGGAAAAAGATTATAGAAATTTTTAGTTTTGAAACTTTACTCTTAGCTTTTCACTTTTAGCTTTTAGCTTTAATACTATGTTCTATGCTGTAATTATGGCGGGCGGGACGGGGACACGTCTTTGGCCTATAAGTCGCAAAGCGCATCCTAAACAATCTCAAGCCATTATTGGTAACCGTACGCTCCTGCAAAAAACTTTTACTCGTTTGCATAAAGCTGTAGACAAAAAACATATCTTGATTACTATGGGAAGAAAGCATTTTCAAGATATTAAAAAACAGCTTCTTTCTTTATCGCGGTCCAATTTTTCCCTAGAACCTGAACGCAAAGATACAGCGGCTGCATTGGGTCTCGCTGCTGTAATTTTGGAGAAAAGAGATCCGGAGGCAGTGATGGCTTGTGTTTATTCTGACCATTATATTTTGGATGAAGATGAATATCGCCGGGTGGCAAAATTAGCCGAGCAGATTGCCTCGGAAAAACCTGAATATACTGTGATTTTAGGGATGAACCCTGCTTATCCTGAAACCGGATATGGTTATATTGAGCGGGCGCGGGTTTTAGAGAAAAGAGGAAAGGATGAGATTTATTATGTGAAACGTTTTGTGGAAAAGCCCGATTTAAAAACTGCACAACGTTATATTGCTTCAGGAAAATATTTGTGGAACTCGGGAATGTTTTTTTGGAAGGTTAAAACCTTACTTACCCTTTTTGAAAAATATCTTCCTGACACTTACAAAAGACTGATAAAGATTCAAAAAGCCCTGGGAACTTCCGAAGAAAAAAAGGTTTTAAGGGAAGAATATAGTAAGATTAAACCTATCTCTGTGGACTATGGTATTGTGGAAAAAACGAAAAAGATTCTTACTATCCCTGCAGAATTTGGCTGGTCTGATGTCGGGCAATGGCAAGCAGTCAAAGAAATCTTAACCCAAGGCCAAGCCGATAATTACATTAAATGCCATCATGTTGGTTTAGATACAGATGGTAGTTTGATCTATGCTCCAGCCAAAAAGCTGGTTGCCACCATTGGTATGCGCGATATGGTGGTTATTGATACCGAGGATATTTTATTAATTTGCCCTAAAAAGCGTTCGCAAGATGTAAAAAAAATCGTGGAAACTCTGGAAAAAAATGGGCAGAAGAAGTATCTATAGGAATTTAAAATGTAAAAATCAAAAATCAAAATGACCCGCCCGCCTTGACTTCGCTCCTAG
>CAYWOB010000068.1:0-4046 GCA_964459815.1 uncultured Candidatus Saccharibacteria bacterium
AAAAAAGAAGATATAATTTTAGGTATTCTTTCTAATCGTAATGTAAAGTCTGTACGAGACATTTTGGAGCAGCAAGGTTTTTCTTTAGATGATTTTGAAATTATTCAGGGAGAAGAAGAATTTTTTTTCCACAAACCCGATCCGCGCGCTTTTGATCAAATCTTAACTATCCTTGGCGAAAGGGGAATCCTCCCTCGCGAGATCATTTATGTCGGGGATACACGATTTGATATAGCAGCAAGCCGTGGTTGCAAGATTAAATTTGTCGGCGTATTGTCAGGATTAATGAAACGAGAGGAATTTAAAAATTTAGGTGTTTTAGATCAAGATATCATTCAATCGGTTAAAGATCTGCCAAGGTGGCTGAAGAAATATGGACAGGTTATCTGAACTTAAAAGATTTTGACAAATTAGATTTAAAATCTCACAGTCTTGCAATTTTAGAGAAAGATGATAATATAAGAATTCAGAAAGCAGAGGAAATTTAGAGCAATCTCTATTTTTTCTTGCTTTTTCGGAGGGAAACCTCTTTTTATTTTTTCAAAAGAAAGGAGGGATGAGTTCTTTTTACAAATTTGGGTTGTTGAATTATTAGCTATTCACTGCATTATAAAGAGGATGAGTTATGTTTGAATTATCGATTGGCGGATGGTGTCTAGTGAGTGGAGGTGCAGACCCCTTTGGTGAAGCAACTCGTGAGCTTCCACTCAGTGTTGGTCTTGAGGGATGCAGAGAAGCTGGGATCAAATATGTCAGCTTTCACGATAGAGATTTATGGGAGGATGATGCGAAAAAGCAGGTTATTGACCAGAGAGTGAATGAGACCTTGAATCTAATGGCGCAATTTAATTTGTCAGTTTACAACTTCACCACAAATCTCTTTTCCAACAAATGTTTCCGTTCAGGTGCATTGTCATCGCCGTTTCCACAGGTCAGAGAAGCCGCTATTGTAAAGGCTTGTCGCTCTATGGACGTTGCCGCACAGATGGGCGCAAAGAACATGATCTTCTGGGGTGGACGTGAGGGCTCTGATGGTTCTTATGAACAGGACACTGGTCTGGGGTTAAAAAGGTACATTGAGGGCATCAAGATCTGTGTAGACTATGCCCTTGAAAAAGGCTACGACTATAAGGTCACCATCGAGACCAAAGTGTATGAACCAAGACTTTTGGCTTCGTATGCAGGAACAGGTTCTTCCGCTACTTCAGCCATACGTCATTTCTTCCCTGACAAAAAGTATGAAGGGCGTATATTGATCAATCCCGAATATCCACAGCACGTTTCTATGCTCGGATTGGATCCTTCTTTTGAACTTGGCCAGCTTCTTGAAGAGAGAATGTTAGCTCCGTTCATCCATTTCGGCGGTCAAATACCAGCTAGAATGGATTGTGATCTTCCTCCTGGAATTGGAAGCTCATTCACTTCCGACTTTATGATTTTTAAACACTTGATTGAACGTGAATGGGATGGCATTATTGAATTGGATTGCCGACCAATGCGGACGACCACGACACCAGAAGGTATGAAGCTGTTCCTCAAACACAGTGTCAACTATATTAGGAAAATGGAAAAAAAGGTAAATATATACCTTACTGATCCTATTATGTCTAAAATCCGAGTAGAATTAGACCAAGAAGAAGGTGGTGTGCTTAGGGCTCTTATGCAATCTGTTAGAGAAGGTGGAATCATTGTGGACTATGTAAATGCGTTGGAGAAAAAGTTCCATGGATTTGAAGCGATCTCAAAAATTGATACAGATGCTATCGAAGCACACATTTATAGGACAATCCAAATTATTATGGGTACCCAAGAAGAAGATAAGGATATGTTTGAAGGAACCCGCTGGGCAGCCTAAGAATTTTATTTATTTCGGCGGATTAATGCAAGATAAAAATTGCATTTCTCTCGCCGTTTTTTATTTAACCCTAACTCGGAATTCCTTTTTGTCATTAGGAGGGCTTACCAGCCCGACGAAGCCCGCCCGCCTCGCCTAAAGCGAAGCGATGGCGGGCAGGCAATCTCATAAAGCAAATCAATGAAATTGCCTGCCTGACGAGAGGCAGGCTTCGTCGCTAAAACTTATCGTTCCGCTCCTCGCAATGATGGTACGGGATAAATATTTTCTAATTTTATGTTACAATAAATAATATGTTGAAAAATCATGGTGCAAGAGTCGCAGTTTTAATGTCTGGCGGCGTGGATTCCTCGGTGGCCGCTGCATTACTTAAAAAACAAGGTTATAATGTAACTGGTTTTTTTATGATTTTGAATAAAAGCGAAAAAGCAAAAGAAGCTCAAAGTTCAGCGCAAAAGATAGCTCAATTCTTAAATATTCCTTTTTATGCCCTTGATTTAAGTTCGCTGTTTCAAAAAAAGATCATTGATTATTTAGTGGCTGGATACAAATCCGGCCGCACGCCCAATCCTTGCATAGTCTGCAATAAGGAGATTAAGTTCGGTGCAATGCTGGAAAAAGCTCTCTCTTTTGATTTTGATTATGTGGCAACAGGACATTATGTAAAGTTAAAAGCGAAAAGTGAAAAGCGAAAAGTGGATCATTCTCAGTTATTTAAGGCTTATGATACAAAAAAAGATCAGTCGTATTTTTTGTATACTTTAACGCAGGAGAAATTGAAACATTTATTATTTCCGATTGGAGACTATACTAAACAAGAAGTGCGGCTGATAGCAAAAAAAGTTGGACTCTCGGTTTATAATCGCAAAGAAAGCCAAGATATTTGTTTCTTAGGAGGTGAAAAAATGATAGATTTTCTAAAAAAGAAAATTAAGTCAAGAGCCGGAAAGATTATGGACATTAATACCAAAAAAGAACTTGGCTGTCATCAAGGTTTACCTTTTTACACTTTAGGTCAGCGCCAAGGAATTGGTGTCGGCGGCACTGGCCCTTATTATGTTGTATGGATTGATTCTAAGAGAAATATTTTATGGGTTAGTAAGGATCATAATGATCCAAAAATTATAGGCAAAGAACTAATCGTAAAAAATGTTAATTGGGTTGCTGGTAAAGAACCAAAATTGCCCCTAAAGTGCAAAGTTAAAATTAGATATAACCAAAAATTAGCTGATGCTATGATTAAAAAAGTCGAACAAGGAATATATAAAATCTTTTTTGTAAAATCCCAAAGAGCAATTACGAGAGGCCAGTCTGCTGTTTTTTATTCAGATGAAGAGCTTTTGGGCGGCGGCATTATCAAGGGTTACTAAATTTATTTTTTCCTTTATTTGTGCTATAGTTTAGATATCTTTTTCATCATTAAAAATAAAAAAATGCCAGACATAAGAGACCAAGTCGCCAAAATTAATGAGGAAATCTTGCAATTACAGGAAGAACAAAAGAGAATGGATGAAGAAATGAAAGAAATAAAAGCAAACCGGGAGCGCTTGGAAACAATGAAGAGAGAGTTGGAAGACAAAATAAAAGATTTGGACAGGCAGAAACAGACATTAAAAACACAGATTGAAAAATTAGAATCAGAATTGAGTGTAGCCGCAAGGGCATACGCGGATAACCAAAGGAAGATCGGTGAGTTCAAGCAAGATTTAACTAAATTACAAAGCAACCTTAAAGCTTTGGATAAATAGATACTGTTTGTTACCCCATAAATTATGGATTCTGCGACATTGCGTAAAAAATTTTTAGCTTTTTTTGAAGCGAAGGGACACAAAGTCATTCCTTCGGCTTCTTTAATTCCTGAAAATGATCCTACAGTTTTATTTACCACTGCCGGAATGCATCCCCTTGTTCCTTATCTTTTAGGCGAGAAGCATCCGCAAGGAGCGCGTCTAGTTAATGTACAAAAATGTGTGCGCACAGGAGATATTGAATCGGTAGGAGACCCTTGGCATCTTACTTTTTTTGAAATGCTAGGGAATTGGAGTTTGGGCGACTATTTTAAAAAAGAAGCGATAGAAATGGCGTGGGAATTTTTAACGAGCAAAAAATGGCTTGGTATTGATCCGAAGTGTCTTTCAGTTTCAGTGTTTGCCGGCGATTGCGATGCGCCTCGTGATAGCGAAGCAGCAAA
>CAYWOB010000069.1:0-3931 GCA_964459815.1 uncultured Candidatus Saccharibacteria bacterium
ATTTTCTAGATCTTTTATGTTTTAAAGTACCTGGGGATAAATAGCCCCCATCTTTTGCACATAAAGTAAAAGTGTGCTATAATCAAATTAACCTTTTTTCAAAAATCATAAAAAAATTAAAATCAAAAATATGAAAAAATTTTTGACCTTGCTTCTTTGCGTAGGCGCGGCTGGTTTAATTATTTTCTGCGTCACTATTATTAAACCTGATCTTCTAGGTTTATCTGCCAGCACTTGGTTTACCTTTCACGGCGATGCTAGCCGAACAGGATTCTCTACAAGTAACTCTCCAGCAAACTCTGCAGTTGCCTGGACCTATGAACTCAAAGAATCTGGCAGCCAAAAAGGAGTCATTTTGGGCTCCCCCGCCATTGCCGAGAATAAAGTCTTCTTTGGCGCCCTAGACGGTAAAGTCCATGCCCTTAACTTGAAGACTGGAAAAGAAGTCTGGACTTTTAAAGGCCAAAAATCATTTGGTGAATCCTCACCCACTGTAGCGAACAACAAAGTTATTATTGGTGGGCAAGATAATTTTATTTATGCCTTAAATGTCCAAGATGGTAAACAAGTCTGGCGTTATCTTACTGAAGATAAGGTCAATTCTTCACCTGTGGTCTTTGGTAGTCAAGTTTTTGTAGGTTCAGAAGATGGTTATCTTTATGCATTAAATATTAATACAGGAAAAAGAAACTGGCGCGAAAAGTTAGGAGATAAAGTTTCCACTTCTCCAGCAATTTATAAAAATAAAGTTTATGTGGGTGTAGAAACAGCCACCGAAAATAAGTTTGAACTATTTTGTCTGAATCCTACCAATGGTAATCAGTACTGGTCATATGAAACAGATCCTGGCACCAAGCTCACCTCGGTAGCTGTTGGCAACGATCTAGTCTATGCCGGAGCCACTGATGGCAAAATATATGCCTTCCGCTACAGTGACGGTACTGTAGTTTGGTCCAAAGAAGGAGGAGATGAATTTGATAATGCGGCCGCCCTCGCCTATAATCGTGTCTATGCCCTAAATAATAATGGTGAATTAGTCAGTATGGGTAAAGATGATGGACACATCTTTTGGCGCTACAAAAGTGGTGGAACTTCTGAAGCTTCCCCAATCGTTGCCGATAAAAAAATATGCTTTGGCAATCAAAGCGGGAATTTCTATTGTTTAGATCGTGCTGGCGCTCTCATCTGGAAAAAGAAATTAGCTGGTGAAGTAACTGCTGCAGCCGCAGCGAGTCCAGGAGTAATTATCGTCGTTTCACATACAGATAAAGATTCAACAGTTACTGCCTTTGGAAAACCTTAATATATAATTCCAAATAGCGCTTTTGGGTTAAACAAAATTCCGCCCCCGAATAAAAAAGGGGCAAACAAACAAAACAAAAGAAAAGAAAAACCCCCCACCCTTTAAAGGTGGGGGGTTAGTTTTTATGCGAAATTAGGATTCATAACCCTCCTCTTCCCTCCCTTGTCAGGGAGGGGGTATTCGTGACCCCCCTTGAGAAGGGGGGTAGGGGGGGTTACATAATTCATCCCGTAAATTCACTACTTAGAACTTCACCTCCGGCGCCTCTCTTTCCTCCTCATTCTCGGTCTGGAAAAACTGCTGTTTAGTAAATCCGAACGTCTTGGCAATAATATTATACGGGAAAACTTCTTGCTTAATATTATAATCCCTTACATTGCCATTGTAAAAGCGACGTGCTGCCTCAATTTTATTTTCGGTGTCAGTTAAATCTTCCTGCAGCTTTAGAAAATTTTCGTTCGCTTTTAATTCAGGATAATTTTCAGCCACGGCAAATAAAGTCTTCAAGGCCCCAGAAAGCCCTCGTTCGGCTTCCGCCATTTCTTCGGGATTTTTTGCGCCCATTGCGCGAGCGCGTGCCTCTGTCACTTTTTGGAAAACCTCTTTTTCATGAGCAGCATATCCCTTCACCGTATTAACCAAATTAGGAATAAGGTTGTACCGCCTTTTGAGCTGTACATCAATATCTGACCAAGCTTCTTGCGTTAGATTTCTTAATTTAACAAGGCTGTTGTAGGCTCCAATCACAAAGAAAATCAATAGCACTACCAAACCCAGAATGACCCATAAAATAATCATAGATTTATTAATTTTGATTTTTAATAATCAAATTAAAAGTTAATGATGAAAAATTATTTCATCGCAAAAATTTCCTCTGTTGGTTCAAGTCTCCCCGCCTGCCATCGCCTGTCGGCGAAGGGAGAATGGCGGGCAGGCTGACTTGAACCATAAAATTCTACAGAAATATCCGGTTCAGTGAGTTAATTATAACATAAATTTACCCCACACCAAAATTTGGTGATGGATTTATCCCGCGGAACTGCCGCCTCCGCCACCGCCTCCGCCAGCAAAACCGCCGCCCCCAAATCCTGAAGAAGAAGAGGAGGAAGAAGAAAGAACTGAAGAAAAACTATTAGACATAGAAGAAAGATTGTCAGAAAAATCTCCTAAACTAAAAGCTGTCCAACCCGCAAGCGGCACATACCAATCCGGCGGCTCAATATAAATATCCGCAAAACGATCTGCCCATTGTTTTTCCACGCCCAAAACCATTGCGAAAGATAGATATTTCTCAAACATCCGAGGGTCAACATTCGCTTTTAAGTGAAATCGTTCAGCAACGGATAAAAACATTTTAAAGCCAAGGGTTTGCCATTTTACTTCAGTTCCCTTCGCTGTTCTAGCCGGCATAAAATGACCAAATATTATTACTAAAATTCCACTTAAGCTTATCACAATTCCGGCCATAATTTGATGAAAATAGAAAAGCAGAAATCCTCCCAAAAATAATAAAAATACACCAAAGGCAACGTATTTTTTCACCTCTTTCTCCGGATCTTGGGTAAAATAACCATCCATAGTGACCTCTTGTGAAATTGCGTTATCGATAGACGGAATATGGCGATAAAAATTATTCTTCAGATCATCCAGAGAGACTTCTTCTCCAGAACTAAAGATATTACTCAAAATCAACTTTTCATGTTCTTTAAGATTTGTATCAGACTGAAATCTTTTTTGCAGAATAAAATTATAGGTCTTGGAGCTAGATATGAAATTATGTTTTTCTTGTTCCAAAATTTTTAAATAACCGCGCCGCGCTAAATCTACTAAGGTTGCAGAAATATCCTTTACTTCCATCTTTTCACGGATCAAAACACCCATTTCCCCCGGCGTCATTTCCTTGGGGGGTTCATATTGAGGGATCACTGTCCCTTTCATCTTAGGATCGCGGCCACTCTTCCACCATTTAAGAAATAAAAGGATAAAAGTAATAATAGGAATTAGTATCCAGAAGTAGGGAGAAATAATTGTCCACCAATCTTGATGAACAATCCCTCTGGGCCAACCTGCAACAATCGTAAAATCTGTATAGGGTGCAATATCCTGACCCTGATAATGCAAAATACCATCTTCTAAAATTTCAAAATCTCGGGATTCATTTTGAGAGCGAGCTGCACCAATAAACAATTTTTGTCTTAATTGATCCTTCGCCACTTTTTGCGGCAAATGGACAAAAACTTCTACAGATTTAATCGGCACATCGCGCGTTCCCGAGATAGCATTCCAGTATAATTCATCATAATCCTTAAAAAAACCAATCCCGCCAGAAATTTTGTATTCAATTGTCCAAGTTCTCTGTTCATCCGCAGCCTGCATATTAATCTTTACGCTCACATTGCCAATGCCGCGGCTAATCTCCACCTCATTACCAGAAAGCCTGCGACCATTCTCATCATAAACCGCAATATTGCTAATCTTCTTAAACCGTTTTATCGCAATATCTCTTTTGAGCCAAGTGAAAGAACCACTGAAATTAACTGTCTGCATTTCCCGCACCAAAAATGTGGCATCAGGATTTATCGTAATATCACTCACCCACTTTTCAAAATCCCAAGATTTGGCAAAAGC
>CAYWOB010000070.1:0-3743 GCA_964459815.1 uncultured Candidatus Saccharibacteria bacterium
TTGGACGAGCTAAAATCCGCCACACGTTTTAAAGGGATTTTTTTAATTCCGCGCCATTCCCTGGGAAGTGCTTTAAAATTAAGATCACATTCGTGGATTGCCACTATTTTTGTCTACTTGATTCTAGTGGTTTTAATTAGGTTAGACTGGCCAATCTTAAGGCAGTTTTGAGGGGATAAATTCGGGGGTTATAATGTGATTCAAATTTATGTTTTTAGAAAAAAATGCATCACAAGACATGGAAAATCCAGAACCCTTAGAAGAAGCACCATGGAAAGTACGTATTGATAAGATTAGAGAGAGAAGTCCAGCTAATTTAGAGAATATTTTGAGTTACTGGAGTGATCCTAATAAAAGTAGAATATATCAAATAGTTGATGCTGTGAAAAAACCAGAAAATCAGAAGGAAATTGAACATATTAAAGAAACCTTAAAAGTTACAATAAACACAAATTTAGAAGCTTTTTTAGCAATCTCACGAGATGAAAAGATTAGAACCCTTGCCGAGCTTCCTGATAGATGCAATGTTTTCAAATATCGCAAAGAAAGCGAAGCAAGGCTTAATATTCAACCAGAGGGAAATGAAAAGGACCCAGAATTAGTTTATGGAGCTCTTACCCATAATACTAGGTTAGATGATCAATGTGGAGGAGCGCCAATTTATGGGGATACTATTTTTATTTTAAAGACGGAAAACATTGAAAACAGAACAACTTTTACCCTTGGTGATTCATCGGGGGTTAAAGGCCCTAATGAAATTGTTACCTGGGATTATGTAGCTCCATTGAAATTTATACGTGACCATTTTCCAAGGCTACAAGATATGTATGTAGAGGCTCAAATTGCGGGAGGAGTGAGATTAGATGATATTGAGGAAATTAAAATTAAAATTTATTCTACAGAACGGCGCGAAGAAATTGAAAATGATCCTGATTTTAATTCTTTTAAAACTAAACACCCTGAAATTAGAATTTCATTTATTGAAATTAAAAATAATTCTCAAAACACAAAATTATGAATCAAAATCCAGAACAAATTCGGGGGTTTGAACCTAGTAAAATTGAGGTTGAAAAGAAATCCCAAGGAATGCCGACAATTGTAGAGATGATGAAAGAAGTTCAAGCCGAGGAGACAATTGAACAAGGTAAGGGTGAGATGAGTAAAATAATTGCTGAAATTCAAAAAGATTATCGGGAAAGGATGGAAAGCACGCGGGAGTTACCTCGTGAAGAAAAAAGAATTTTAATTTTGGATTGTTCGGAGAATGTGGGTCTGGGTCCCTTAACTGTTGTCGCAGACGAGAGGCTGAATGCTTCTAATGTAGATATAATTGACGTTGTAAAAAATAATGGTTTATTACCTCAATCTTTAGAAAACATTGCTGGCATAATTATCACGGGTTCTTCTTCTGATATTGAGGATAAAGGTAAATCTGGTTTTGAGTGGATTCAAAAAACCGAGGATTTTGTAAAAAAAGCATTGGATCAAGGGATTCCTACGTTGGGCGTTTGTTTTGGTATCCAGATGCATGCAGATATTATGGGCAGGGAAGTGCCTAAAAATGAGGGTGGCCGTGAACTGGGGGTTTGGAAAACATCAATATATCGTGATGAATCAATGCCCGAGCATCCCATTTTCAAGGGCTTGGAATTCCAAAAAGATCCAAAAGAAAATAAAGAAAGCACCCTAATTGAGACAGTGGGTTCACATGCTTTCCGCGCCGGTTATGCCAAAGAAGAAAAAACAAAGCTATACGGTTTTCATTATACGAGAGAGGGTAATGCTTATCCCATGATTGAGATTGATAATAATGGTGCCTTTGTAGGTCTTCAATTTCATCCCGAAGTCAGTTCAGAACATGGTTTGGATCTATTGGAAGCAATTGGCAAAGTGAGATATAATATTCTTAGAGAAGCAGGTAGGGATCCGGACCAAATTTTGAAAGAGCTTAAAGAATATAGAAAAAGAACCAAGAGAGGAGAAAAAAATATTAATCTTGAATTTCAACAGAATTTCATTGATTGGGCATTATTGCATCCGTCAAGATAATCAAATAGAAATAAATTCAATGAGTAAAAAAAATTTTCAAAATTTGATTCAAAAAACATATGTCCTTCCTGAATATATGAAGAATATTTATCTTACTAAATTAAAGGAAGGGAGATACTCCGAACATTGGGTCTCCGAAGTTGCATCAAGAGTGAAGTATTTAGAGCAATTCACTAATTCAAAATAATGCAGAATCTAGAAATTGATAAATTACTTAATTTTAAGGAAAGATCTGTAGGTTTAGAATTTGAAAACCCAGTGATTAAAAAAGATGGCGAGACCATTCTGTTTCCAGAAATTCAAGAAGTGTGGCGCACTTTTGAAAGATATGATTGGGAGGGAAGGCATGATTCTGTAATGAAAGAGGTTATTGATGGTATAGGTAAAGACTTTGATGGAGAAAGGGCAAATGTCATTTCTGATTCGGGAGCGGGTAATTTTGAATTAGCTCTCTCTCCTCAGGAAAATGTAGGGGAAGCGGAAAAAATGTATAGAACAGTTTTAAAAGAAATCCTTAGTGTACTCAAAGAACGCGGATTGACTTTAGCTGGTTTTGCTGTACAGCCTGGTATTATTAAAGATATAGAGGCCCACCGGCGCAAAAATGCTATGTATCTTGCCTTGCATGAACTAGGGGCTTCCGATGTTTATTGTAATCAAACCACATCTGCAATTAGCGCTCATCAAGTGGGAGCAGGGATGAAGTTAGAAGAATTTATTAATTTTACTAATGAACTGATTAAGATTACCGGTCTTATTGTTGCTTTGTGTGGCAATTCTCCGATCCAGAATTGGAAGATACTCCCTTGGAAAGAGTGGCGCATTCATTGCGTGGGATATTTTCGGTTCGTAGGTAATATTTCAGGTTTTGAAAGACTGTCTGGATTCCCTACAAGACCGTTTAATTCCATCGCCGATTTTTTTCGATATTATTGGTCAGTGCCCTATATGATTCTTCCGCCTCAAAGAGATTCTTTTTGGGTTATTCCCGATCAAAAAATGAATTTTATCCGATATTTTAGCCAGGATGAAATTCCGGCGCACAATTTTTACAAAGAGAAAATTATTTTGAAGCCTAATGCCGAAGACATTAATCTGGCATCTATTTCGATGTGGCCTCACGCCAAACCGCATATTACTGTTGATCCTAATAAGGTTAATATCAGAGATTTTAATGAAAGTTTTAAAAATAATTCATTAGAGGAGTATTTAGAAGGGAAATTAACCAACTGCTATATAGAATGCCGTGCGGCCGCTGCTGCGCCTGTGGGTGAAGAGATGGCTTTGCCAGCATTAATGTTGGGCATTGTGAACAATATGGCACAACTCAAAGAGCTCACTAAAAAATATACTTGGGAAGAATGGGCACGTTTGGTTTTTGATGCCTCGGTTCATGGTATAAAAGCGAAGGTGAGAAATGAAGAAATTCTTCCTTTATTAAGTGAGTTACACAATATATCCAAAGAGGGATTGGAAAAGAGAAAATTTGGTGAAGAAAAATACTTGGACATAATTAGGCGAAGAATAGAAACTCAATGTAACCCTGCAGATACAGCCATAAAACATTTTAAAGAAAGTAAAAGTTCTTTCATTGATTATATTAGTTATAGGTAAATGCTGTATTTAACGGAATTACGTTAATAGAAAGAAAATTAAAATAAAAATCGTGAACTGTGTTTTGCTGATTTTTTTGA
>CAYWOB010000071.1:0-3638 GCA_964459815.1 uncultured Candidatus Saccharibacteria bacterium
TACCCTGAATGTCAGTCAAGGCGAAGTCGGGCGCGGCAAATCAAAATGTAAAAATTACTTTGGGAATCCAGGCTTCCCGCCTGCCATCGCCTGCTGGCGAAGCCAATGGCGGGCAGGTAGCCTTTCAAAACCTATTTTTCATGTTAAACATTAACTTTGAAACCCTACCGCGCCCGCTTGTGCTAGCCGCAGGCGTTGCAGGCGGGAAGGGTAAATTCCCATTTTAACATTTTAAACTGTCATTTTACATTTTGATTTTTACATTTTAATTTATGAAAAGGATATTTAAAATTGCCATTTTTACATTGATTTTAATCTGCGTTATTTGCTCTTCCATCTGGTTGTATATCGACTGGCAGATTCACCGGTCCTTTAATAAGAGCGAGGGGACTCGGCAGTTTGTAGTTACAGAAGGCCAGGGAGTAAAAGAAATTGCCCGGAATCTGAAAGAACAAGGATTTATACATAATACTTGGTATTTTGAAATTTATGTATGGGAAAAAAATAGAAAAAAGGATTTTAAGGCAGGTGAGTTTAAACTACCATCTCGGATTAATATTCCCGAGACTGTTCGCATTTTGACTGGCAAGCCAGAACCCAAAGAAATAGAAGTTACCATTATTGAAGGCTGGGATAGGCAGGATATTGATCAGTATTTAACGAGATTGAATCTTATTGGAAGTGAAGATTTTATTGCCGCCACCCGTGATTTTCAAAGCAGTATTTTTGCTACTCATTTTCAAACCCCTCCAGCATCTTCCCTAGAAGGCTTTTTATTTCCTGATACTTATCGGGTTTACAAGGATCAAGCTGCAGTCGATCTTTTGCAAAAGATGTTAGAAAATTTCCAAAAAAAGATAGGACCAGATCTTTTGACAGATATAGAAAAGCAGGGAAAGAATTTATATGATATTTTAATTATGGCTAGCATTGTGCAAAAGGAATCGGCGAGTGAAGAAGAAATGCCGCGGATTGCAGGAATATTTTATAATCGTTTAAACTTGGATCGTTTTTTAGAATCTGATGCCACAGTAAATTATGTAACGGGAAAAAAGTTGCGTCAGGCTACCTTAGAGGATATTCAAATTGATTCGCGCTACAATACCTATCGTTATAGAGGATTGCCGCCAGGTCCAATTTGCAATCCTGGTTTAGCTGCTATTCGAGCAGCAATTTACCCCGAAGAAACAGATTATTTGTATTTCCTGCATCCCGAAGGACAACCCACTGTTTTTTCTAAAAATTTACAAGAGCATAATCTGAATAAACAAAAATATCTTCAATGAATGAATCGGGAATAGAATCAAGAATTAAGAAGTAAGAGTCAAGGGAATTAACTCGGGGGAAATTAACTTAGGTTGCCCTTCTGTTGAGTCTTTTGCCATACTTTTAAATCTGTGAATGATTTTATTTTGCCTTGATTCCTGATTCCTGCTTCCTGATTCATTATTCCTAATTTCAAAATTTGACACTTTTTCCTATTCATATATAATACATATATACTTCCCAAGACCACGAGTAATGCGGTGTAAACCGGTTGCTAAATCTCGTGTAGGAATAAACGAAATTTTTGTATTTTATAAAGTCTTGGGAAAAGACTTTTTTAATTATTCTTGATTCATAATTCCTAATTCATGATTCAAAATTTATGGCCAAAACCAGAAAACAAAAGGAAAAAGAAGTAATGTCTCTTGCAGAAAGTTTAGGTAAGATGAAAGCAGCAGTGTTTTTAGATTTTACTGGGTTGAGTGTGGGGAAAATGCAGGATTTGCGTAAAAAACTAAAAGTACAAGGGGCATCTTTAAAGGTAGTAAAAAAAAGGCTTTTTAATTTAGCCTTGAATAATGATAAGAATTTAAAATCTCTACAAGGAGAAATTAAAGTAGATGGTCCGCTTTCTTTGGCATTAGGGTATGAAGATGAGATTACGCCTGCAAAAGTCCTAATAGGTTTTAAGAAGGAATATAAAGATTTGATAATCTTAGGTGGCATTTTGGAAAATCGTCTTTTGACCCCGGAAGAAGTTATTGCCCTTGCTAAATTACCAGACAAAGAGGAAATGCGCGCGCAAATAGTAAGGACAATCGCTGCACCTCTTTCTAACTTTGTAAATGTTTTGGCAGGCAATTTGCGCAATTTAATTTACATTTTAAAAAATATTAGCGAAAAAGGCGAAAGCAAGGCGAGTGTCTAACATGAAGATACTCACTTTATCTTTTGTCTTTTCAGAATAAATTTATGGCCGAAGAACAAAAAAAAGAAGAAAAAAAGGCATTGAAAGTTCCCACAAAATTTAAAAAGATTGTGGAAGAGATCGAAAAAATGAGTGTTTTAGATTTAGCAGAATTAGTTAAGGTGCTGGAAAAAAAATTTGGTGTCTCTGCAAGCGCGCCTGTGGCAATGGTGGCAAGTGGTGCTTCTGCTCAAGAAGGTGAAGGAGCTGCCGCCGCAGAAGAAAAAACAGATTTTGATGTGGAATTAACCAGCGCTGGCGATGCCAAGATTGCCGTAATTAAACTCATCCGCGAAATCACTGGACAAGGATTGAAAGAAGCGAAAGACATTGTAGATGGCGCTCCTAAAGTGATCAAAGCTAAAATCGCCAAGAGTGATGCCGAAGAGATTAAGAAAAAATTGGAAGAGGCAGGAGCAACAGTAACATTGAAATAAGTTTTTTATAGAAAAATCATCTCTTTCTCAAAAGGGTGATTTTTTATTTTAGGTCTGATATAATGAAAATGTAAAAATCAAATATCAAAAATCAAAATGACAAATCAAAATGTAAAGATTATTCTGGGAATTCAGGCTTCAGCCTTTCAAAAATTTAGTCTTTACCAAAAATGTAGATTTTGAAACCCTTAAGGGTAAACTCCCATTTTAATACTTTAGACTGTTATTTTACATTTTGATTTTTACATTTTGATTTATTTATGTTTCATCCCCTCCGTCTTATTAAAAGAATAATCTATGCGGCTTTATTTTTGGCCGTAATTTTTGGAATAATTAATTATCAGGCTTTATTAAAACAGGCAGAGTATTATTTTTATCAAAAATATCCTAAGGCAGAAGTGGTCAGGACTATTTTAGAAAAGCCTACCCATGAAGAAGAGATCCCCAAGGAAACGCGGCTCATCATTCCTAAAATTAATGTGAACGCACCAATTATTGAGGTAGAAAATAGTCAAGAAAGTACGATTCAAAAGGGCTTAGAGAGTGGTGTAGTTCATTATCCTGGGACGGCAAACCCTGATGAAGTAGGAAACTATTTTATCCTCGGACATTCATCAGATTATATTTGGCGCAAAGGAGACTACAAAGAGGTTTTCGCCCTTTTGGATAAATTAGAGGTAAATGATGAAATTAAGGTATATTATCAAAGTAAAGAATATCTATACAGAGTTGTTGATAAAGTGATTGTTGTTGAAAATGATGTACAGGTGTTAGCGCCCACTTCCGAGCCCACTATTTCTTTAATGACTTGCTGGCCAATCGGAACACCACTCAAAAGACTAATTATTAAAGGAAGACTGGTAGAATAAAACTAAAATAAATAAAACAGCTTTAGGGGCTGTTTTTAAAAATTTTTAATTTTTATTTCTTAATTTTTAGCTAATTTTTGTTGAATTATTGTCTTATTT
>CAYWOB010000072.1:0-3518 GCA_964459815.1 uncultured Candidatus Saccharibacteria bacterium
TCATTATTCATTATTCATTATTCATTATTCCTACTTCCTCATTTTCCTCTGTTTTTCTAAAAGCTCAAGATATTTATAATTGCCTGGATACGCCCTCGCTAGTTCCTCATAAATTCTCAAGGCCTTATCAACATTATTTTGATTGCGATATATTTTACCTAGTTCCAAATAAAAATACTCCTTTGTGCGGTTATTTTTAATCGCTCGACGATAAATTTTTTCCGCTTCCTTTGTTCTTCCCTCCTCGGTGTAAGCTAAGCCTAACTTCCTATAAAGATCAGTGCTATCCGCTCCTCTTTTCAGAGCGGCGCGAAAAGAAGCTTCTGCATCGCGAAAATTGCCTTCGGCAAAATAAAGATTGCCCAATATCTTATAAACTTGGGCATTTTTAGGATTCTTACGGATAATGGAAAAACAAAGTTTTTCTGCTGCCTGGAAATGTTTTAGTCTAACAGCATTCTCGGCATCAGTCAATAACTGCTCTATATTTAATTCTTCACGTTCCAGAGGCGCAGAATGAGCTTCTATTCTAACCTCTTTTATTTTGAGTTTTTGAGATGAAAAAGGTTTGCGTTCTTTTAATCCAGGCATTATTCTTAAGCTATTTGACTCTCTTAATATTGTTTTTTCCTGAACTTCTTCCTTTTGCTGGCGTACCTCCCTATTTTTTTTTCTCTTCTCAAGAAAATTCCTCATTCTACTTCCTAAAATCTTAAATCCTCTCCCAGATAAAACGAAAAGTTGCACTATCATTCTTCCGCTTCCCTTGAAAGCAGACAAAATAAAATATCCCAAGCGAGGCAGGCTCCCTTTTAAAACCGCCAAAAATCTTTTTCTATTTCTTTTTGGAACTGATATGGCATCTATTTTTAACTCTCGGACCTCGGGAATCTTTCGACCCAGAATCACAATGATGCCTACCAGTGCCAAAACAACCCCGAATTGAGGAATAATCTCATAAGTCATTATTGTAGAATGGTTTAAATGAAAATTTACGACTCTAAAAGAACTAGATTTGGATTTTAATTTTCCGCACCTTCAAGAATAAAAAAAATAATTAATGAAGCGGTTATTTTTTAACAAAAGGGATTTCCATTTCTGTTCCATCCTTTTTTAGCTTAACTTTAATTTTCTGGGCTAAAAGATTGCGACTTACCACTGTCCCTTTGCCTTGAGGAGTATTAATTATTGCATTGATTTCCGGCATTTCACGTGCTAATTCTTCATACACATCTGCTTCATAAGCCAAGCAACATTTCAAACGTCCACATAATCCAGAATTTTTCTCGCTCCCTTTATGGGTCATCTCTTGCATTCTGGCCATATCCGTGGTGACGCTTTTTAATTCCTCCAGGAAACGACTACAACAAATCTCACGACCGCACATTCCATAACCACCCACCACCTTCGCGCCATCTCTAGATCCTACTTGTTGTAGACGAATAGATTTTTGAAAATGATGGGTTAAATCCTTTAAAAGATCACGAAAATCAATTCGCCCCTCTGCTGTGAAAGCAAAAGTAATACGGCTACCGTCTAAGGCAAAATGAATATCCACTAATTTCATCGTCAATTGATATCTTTCTATCTTTTCTTGAAAAATTTTAACCGTTTCTTCCCTTTTAACCTCATAATATTGTATCTTTTCTGTATCGGCCTCAATTGCCTTTCTTAAAATCGGCTCTAATCTCGCGGCCAATTGTTCCCCTACATCATCTCTAATATAAAGGACTTTTCCTAACTCTAACCCTTGCTCTGTCTCTACAATCACAGCATCATTTTCTTTTAAGTTTAAATCCCGCGGATTAAATTCTTCTGTTGCCTCCCAGGATTTGATTTTGACACCTACCGTCTTCATATTTTAAAAATCTAGATTTCAAATTTAACAAACTCCCCTACCTCAATTTTTTCACCTAACTTTAATATTTTTTCTTGTACTAATTCTTTAATGGTTATGTCAGGATTTTGAAAGAATGGTTGACTCATAAGAGAAATCTCTTCCCGATATTTTTTTAATTTTCCTTCTGTAATTTTTTCCCAAATCTGCCGCGGTTTTTTTTCTTTTTTCAGCTGTTCTAAAATGATTTCCTTTTCTTCTTGAATTTTGTCCGCGGGAACATCTTTAGGATGGACATAAAGCGCACCTGCAGCCAAAACCTGCATCGCTAAAAGATGAGCTAATTCTTGGAACTCCTTGTTTCTTGCCACAAAATCAGTTTCACAATATAGCTTAACAAGAGAAGCAACTCTACCATTATTATGGACATAACAACCGATTATGCCTTCAGATGCAATGCGATTCTGTTTTGCTCTTGCAACATTTTGGCCTTTTTTTCTTAAAACTTTTTCTGCCGCCTCCAAATTTCCCCCTGCCTTAAGGAGTGCTTTCCTGCAATCCATTATCCCCGCACCGGTCATTTCTCTTAATTTTTGGATGGAAGCAATAGTTAATTTCATTTTTTATAATTTATGATTTTATAGGTTTTGAAGTTTTCTGAACTTCTAAAATGACTTCGGTGATTTTGGTACAGATAAGATCAATCCCTCGAATAGCATCATCATTGCCAGGTATAGGATAATCAATGAGTTCTGGATTGCCATTCGTATCTACAAGGGCAATAATAGGCACTTTCTTTTTCCGCGCTTCATGTACAGCATTCTTCTCTTTAACTATGTCAATGATGAAAATTGCTTGAGGAAATCCGTTTAAAGTAACAAGACCTCCTACCATTTCTTGAAGTTTCTTCTTCTCTCGGCTAAGGGCTAAACGTTCTTTTTTGGTATATTTTTCCCATTCCCCTCCTGCCTCTCCCCTTTCCAGGTCCTTAAGTCTATTTATCTTTTTTTGAATTACTTCAAAATTCGTAAAAGTACCACCCAGCCATCTCTTAACTACATAGGGCATTTGTGTCTCGGAGGCTGTTTTGCGAATAATCTCTTGGGCCTGTTTTTTGGTACCTAAAAACAAAATTTTCTCCCCTTTTGAAACTAATTCTTGAATAAAATGCAAAGCCTCTCTTAGCTTTTCTTGGGTCTTCTGTAAATCAATGATAGAAATTCCGTTCCGTACCGTAAAAATATAAGGCTCCATTTTAGGATGCCTTTTTGCCTTTTGATGACCAAAATGTAATCCTGCTTCCAACATTTTAACAATTAAATTTTCATTCTCCATAAATAATTTCTAAAAGTATAAATTAAGAGACTCCTCATCTCTTATTTTGTACAAAATTATAATATTATAAGCAACATTTACAAAATTAAAATCAGCTTTTACTTATTCCTCTACTAGCGAATTATAAACAGAGTTTGAAATTCTTGTTCGGTCTAAATGAAAGTAAACTTTCATTTATTCCTCACTGCGAATTATAAGCAGAGCTTGAAAGTTGACTCACCGGCCGAAATGAAAATTTCATTTTCATTTCTTCCTTCACAGCCAATTATAGCACATAAAAAAATTTAAGCAAGAAAATGAGAGAAATCAAAATTCTTGCCTAAAACTACCTTTTATACTATACTAA
>CAYWOB010000073.1:0-3482 GCA_964459815.1 uncultured Candidatus Saccharibacteria bacterium
ATTGTAGCAATGATGGCACATTGCCTAAAAGGTAAAACAATTAAAACCTTTTCCATTGGCTTTCAAGAAAAAAAATATGATGAATCTCGCTTTGCCAAAATAGTCGCCTCCCGCTATCAAACCGACCATCATCTTAAAATATTTAAAGCTGAACAGATATTTACCGTCCTCTCTGAAATTGTCCGAAAATTGGATGAACCTTTGGCTGATCCTTCCTTACTTCCTACCTATTTATTATCTCAATTTGCTAAAGAAGAGGTAGATGTTGCCTTAAGCGGTGATGGAGGCGATGAAATCTTTGGTGGCTATCCTAAGTATTTTGTCCAACATTACCTTAAATTCTATGATTATCTGCCGAAGTGGATTAAAAAAAATTTGGCTCCACACATCATCCAATATCTTCCATTAAAACCAGAGCATAGATTTTTTAATTATAAACTACAGAAATTTATCCAGAGCGCACAATATGCCGCACCCTACCGCAATCAATTTTGGGCCGGCCCTTTTACTCCCGAAGAAATCAGCCGAAATCTTATTCCTCATACTGAAATAAAAGAAGAATGGTTTTTTGAGGATGCAAATTATTTTCTGAAACAGTTCTCTGGTCAAAATTGTGTAGATCAAATGATGTATCTAGATACAAAGTTAATCTTACCCGAGATGTATCTCTATAAAGTAGACCGGATGAGTATGGCTACCTCTCTAGAAGTCCGTTCACCTTTTTTGGATCGTGAAGTAGTAAAATTTGCCGCCTCTCTCCCGCATCATCTAAAAGTGCATGGCCAAACCACCAAATATATTTTGAAAAAAATTGCCGCTAAGTATTTACCCAGAGAAATCACAAATCGCTTCAAACAAGGTTTTGGCATGCCCCTTGCCCTTTGGATTAAAAATCTCACTACCGAAATACTAAATCTGATTCCAGCCGATCTTCCTCCCGGAATTAACACTAAATATATCCGCTATTTAATTCAAGAACATCAAAGAGGGAAAGATCAAGCTATTAAAATCTGGAGTATCTACCTTTATCTTTTATGGTATAATAAATTCTTTTCTGGGGGTCCAAACTAAAATTTAAGGCCTCGGCATCACCTATGAATAAGTTAGTTTCCATTATTATTCCTACTTATAATCGAGCCGCAAAGCTCAAAAGATGTCTTATCTCTCTGCTTAAAATTAACTATACCCCCTTGGAAATTATTGTGGTAGATAATGCTTCCGAAGACCAAACCGTGCAAATGATTCAAACCAGATTCCCCCAAGTTAAACTAGTGAAACTTACCAAAAATCGAGGTGCAGTGGGAGGTAGAAATGCAGGCTTAAAATATGCGCGAGGTCATTACATTTGTTTTATTGATAGCGATAATGTCTTTGAAAAAAATTTTCTCTGCGAACTAGTCTGGCTCGCAAAGCAAAATCCAAAAATTGCCTTCGTTAGCCCTAAAACATATTATTACCAAGACCCTAAGAGGATTTGGTTTGCGGGAGTCAAAATTAGTTTAATCACTAGTCACACTAAATACATCGGAATCAATGAATTAGATCACGGTCAACACAATAAGATACAAGAGACCGACCATACACCTAACGTTTGGCTAGCCAGAAAAAAAGCTATCCAGAAAATCGGCTCTCTAGATGAAATTTATGTGATGAGTTATGGGGAAGCGGATTGGCCTAGGCGGGCAAAATTAGCTGGCTACAAATCACTGTTCTGCCCCACCGCGATTGTTTATCACGATATTGCGGTACCTAAAAATCTTAAAGAGAATATTATGGTCAGAAGTAATGATTACAGAATTTATTATTTTGCTAGAAATCGCATTATCTTTATGAGAAAGTTTGCTTCGCATCTCCAGTTTTTAATCTTCATTATGTTATTTAATAATCTATTTCTTCTTTACTATTGCTATACCTTTCTAAAATACGGCAAATCCCACCTTATTTCAACATATTTCAAAGGACTATACGATGGCTTGCGACTAATCCCTAAAACAAAAAAACTGCCATCTACTACTTAAAATCCATATGAAAGTTTTATTCATCATTCCTTGGGTTAAGTCGCTTTTTGGTGACGAATGCGCAGTGCCAGGCCATCCTCATATTGGCATTGCTTATTTATCTGCTGTCTTGAAACAGAATCAGCATCAGGTAAAAATTTTTGATCAAGCTATTGAAAATAACGATCGAAAGCTATTGCAACTCCTGCAAGATTATAAACCCGACATCATTGGTATTACTACCTTTAGCTATTGCTATCACTATGCGCTAGACTTAATTACCAAAGTCAAACAGCAAACCAATACTCCCATTATCTTAGGCGGTGCTCATGTGTCTGCAGTCAAAGCCGAGATTTTGAAAAAAACAGCTGCTGACTTTGCAATAAAGGGGGAAGCGGAGACGAATTTTGTAATCTTCTTAAAGGAACTACAGAAAACTAAACCAAATTTTAGGCTTATACCTAATCTTATTTGGCGAAATAAAAATGGTCAGGTGCAAGAAAATCCCAATAGCCCTTTTATTCAAAATCTTGATAATCTTCCTTTCCCAGATTATTCTGAATTCAAGTTTGAAAAATATCCCTATTATACTACTAAAACAATTCCAATTATCACTTCTCGAGGCTGCCCTTATCAATGCAATTATTGTTCTGTTCAGCTATCTATGGGAAGAGGATTTCGCGCCCGCAGCCCAGAAAATGTACTTCAAGAGATAAAGCATTGGTATAAGCAAGGATTTAAAAATTTTGAGATTAACGATGATTGTTTCAGTTTAGATTTGAAACGAGCGGAAAAAATTTGTGATTTAATTATTCAGAATGAACTAAAAATTACTTATCAATTATATAATGGTATCCGAGTAGATAGAATATCCAAAAGATTACTCAAAAAAATGAAGATGTCTGGATGTATTACCATCTCTTATGGAGCAGAATCTGGTAATCAAGAGATTCTAAATAGAATTGGTAAAAATATTAACCTCTCCCAAATCAAAAGGGCAGTGCAATGGACCAATGAGGTGCAGATTAAAAATTCAGTGAATTTTATCATCGGTCATCCCGGAGAAACTTGGGAAACCGCGCTGGAGACTATTGAGTTTGCTGCTAGCCTCCCCACAAACTTTGTCAACTTCTATAATCTAATTCCTTATCCGGGAACTACCCTCTATCAATGGATTGAACAAAATGCCAAATGGCTCTATTCTCCTTCCTACATATTAGAAAATATCGGTAGTCGTGATTTAAAGCCTGCTTTTGAAACTAAAAAATTCCCCGCCGCCGAAAGAATTGCTGCTCTTAAAAAAGGATTTGCCTTGTATGAAAAAACAATCCTGCGCTTCCGTTTTGGCAAAATTTTAGGCGATCTGGCTTTTGCTTTGTCTCGCAATCAATCTTTGTTCAAAACCGGTATTAAAATGGCTCTTGGCACTAAAGCAGGATTTTGGTTCTATAAAATAATCACCTTCCGCTCCCGAAAAAAATGAGA
>CAYWOB010000074.1:0-3481 GCA_964459815.1 uncultured Candidatus Saccharibacteria bacterium
ATTCTCAATTCTTGATTCATGATTCTTTCTTCAAACACCGGGCCTCTCGGGCAATACAATTAACCAAGACCCAACCCTAAATAATGTTCTATTATTTGAGCGGCGCCAACCTGATCCCCATTTTCAAATATTCCTACGCGCCAAAGACGGCGGCCAAAAGCTTTCTGAAATTCCCCCCATTCCCAAGACTGCAAAAACTGGCTATGCCTCTGGCTAGCCATAAATTCATTCCATTTTGTCTTATCGGCGATAAGCCTAAAATCCATCTCTTTTATTCAAAATCTTTAGAGCCTCCTTTAAAGCAATGGAAGTATTTTTTATTTCTTTCACCTGTTTAATTGCCACTCGTGCTTCATTTAAAGAATAACCCAAGCCAGTTAAGGCATCAATCACATCACCTAAATTACTGGAATCTTCTCCGCTTTTGATTTCCACCTTTTCCAATTTATCTTTCAATTCTACTATTATTCTATCGGCAATCTTTCTACCTATACCTGATACCTTGGTTAAAAAGGTAACGTCTGAACTGGAGATAGCCTTCTTGATTTCTGCGATAGAACCTAAAGCTAAAATGTTTAGAACGCTTTTGGGGCCAATCCCATTTATGGAAACCAACTGCTTAAAAAAATTCAATTCTTCAAAATTAGTTACCCCATATAGTTCCTGCGCGTCTTCGCGAATATGAAAATAAGTAAATATTTTTATTTGTTCTCCAATTTTAGATTGTAAAAATAAACCCGGGGTTACTCTCACCTCATATCCTATCCCATTCACAGCTAAAATTAAAGAATTTTTTTCTTTAGCTACAATTTTTCCTTCAAGATAAGAAATCATAAAAAATTAAGCGGCAGCGGCTTGCGGCTGTTTTTCTAAATTGACTATTTGTCTTCTTAATTCTGTCGTTTGCCTTTCATAACCTCTCTTGCGATGCATCCTTAAAACAATATCACCTTCATATTGTCTAATTTTAACATCTAAAGCATCCGAATTAGTAGAAGATATACTCTTTTGTAAATTTTCTAATTGTTGCCTGTTAAATTCAATTGCCCCTTCTTCCTCTCGGATATTTCTTTCCAAAATGCGCAGTTGCTGACTTAATTTATCTGAAGATTCTCCGGATGACGCTCTTTCTGCAGAAATCGGAATTCTCCTTTCTTTCTCCCCTTCTTCAGATGGACTCTCTGCTTTAACCCCTCGCATTTCTGGATCAACTGCAACTCCTAATGTTTTCCTCTGCTCCCAAGTTGCAGCATCATCTGGAATTGGAGTTGTTTGTTCTAAATATCCTGCCCTCATAATTTTATTTTCTACTTTTAACCCTGTTTACCCTAATCAAGCCAGAGCAAGGAATTATTTTGATTCCTTTCTTTTCTAATTCATCCAAAAATAAATTCATGCCTAAAGAATCAGAAGCAATATGACCGGCGATAATTATATTTAGGAAGGCTCCCTTAGCTTCCACAAATCCCTTGTCGTTCATATGCATATCAATAATGGTGCTGATGCCGGCTTTGGATACTTCCTGATAAACTTTTTCAGCCGGACTAGTGCCGCCAGTCATGCCCAACATGAATTTACCCAGACGATTTTCCGGGCCGCCAAAAATTATTTTTGGGCCAGCACCTTGACGTTTGGCCTCAGAAAATTCAGGAATCTCCAATAAACACTTGACTGTTTCGCCAACCGTTTCCGGCCTTTTTTTCTTTAAAAAGTCAGCCACAAATTTATAAACCAAATTATCCGTGAGAGTGTGAATATTCATTAAATTTATCTTTAAAAGCCGGGCTGTATCAATCTCCCGATAATGATTTTCCGGGTGGACTCGCCTGCCCACTTCGGCCATGCGTTCAGAAACCAAGCTTTCAGCCACATGGGCGGGGACACCCAACTCAATCAGCCCTTCTATATGCAAATCCATCACTTCATGCAATTCAGCTAAAGATTTGCCAATGGGATGGTGTCCTAAGATTAAATCAATCTTTTCGCCGCGTTTTTGCAACTCAACCGCCAGCATTATCTCTCCCACTCCCACATCAATGCCAGCCAAAATTGATCTGACTTCTGTTTTAGGGTTGTCAACTAAGTGAATACTGGAATCGGCGTAAGGATCAAAAAGTTTATTTTGGTCAAAAAAATTTTTTTCCTCGGCTGACAAAGATTCAAATTGCCTTTTGATTTTGGCCAAATACCTTTTAATCCCTTTAAAGCCCCTGGGGTCAGCCTTCAAGCCCATTTTTAAGGCGAAATCATAAATTTGTTGAATGGTCATAAAAATGAAAAATCAAGCAAAATGATAATCAAATTTTACCTTTATTTTTTTATCTTCAATTTGCATCTCCTTAGCTCCTTCTTTGATTATAGACTCTTTAAAGCCGGATGCCAAAACCTGCGCCCTTAATTGATCGGCAAATTGAATGAAAATCTCCTTTAAATCTTCGTCCTCAGTATCATAAGTTATAGAAATTTTATCTTTGATAGTCAAGCCTTTTTCTTTACGCAACTGATTAAGAGTGCGAACTAATTCTCGGAGCAGTCCCTCGCGGCGCAAATTTTCGTCAATTTTTGTATTTAAGCCTATGGTAAAAATGCCGTCAGTTTTAATTATCCAGCCTTCTTTTTCTTCTACCTCTTCTCCAGTTTTAATATTTTTAATATTTAATTCTTCCGCTACAATTTTAGATAAATCCTCCCTTAAGGTATACTTCTTAAGTATTAACTCGGATAAAGGCTGACGCACTTTAATTCCTTTTTCCGCCCTGATTGAAAGACCTAATTCAACTATTTTTTTCGCTGTATCCATTTTTTTGATAATTTCCCAATCAATCAATTTCTCCTCAACCTTTGGCCAATCTTCTAAGTGAACAGATTCAATTTGCTGATTAATTTTTCTATAAATTCTTTCGGCAGTAAAAGGTATGAAAGGGGCTAGAAGCTTATTCAAATTATCAATCACAAAACTCAAAGTGACGGTGCACTGATTTTTGTCTTCACCCTCCACTTTTAACCTTTCACGACTGCGGCGAACATACCAGGTAGAAAGTTCGTTAATAAAATCTATCAATTTTCTTGAAGCCTCAAAAACATGATAAGTTTCTAAATCCTTTGTGACTTCTTTAATGAGTAAATTTAATTTGGCCAAAATCCATTTATCCAAAATATTTCTTGCTTCTATTCTCTCCATCTCGCCTTCTTTCTTATACATCTCATAAAAATTGACCACATTGCCAAAAAGCATAATCACCTTGCGCAAAATTTCTTCCACATCTTTTTCATCAAAATTCTTAGAATCACCGGGTTGATTGATAGAGAATAAATGCATGCGTAAAGCATCAACACCATATTGATCGGCAATAAACCAAGGATCAACCACGTTACCTTTAGATTTACTCATTTTTTTGCCTTCTTTATCTCTAATGTGGCCAAGACAAATAACATTTTTGTAAGGCGCGCTTTTGTCTAATAAGGTGGAAATAGCCAAAAG
>CAYWOB010000075.1:0-3422 GCA_964459815.1 uncultured Candidatus Saccharibacteria bacterium
GTCTTCTACGATGGGGGTCGACACACATGATATGTATTATATGGGAAATGAAATGGTGGACCAACATAAAGGAATTTACGAGATTCAACATCAAATTGCCTGGCCTCCGCCGTACCCTTGGATTATCAAAGCCTGCTTTTCCCTCTGGCGCCATTTTTTCTCGCAGGAAACCTTCAGCCCTGCCTTAAGAACAGACTCTTTTGATTATCTATCTTTAGTTACTATTTTTAAAATTCCTCCCTTCTTGGCAGAACTAACGATCGGCGTCCTTATCTATCTCATTTTCCTTGAATTAAAACAACCAAAAAGAGGCCTCATTGCCTTATCTTTGTGGCTCTTTAGTCCAGTTCCCTTAATTATCAATACAATGTGGGGTAAATTTGATGTTATTTCAGCGCTTTTCGTCGTTGGCGCCACTTACTTTTTTCTTCTTAAAAAATATAGGTGGGCTGCACTTTCTTTGGGTATTGGCGTCGCCGCAAATATGTGGCCAGTTCTCCTCGCACCCATTCTCTTTTTTCAAGTTACCCAAAAAAGCTGGCTCAAAGCCTTTGGTATACTAATAATAGTATTATTACCAATGATCCTTGTTTCACTGCCTTACCTAACAACAATGCCCCACACCTATTTAGAAGTTTTAAGTGGCCAAAAGGGAATAGGAGAGCAAGACTGGATCTTTGGCTGGCGGCCAGAAATTTATTGGTTTGCCCCAAAACCAGTTACCCTTTTTATCTTCTTCGCCTTCACACTTCTTTTCAATTACACCTGGAAATTCAGAAATGCTGTGGAAAAATTTTGTGGACAGTCACTTGTAATTTTAGCCACCCTTTTTGTCTTCTCTCCTTATGCCCCCCAATTTCTGATTTGGTTTTATCCTTTACTCCTTATTGAGGCAGTCAATGACTACAAAAAAATAATTATCTGGGTGGTTGTTACCTTAACAATAGTGGGGATGTTTGTCTTTTGGGGCGGCCAAAAAACATCATCGATCAATGTGTTTTCACAAAATAATTTGATGGAGCAGTTTATCAAATGGAAACGTTCCTGGACTAAAGATAATTATGATTTAGCCCTTGAAACAATGAGTGGCCTTTTTACAGGTGCAATGCTTTCCTATCTACTCCTTATCCTCAAATCTAATTTTATCGGTTTAACCTCCAAAACAAAAAATGAAATTGAGCATCATAATGCCAGTTTATAATGAAAAGGATACCATTGAAAAAATTATTGCCAAGGTCAAAGCATTACCCCTCACAAAAGAATTGATCATTGTGGACGATTGCTCCACAGATGGCACCAGAGAAATTCTTAAAAAGTATCTAAAAGAAAGAGATACAATGGTCCTTTTTCATAACAAAAACGCTGGAAAGGGGAGAGCGATTCGGACTGCTTTAAAGAAAATAACGGGTGATGTAGTGGTTATTCAAGATGCGGACTTAGAATATAATCCTCAAGATCTTAAATATTTGATTAAACCTATTCAAGATGGCAAAACACAAGTTGTATATGGTTCGCGGCGCTTAAATCCTCAAAATACTCAATTTTCGGGCATTTCTTATTATATTGGAGGGATACTTGTTACTTACTTAACCCGCTGGCTGTATGGTATTAAGATCACTGATGAAGCAACCTGTTACAAAATGATTAGCACTAAACTTATCAAGTCGCTTAATCTTCAATGTAAACGTTTTGAATTCTGTCCCGAAGTGACAGCTAAAATAGCACGTCGAAAAATTCCAATAATAGAACTACCTATTTCTTATTCACCTCGCAGTAAAAAAGAAGGTAAAAAAATAAATTGGCGCGATGGTCTAGAAGCGATTTGGACTTTAATAAAATACAAATTTAAAGATTAACCTCGGACAGATTGAGAACTCTCTATTCTCTTACCTGACTTATTTTGAAAATACTAACCCCTTCTTTATGAAAGTTCTCCTTATCAATCCGCCTCTTAAATATTTAATTTCTGCCAATGTCCCTTCTTTTGTTGAGGAAGAAAGGGGAACCTATCCTCCCATAGGCCTTCTTTATATTGCTGCCTATCTGAAAAAATATGGACCCAAAAATCTTCAACTTAAAGTTATTGATACAGTTCTTGAGAATATGGATTATTCAGACATTGCAAATTTGATCGCCAAAGAAAATCCCGATATAGTCTCCACTCAAATTCTAACTTTTACTTTGATTGATTCCTTAAAGATTGTTCAATTGGTGAAAAAAATCAATCCCCAGATTATTACGGTTGTTGGCGGACGACATTGTGACATTTATCCCACTGAAACTATCCGTTTTAAATTTATTGACTATTTGATTCAAGGGGAGGGTGAAATAACCTTTTTAGAACTCGTCAAAAATCTTAACCGTCCTGAAAATCTCCAAAATCTGGCTGGCCTTACCTTTAAAACAAAAAATGGCATTATTAATAATCCCCCCCGTTTAATTGAAAATCTAGACCAATTACCTTTCCCAGCGCGTGAACTCACTCCTTACAAAAAATACCGTTTTTTACTTGCGAAAAATTCAGTTTTCACTACTTTAATCACGAGTAGAGGCTGTCCTTATTCCTGCACCTTCTGCGATGAAGGGAGAAAAAAATTCCGCGCCCTTTCCGCGCGAAGAATCGTAGATGAAATCTTGGAATGCAAAAATAATTTTGGCATTGATACCTTCTTTATCTTTGATTCTACTTTCACAATCAACCGCCAACGGGTTTTAGACTTTTGTGATGAACTTATCAAAAGAAAACTAAATATTATCTTTGATATCAGAAGCAGAGTAAACCTTATTGATGAGGAAATGCTTAAAAAATTAAAACAAGCCGGCTGTGTTCGTATTCAATATGGTGTGGAATCAGGAAATGATAAAGTCCTCAAAAAAATTAACAAGCTGATCACTGCCGAACAAACTAAAAAAGTTATCAAAATAACGCATAAATACAACTTTGAAATTTTATGTGATTTTATGTTTGGACTACCCGGCGAAAGAGAAGAGGAAATTATGGATACAATTAATCTCTCCATAGAACTACCCATTGATTATGCCCATTATGCTATTACTACGCCTTACCCTAATACAGCTCTCTATTTCCAAGGTATAAAAAAAGGTATGTTTAATGATTATTGGCGCGAATTCAGCCTCCATCCCCATCTCAATTTTGAACCACCTGTGTGGGAAGAAAATTTTACTAGAGATGAACTAATCAACTATCTTGCCATAGCCTACAGAAAATTTTACAGAAGACCTCAATACCTTTGGCAACAAATCTGGAAGATTAAAACACCCGGCGAATTCTTGCGAAAAGCAAAAGCAGGATTGAAGGTACTAATTAGAAATTGAGTTAGGCACTGCTGCGTATTGGCCACGAAATATGATTAACGGTATTAAAAATTGTAAATTAAAAATTCATCCTATGCCCTGTATCC
>CAYWOB010000076.1:0-3420 GCA_964459815.1 uncultured Candidatus Saccharibacteria bacterium
CACCCCTCCCTTATCAGGGAGGGAGAACACTTCTCCCCTGACAAGGGGAGATAAAGAGGGGTTATGTTCTATTTATGCAACAATATCTTAAAGCCTTAAGATATGTAATGCGCAAGGGCGTCGACCGGCCAGATCGCACTGGTGTTGGCTCGCGTGCGGTTTTTGGGCTCCAGATGCGTTTTGATTTAACTAGTGGCTTTCCAGCAATGACTACCAAAAAACTAGCCCTTGAGTCAGTGAAAGCAGAACTTCTCTGGTTTTTAAGTGGCAGCTCCAGGGTTCAAGACCTGCAAAAATTAGGCTGTCATATTTGGGATGCTAATGCACAAAGCTCCTATTGGAAACCCAAGGCAAGATTTCCAGGCGATTTAGGCAGGGTTTATGGTGTACAATGGCGCAAATGGCGTTCACCCTACCAAAAAAACCCCATTGATCAAATTAGCCGTGTTATTAAAATCCTTAAAGAGAATCCCCACGACCGTCGTTTAGTCGTTACGGCTTGGAATCCTGCAGAGTTAGAAATGATGGCTCTCCCACCTTGCCATATGATTTTTCAATTTTTTTCTGTTCAGGGCAAACTTTCTTTGCATATGTATCAACGTAGCTGCGATATGTTCCTAGGCGTGCCTTTCAATATCGCTTCCTATTCTTTATTTTTGCATATGGTGGCGCGCATTGTGAACCTAAAACCTTGGGAATTTGTTCACACCTTAGGTGATGCCCATATTTATCTCAATCATTTTAAACAGGTCAGGGAGCAGCTCAAAAGGAAGCCATACAAATTGCCTCGTCTTTGGCTGAATCCTAAAATTCGCGATATTGATGATTTTAAAATGGAGGATATTAAGTTAGTCAATTATAAATATCATCCCGTCATTTCTGCTCCGATGGCAGTCTAAGAAATTTCTAATTCCTAATTGACCTAATTTTTAAGTAATGTCTAATGTCTAAATCAAAAATGTCTAAAATGATCAAAACAATAAGTTTAGTCATTTGGGCATTAGTCATTGGTCATTTTTTTAGGTTTAGAAATTAGACAATTAGTCATTTTTTATGCTTATCTCTATCATTGCCGCAATCTCTGATAATAATGTAATCGGTTATCAAAACAAAATCCCCTGGCACTTGCCAGCGGATTTTATCTATTTTAAAAAAATAACTTTAGGAAAACCAGTGATTATGGGCGCGAAAACCTATCTTTCTATTGGTAAACCTTTACCCGGTCGCAAAAATATCATTTTAAATCGTGAGCCAGGATTTCAAGCGCCGGGTTGCATCGTTGTCTCTTCGCTTGAGGAGGCCTTAAAGGCAGCAGAAGGCAGGGAAGAAGTAATGATTTGTGGCGGGGCTTCGGTTTATGAACAATTCTTAGCGCGGGCAAATAAACTTTATTTAACTTTTGTGCACCACGAATTTCCCGGTGATACTTTTTTCCCGCATTTTAATAAAGAAGAATGGCAAGAAATAAAGAGGGAAGACCATAAAGCAGACTCCACAAATCCTTATCCTTATTCTTTCGTGATCTTGAAAAGAAAACCTCTCCCCTGATAAGGGGAGATAAGAGAGGGGTTACAGATTCTATACAATCTCTTTGAAAATTTAGCATCTCCATATTTAGCTGGTCAGTAAATTTGAGCAGTTTTTTGTTTTTGCCTTTCATCTTGTTTTTTGCTAAAATAGAAACAGAACTCATAAAATTATTTTCCCCCTGATAAGGGGGAAATTAAAGGGGGTTATAAAATATTGGATTCTGAAAAACCCTTTTTATATCTCTCTCTGCCTACCTGCCTATCGTTAGGCCGGCCGGCCGGCAGGCTTATCAGGGGAGAAAATCTTATGTCCAACCATCATCCTATTATCGGTTTAGAAATCCACATCCAACTTAAAACCAAGAGTAAGATGTTCTGCACGTGCGATAATGATATTGAAAATAAGCAAGCTAATGAGAATATTTGCCCAATTTGTTTAGGGCACCCAGGGGTTTTACCCGCAATTAATAAAAAAGCCGTGGAATGGACAGTGCTCACGGGTCTTGCTTTAAATTGTGTAATACCTAAAGAAACTAAATTTGATCGCAAAAATTATTTTTATCCCGATTTACCCAAAGGTTATCAGATTTCCCAATACGATATGCCAATCGCAGTGAATGGTTCTTTAGAAATCAATAATCATAAGATTAGAATTAAGAGAGTGCATCTTGAAGAGGATGCAGCAAAAAATTTACATGCTGAAGATAAAAGCTACAGTTTAGTTGATTATAACCGTGGGGGCACGCCTTTAATGGAAATTGTAACCGAACCAGACATTATTTCCCCTGAAGAAGCGGGTAGTTTTTTGCGGGAGTTGCGCCTCATTATGCGTTATTTGGGAGTTTCTAATGCCGACATGGAAAAAGGGGAGTTGAGATGTGATGCCAATGTTAATATTAAGCTGGGAAATTCCAAAACGCCCATTGTGGAAATTAAAAATCTCAATTCCTTTAAAATGGTGGAGAGGGCATTGGCTTATGAAATAGAAAGGCAGATAGATGAGTTTGCCGTTCTTAAAAAGCAAAAAGGTAAAGTTACGCGAGGGTGGGATGATCGCAAAGGAATTACGCGGGAACAGCGGGTAAAAGAAGAAGCGCACGACTATCGTTACTTTGCAGAACCCGACTTGCCGCCTTTAAGACTGAAAAAGATTAGAGAGGCAATGCAGGCAAAGATGCCAGAACTTCCGTTTGAAAGAGAAAAGAGACTTAAGGAGGAATATGGATTGGGGCCTGAAGATATTAGTGCTTTGGTAAATAATAAGGCTTTGGGTGATTATTATGAACAGGTGGTTTCTGAAGCGGCCGCAGAAAACTCAAATCAGAAAGTATATAAACTTGCGGCAAACTGGGTAGTTACAGAATTACAAAAATTATTAAGGCTAAACAAAATCGGCGTTAGTCATTTAAAAATTACGCCTGAAAATTTTGCCGAATTCATAAATATTGTATCACGTGGGGAGATTAATTCTTCCGTAGCCCAGATTGTTTTAAAAGAAATGTTTGAAAGGGGAGCAGATCCTTCTCAGGTGATTACTGAAAAAAACCTGGGGCAGGTGAGCAACACAGAGGAATTGGATGTTATTATTAATGAAGTTATTAAGGAGAATCCTAAACCCGTGGAGGATTTTAAGAGCGGCAATGAGAAAACCTTGATGTTTCTTGTGGGGCAAGTAATGCGCAAAACAGGCGGTAAAGCTAACCCGCAAGTCGTACAGGATTTATTTAGGAAAAAATTAATATAAAAAGCTGTGGACAAATTTACTATAGTTATCCCCAGCTTTTTGTTTTTACCTTTATCTAAGCCAGAACGAAAATACTTGACAGTTTTATAAAAAAGGTTAAAATAAAAGCAATGTGTATCTAATAATAAATTCTTTTATGAGGCAAGG
>CAYWOB010000077.1:0-3420 GCA_964459815.1 uncultured Candidatus Saccharibacteria bacterium
CACGATACCCTTGCGGGCATAACGGTTTTCGAGACCGTCGCCTTCAACCACTCGGCCACCCCACCATATTATGAAATCTAACAAAAAAAATTTATTCTGGCAAGCAATCTATTTTTTCAAAAACGCCTCTATTAGAGAGACGTTTAAGATTTTGCGGGACCCGGACTCGAACCGGGAACCTTCGGGTTATGGGCCCGACGAGCTGCCAATTGCTCTATCCCGCGATAATTTTAACTTGTTGAATTTAAGTATAAGCCATTTATCCTGCCCTGTCAAGCCAAAGAAAAACCCCCGAAATATCGGGGGTATGTCTTATTTTTTCTTTTTGGCTGTTTTTTTCTTAGCTGCCTTTTTCGGCGTGGCAACACTAGCTTCTTTTCCTTCTTTTTTTTCAACTTTTGGCTCAATAACAGCCTGAGATAAAATTTTCAAGATCCTCTCTAACTTACTATTTATAGACGCCATTTGGGCTTTCATTTCCCCGCCGCCTTGATGACTGGGACTATCTCCTTTTTTAAAGCAATTCTTGCAAAAAACCGGCTTGCCGCTAGTTGGCCTAAAAGGAACCTCGCATTTATTGCCGCATTTGTCACAAACAGCCTCAAAACCTTGCTTTCTTCTTTCTTCCCTCTGATGTGAATCACCTCTTTTATTTTTAAAACAAGTATTGCAATAAATCGGCCGCTCGCCAGTTGGCTCAAATGGCATTTCGCAAACATTGCCACATTCAGCACAGATAGCTTTAAACATCGGACGATTGCCTAAATTTTTGTCTCTCATATTTTTTAATTTTATGATAAATAAGACTATTTTGATTATACTCCTTCAAGAGCAAAAGTCAATTAAAGCAAAAAACATTACCTTGTAGTAATGTTTTTTGGAGCGGGATTTATGAAAAAGTTCGGACGTTTTTTAGGGAGAATTACTAACCAAAATGGCCCCCAAAGTACCCCCTAAAACACCCCCAAACTAGGTGAACAACTGTATGAATGACTAGTTGAATCAGGGTTCATCTAGTTGAAAGGTAAAAAACCTCTTAACTTAGCCAAATTTAATTTTAAAAAACCTTGACTACTATACATTTCACCAGAAAATCCACTGAATGACAAGATATATATTTTCTTATTAATTAAGTTATAATTATTTGGTATTATTTTTTATTAAGTATCTATTTTAAAGGTATTATTTTATTATTTTTTTAATTATTTTTTCCGACACCTGGCCGAATTGTTTTTACGAAATTGAAGGCTTTTTGGCAAGGGGTGGTTTTTTCATGCCATACATTGACGCGCGCCGATTTTAATCCAAGCAAATGAAGGTAATATTTTAGATAAAAAATTATTTCCATCCAAAATATTCACCAATAACTTTAAGCATGTTTTGATACCCTTGTTCTTTTAATACTCTAACGAAATTGTCGTGCGCCTGAAACTTTACGTTAACACCAGGATCGATAATTTGATAATGATCTTGAAAATTATAAAGAGAACGTAATTCACCAGATTCATTATGCGCCGCTTGCCAAAAAGCTTGAGCGGCCCGCTCAAAATTACCTCCGTAAGCCAAAATCCAATTCTCTACTCCAATACCACCCATGCCACCGTGTTCAAGCTTTTTGTAAGCCTCTGCTTTTTTTAAGACCTCTTTAGCAACAACAATATTAGCCACCATATCTTTCCATGCGTCATCACCATGATGCTGACGGATCCAATCAAGTTTCTCCTTGACTGCATCATGTGAACCGTAAACAACTAATTCTGACTTCCTTACAAATGCAATATCTATATCTATGGATACATCACCGACATGTGCTCCTTCAAAACGAAGTTGATACAAATCACCTCCGGCATTGCCACCATGCGAATTATCTTTATCAGGATGCCATCTTTCTTTTAATGCTGCAACAATTTTATCAAATTTACCTTCATCAGCCAAATCAAGCTTAAGCGCCAAATCAAAATCAAATGAACTTGGAAGATTGGTGTGCCGACCAGTCGAGCCAGTATCAAGTAATTCCGCGCCCAAAATACTCGTATCAAAACTATCTTTTAAATGTACTCCTTGCTCTTGCAGCACTGTCACGATAATTTCTTGTAAACTTTGTGTTATTTGTTCCACTTTTTCTCTTGTTTCATTCAATTGTGCTTTAACTCTTTCTACATCTGAGTATTGATGTTCAGTCTTCTTTGTCTCGAAATAAGTTAATGGTTCTCCATCAAACCTTTCAAGACCTGTATAGAAAACGCGCAGTGACTCATAATCTTCTGGTCTAAAAATAATTTTTCCTTCTTGATCAACAACGGGAATGTAATATCCATTTTGAACAATTTCTATGGCTAGCTGCTCTGGCATTTTTGCTGATGATTTACAAATAATAAAATCAATCTCCGTAGTTGGAAAACCTGTACGGACACCATAATGTTTATCTCCCAAAACACCAGTTTTAAATAATTCCAATTTTCCAGGGTCGATTTGCCCCTGTATTTCTGCAGATGTTCTGACAAATTGACCTCTATCCCTTACCACAAAAAGAATATTTCCGTAACCATTAGCAATTGAGGTTGAGACGACTTCAGAAAAAGATTTCTCCGCCACAGAATCCACAATGGCAACATCCGTGTCATAGGGTGTACAATCTTGGTCAGAACTTGCACCTAAATATTCTTTTGCAACAGATCCGTTTTGTAGAATTGAAGCAATGTGTTGTTGGTCGATTCCTTTTAAAATGTCACCATTTAAAAGTGAAATTTGTCCGCCTGCCGCCTCACTGGCGTAAGCTAAACCACGTTTGTGCGCATTTTGCTTTTTATTTCTCATTGCCAATAAAACCTCTCCAATATTTTTATATCCCAGTCTACTGGCAAACATTTCAACAACACGATCCGAAACAGATTGTTCATCCTGGACCGATAAACTCCGACGTAAATTAGTAAAGACATCCTTTATTTGATCGATTGTGGCATTACATGGAATTCCAACCTGCGAAGAAACAAACCCAACTTGAGCTTCAGCAAAAACCGTACTCAATTTTGCCACAAATGACTGGGCGCGTTTATGCTCTTTAGGCGTTAACTTTTCACCTTCTTCAAGATGTGCCAATTTGTCAAGAATTTCTTCTCCTTCTTTAAGCACTTCCAAGTATTGTCGAAGGTTTCTATTTCCAGATTCAATATGAACTCTAAGTAAATCACTGAAAATTGTATATTCCCGCCGCTTGGGGCTTGCTTTCTGTAGGTACGGACTAAGTGTGGGTGAAGCAGCTAACACCTGTTCCATTTTTGTCGAAGAATGTAAAACCTGAAATATCTTATAAATTTTCCCTACTAGCGGTAAATTATTCTTTACAAAAATAGCTTCAATTTTTTCCCAGCTTCCTAAAGGATCGTCCGAATCAATAATAGCAGCACATAATTCACTGGC
>CAYWOB010000078.1:0-3399 GCA_964459815.1 uncultured Candidatus Saccharibacteria bacterium
GATAATACTATTTATAAGGACAATTCTCGAGCCTGAAACCAAAGACTTTCTATTTTACGATGTTTCTAGACAACTTGAAAAGTATCACTTTAAAGAACTTTATGAATTTGAAAAACATCTTAAAACCATAGCTGGGCTGTTTGACTACGGCAGTCTAATGGCCTTGTTTAAAATGTTTACGAAGCTAATGAAGAAGCACTACTCTCAGCTTTACAAAGAAAACTTAGGTTTAATAAGAGAAGTAAAAAGCTATATGGTGGAAATATATGAAACTAGACAGGCTTCTTTGCGAAACGCACCTAAAGGTGCCATTTAATTCCACGATCTTTGCCGATCCTAAATACAAGCCATTTAGGAGTAAATTAGGCGGAGATTGCCTAGACCAAGTTTTTTATTTGTACAATCGCTGTAAAAAAGTAGGTTATGCTCCTACCATAGTGGCGTTTGATGAGCCGAAAAATCCTCTTTATCATGCCGCTGTTCTAGTGGATAGATATTTTTTAGATCCTGCCATGGGAGCAGTAAAGCCAATCATTATTAATGAAAAGGCCTTAAGAATGAATATTGCTGGATATGGAAACATTAACCTGGAAGTTAGCAAAAGAAATAAGCATTTTCTTTTAAGAATAAAAAGTCCCGACGGAGAGTCCACAAGAACCAGTAGTCGTTTTATTAATAACACGAGAGAGTTATACTTCAGGCAAATCAATAAAAAGGTAGAGAGGCTATCTGCCCTCTATGTAGGCTGCGCAAAATTAGGATACAATGATCTAATTAAATTGAAACAGTTTGATAATTCCTATTGGGTGATATATAAAGGCGAAAGCATTAAAAAAGAGGGTAAAATACCAGATAGTTTGCTTGAGGCTTTTGCTATTAGTGCCCATATAAGTGTAAAATCATTTATTAGAGTTTGGAGATTGTCGGAGAAAATTCTGCATGAAAAGTAAAAGAATATTAACTGGCGACAGACCAACTGGACCCCTACATTTGGGTCACTATTTTGGGACTCTTGAAAATAGACTAAGACTGCAAGACAAGGGGTATGAATGCTTTATTATCATTGCCGACTATCAGGTTCTAACAGATCGATTAGAAACAGGAACTATCGGAAAAAACATTCTTGAATTAACAAAGGATTATCTCTCCATAGGACTTGAGCCCAGCAAATGCACATTTTTTGTCCAATCAAAAATCCCAGAGTTGGCCGAATTGACATTAATATTTTCAATGCTTGTCAGTGTTGCCCGTGTTTCCAGAAACCCCACGGTCAAAGATGAAATAAGAAGTATGAAGATAGAAGACACTTTTAGTTTGGGGATGTTTTCGTATCCCGTCTCCCAAGCGGCTGATATCTTGCTTTTTAATCCTTCTCTAGTTCCCGTTGGCGAGGATCAGCTCCCCCATGTAGAACTTACCAGAGAAATTGCCAGAAAATTTAATGCCCTTTATGGTAAAGTGTTTAGAATTCCAGAGCCTTTACTTGGAAGATCACCTCGCTTGAAAGGCTTAGATGGTCAAGAAAAAATGTCCAAGAGCAGGAACAACGCTATTTTTCTTTCTGACAAACCAAATATCGTTCGGGCAAAAATATTAAAAGCCAAAACGGATATGGGAAGGGAAATCAGGTATGATCCTATTAATAAGCCTGAAATTTCTAACTTACTTAATCTGTTTCACTTACTTACCAAAAAACCAATTGACCAACTTGAAAACGAGTACAAGGGTAAAGGCTATGAGGAATTTAAACAATCATTAGCAGAAGCAATTGTGTCATTCCTTCATCCAATTCAAGAAAGGAAGCTTTGTTTAAGTGATGATGATGCTATTAATGTATTAAAAGATGGCACTAACAAAGCAAGTAAGGAAGCAGCACAAATGATGAAAAGAGTAGTCAAGGCAATGAAGACGGATTATGGATTTTAGCAAACTGGAAGAATTAACCGGTGGCTTACGTTTACGACTCCTTCCTCTTATTAAAAAGGATAGAGACTTTAAGAAATTTTTAACTGATGTCGACGTGGCAAACAAAAATAATAAGCCTGTTTTTGTTGCTCTAATCTGTTGTCCTGACTACTCGTACAAATTGAGTAATGATGGATGGATTACATATAGTCACGAAAAACTCGGATTTGGCCCAGGCATAATGGCAGTTGCTTATTCCAAGGCAGTTCTGGAATTGACACAGGAAGTTTTAAGAATGAATGGTAAATTGAAAATAGTATTGTTCTATGGAGATACAGAATCTAAATGTAAAGAAATCCTCAAGAAAATCCACTTGAACAAAGAGCGGTTCGAGGCAAGAGTTAAATGTAATATTTCCGCAGGGAAACTATACTATGAAAACTTGATCTTCCAGTACTTTCCTAATCAAAAAGATATTACTCTCCTTTCTGTGGGATTAGACAGTACGCTTTATAAAAAGAATATTATTAATATTTCAAACGAAAAGATAGCCAGTATTAATTTTAAGGAAATAGAAAATATTGCTGATCAGAGGCAAAAGGTAATTAGAAGCCTGTATGGCTTTGACGAAAATGTTAATAATAACTTAATTTTAGAAAAAGCGAGGGGGCAAATTTTAGATAGAATAATTGTTGGTACTGCCTTATCGGAGGAAAGAACAAATGGCAGTCTATATTCTCTAATCTCTTTAACGCCTCGGTGTTTACTCGCCTACTTTAATTTTATGAATGAAGAAAAAATTCCCATTTTAAAATTGGGGACTAACTAAGATCTCCAATTATATCCTCTCTGCCGCAAGCCATCGGGTGGTTAAAAAATTAGGGCCGAATGGCCCCTCTATTGTCAAAATTTTGTCCTGGCCAGCCATGCCTTTGGAGTTACCAATCAATAAATATTTAGCTTTCTGGTAAAAATATCCAACCGTATAAAAACGATTTCTAAATATCATATACAAGGCAGGTATTATTCCCTGACTTTTTAAGGTACTAAAAAACGATCTGGGAACATCAGCGAGTTTAGTGCTCAAGTGGGCGGCGATTGCCCCCCCAATTCCATATCTAAAAGCACTCCTCAAATCAGTTCTAAGATCTAATGCGCCATGATAAATAATTGCCCCAGGAACACCGATAATCTTTATTCCCGCTTTCCTCAATTCCACCACCCGGGAACACCCAGTATTGAATAAGAAGAATTTTATTGCCTTTAATAATGATTGCTGAGGCTCTGATTCCAGTCCTGGCCATTTGCCTAATTTTACTATTCTTAAAGCTGGTTTGATAGAGGAGAACGTGGGGAATTAAAGGGAAAATTGATTGTTAGCCGAAGCGGTCTTTTAGGGCTTTAGCTAAGGCGCGAATATCTTGGTTGTCTAACTTAGAAAAAGGAGAACTCAAGATTCTGTCTGGCAAATCAAGCCAGTTTTCGGTGAAGACT
>CAYWOB010000079.1:0-3202 GCA_964459815.1 uncultured Candidatus Saccharibacteria bacterium
TGGCATATATCTTCTAATTTTTTTAGTTAGAATTTTATCGCCTTTTCTATCTCTTTTATTGTGCCATTAATAATTTTAGGAGGGTTAGCAAAATCTCTAATACTACCCCCTAAATGATGTTTTATTCCAGATTCAGAAAATTTAACACCACTGGCAGTGCCAATAGTAACCACTAAATCTTTTTCTTTAATAATCTTTTTTTCTCTTGCCTGTAAAACAGCATCTAAGGCGACGGCGGTTTGAGGACAGATATTGGCTCCAGCTGCCGTAAATAAAGCTCTTGTTCTTTGAATATCCTTTTCTGAAACATCAAAAAATTCCATCCTAAATTTTTTATGTAATTTCTTAATTCGGGGAAAACTCACTGGATCTTGAATATTCATTGCCGAAGCAATAGTGGGTTTAAAGACGCCTGGTTTGTAAACGCGAAAGTTGCTTTTACCCCAGCGAACTAAAGTATTAGCCCCTTTCGTTTGAGCAACAATAATCCTAGGTAATGATTTTATCATTTTTCTTTCTTTCATTCTTAAAAGAGAGGTTAAAAAAGCAGTTAAATTTCCTCCATTGCCGCAGGGAATAGAAATCCATTTTGGTGTTTTCCAATGAAGGTCTTGGCAAATTTCCAGGGCAATAGTTTCTTGACCAACAATTCTGAAAGCATTTTTAGAATTTACCAAAACAATCTCTGGATGCCTCGCACAAAACTCTTGAATTAAATCCATGCAACCATCAAACCCTTTTGGGTGTTTTATACTCAAAACCAAAGCTCCGTGAGCCATAGCTTGAAATAATTGTCCGGGAGAAATTTTTTTATGGGGAAGAAAAACAATACACCTCAATCTATCTCTTACATAACCGCCGTAGATTGCCGCTGAGGCTGAAGTATCGCCGGTGCTGGCGCAGGCCACATAGCGAATGTTGAGTTTAGGATAAAATTTCTGTAAACGTAAGGCTTCGGAAATTGCCACTGACATTCCCCTATCTTTAAAACTTTCTGAAGGTAATTGACCTTCCATTTTAATAAAGAGATTTTTCAGACCAATTTTCTGTTTTAGCCAATCTGGTATTTCAAAAAGGTCAGTGAAACCTTCTCTTAGAGAAATAGCGAGTTTTGGAGGAAAACCCGGTAAAATTAAAGATAGCCACATAAAGACACCGCTACCATAAGGATATTTATTTCTCTCCTTGCCAAATCTAATGTTATCAAAAAATAGCTGGGCCTGTCTGCCTAGGCCAATATGTTTATCTATCCAATCTTCATCTCGTTCAACCATAAGTAAGCCGTTACATTTAGGACAGGTATAATAAAATCTATCTGGTTGAAAAACCGAACCACATTCTATACATTTATGCCAAAAATATACCTTTTTCATATACCGAGCTTTCGCCTAGCGAAAGCGAAGGTGAAGAAGAGAATTCTATTCTCTTCGCCTATTTTATCAAAAAACCGCCCTTTGGGCGACTCAATTTATTACCCCTTATAAAATTATTTTTTGAGTAATTTTATAAATTCTTCAATAGATAATTCTGAATCTCTTAATAATTTCCGTAAAAGCCCTTTCCCTAATATTTTATGATCAGGAATAGTTAACGGCCTTTTATTGCCGTGATGCAAACGAATATGGCTACCTCGTTGTCTAATGACTTGGTAGCCGATCTTCTTGAAAGCTTTAACGGCGACTTTTCCTGAGATTTGGGGTAATTTAGGCACAAATTAAAAAGTAATACTATGGAGACTTAACTCTTTTGGTTTATAGGATTTGAGAATTTCTTGATTTTCTTTTTCTTCTAGACAAATTTCAATAACTTCTTTAATGTTTTCCAAAGCTTCATCTAAGGTTTTCCCTTGAGAATAACAGCCCCTAAAAAGAGGGCACTCAACAATATAAAATCCATCTTCGTCTTTTTCCACCACAACGGGAAATGGGCGGTTTTTAATTCTGGCTAGAAAGGATTTTTTCATACAATTCTATTATATCTCACTTAAAAATAGTGTCAACTCCGGTTTAATGGTTTAGGGTTGATTATTTATTCTTCCTCAAATTTTACTTCATTTGGAAAGAGTAATTGGAATGGATAACCAACGTAGTTCCTTTTTATCTTTCCGCAACCTATGTTTTTAAGAAACTTTATCATTTCTTCTGTAATTTTCTTTGGCTCAACATTTTCATCTTTGCCAATATATTCAATTTCAACAAAATCTCCCAGTCCTTTTACAAAATCAACATCAATTTCGTAATCTTTATATGTCCAAATTTTTCTTACTTTATCGACCTTAACAAGTGATTTGAAATTAAGAATGTTCAGTATATTCTTAAATTGGGTTAAATCTTCTATTTCTGTTTCGTATTCATCGCAATAATGACTTTTACCATCTTTTTCACGATGCCAATTTTTATAGTTTATAGAATATTTGCCGTTTGAATTTCTTAATCTTAGCCATTCATTTACCGGCCGGACAGCAACAAAGTCTCTATGAGCCGGCGAAAAATACTCATCTAATTGGTGGCTTTCTGATTTAAACTTACCATTCTTTTCCAAAAACCCTATTAAGGGCTTACTATTTTCAATATTAACTTGTATCTCAATTTCAATATTCTTCATATTTTCAATTTCTGAATAAACTTTCCCACTCGAAACTTAATAAAAAGAACAAAAAATGTGCAAAGAATTAAAATATATGAAGGAAAGCCAAAATGGGCAAAGTTCCAAGTATCTATAGTAGAAAGTGTAATTGCCGCGTTGATTGCACTCCCCAGATATACGTGGTAATTTTCGGTTTCCGGAGAAAAATATGATTTAACAAGTGTCGGTGTTGCTGCCAGACCATCGGAAAAAATACTAAAGACAATCGCAATATTGCCATTTTTTGTTATGTACCAGAGAAAAAGCCCAAGCAAAGACAAGCCGCCGCAGATGAAATCAAATCGCCTTAATTTCCAAATTGATTCTTTATTTAAAAAAGATGCTAGAAAAACAAGAAGGGGGCTAAAACCCATCATAAAAGTCATCAATGATTGTATACCAACGCCTTGCTTTATTTCAGCGGCAAAAGCAATAAAAGGTGCGAACGACCATAAAAACCAGGTAATCCTATTTGGTTTTATCCTCCCCCGAACAGTATCAACAAGATAACTGAGGCCACCGATAAAGCTAATAAAAGCACCAACAATTACAAAATTAGGATTAAGCATTTAGATAA
>CAYWOB010000080.1:0-3178 GCA_964459815.1 uncultured Candidatus Saccharibacteria bacterium
TAAAAGCGAAAAGTGAAAAACTATCAAGATTAAAAAATCTGATCAATCCAATAATGAGGTTTCCGGAAGCTAAAAAATTTCAACGGAGTAAAGAAAATTTTGTGTGCGTCCATTGCGGCTCCTTAGTCCGTGGCAATGGTTATACTAACCATTGTCCTCATTGCCTCTGGAGCAAACATGTAGATATATATCCTGGTGACCGCCAGGAAAGATGCCAAGGAATGATGCAGCCTATGAAGGTTGGCTTAAAAAAAGGACAATTTATTATCACACACCGCTGTTGTAAATGCGGTAAAGAGAAAACTAACCGTATTAGTTCAAAAGATAATCTAGAATTTATTCTGCAACGGCTTTCTAATTCCAATACAAACTAATTGTGCATCACATTATCCCAAGATCCAAATCACTCTTAGTTTACCAACACCTATATTTTTGGCCAAGGTAAAAAATTTATACTATAATAAATAAATCCAGTGTCTTCTTGAAGAATCTCTTAAACTCTGTAGGAAAATTAGAGCTTTTTTCTGTGTTGCAAATAAAAACCCCACAAAATCAAAAGATTTTGCGGGGGACCCCGTAAATAAAACCCCATCAAATCAGAGATTTGATGGGGGACCCCGTAAATAATTGAGGTAGTCAAAAAGCAGGAAATAAAAGCATAAAATGAAAACACAACCCAAAATTCCATTAAAACCACTCCCCGAAATAAAAATTCTTCTAGGAGAAACCATAAAATTTTTCCGGGAACATTTTAATCTGCTCATTTCCCTTTCTTTAATCCTGATTGGTATTGTATTAATTTTTGGTTTTATCTTAGGGGTTTTTGGATCTAGTCTTAGTTTTGCTTTGCTTGGCAATCTAGTAAAACAAAAGATCTTGTTTTGGATAATGATGTCTATTTTTGCTGTTTTAGGCATTTCATTACTTATCATCACGCTTATCTTTCAAATTTTAGCCCAAGGAACAATAATTTTGGCGATCATCCATAAAGATAAACAGCATGAAACAGGTGTTAAAAAAATTTGGCATGAAATTTTCTCTCGGGCTAAATCAATAATTTGGGTAAATATTCTCACCTTCTTGGCAATTTTAGGTGGTTATATTCTTTTACTTATCCCTGGCCTCATTTTCAGTATTTGGTTTAATTTCAGCATCTTTATTCTTTTGCAAGAAAAACTACTTGGGCGCGCTGCACTTAAAAGAAGTAAAGCATTAGTCAAAGGATATTTTTGGCCTTTGGTTTTCAGAATTTTTATCTTAACCCTGATCCTTTTCGGAGCATCTGTTTGCTTTTCTTTAGTCCCATTTTTGGGTGATTTGTTAGGTCTAGCCTTCAGTTTATTTGCTGTACCTTTTATGTATATTTATCTTTATTTAATCTATAAAAATCTTCTCAAACTTAAATCAGAAACTCAAAATTAAAATAAACATTCAATTAAATTTTTACAAAAGGAGGTGACAAAAAATGTACACTTTAGGGTTATGGGGCGAAAGCATTGTGGATTCTGTAAGTAAAGTTTGGGCAAGCTTCATTATGTTTACTCCTAAATTATTTGGTGCAATTCTTGTAATGGCCTTGGGTATATTGATTGCAATCGGTATTGCTAAAATTGTTCGCCGTATTATTAACGCTTTTCGTATCACAGCTATCTTGAAAAAAACCAATCTTGATGAAATAGTAGAACGGGCAGGATTAAAATTTGATGTTGGACAATTCGGCTATTGGTTAGTGAAATGGTTTCTGATAATTGCCTTTTTTATGGCAGCTGCGGAAATTATCAATCTGCCGCAGGTATCACAATTCTTAGGTAAGGTCTTGTTTTATATCCCCAATGTAATTGTAGCGGTATTGATTATGTTGATCGGTACTATTTTGGCCAATTTTCTCTACCATCTAGTAGAAAAAAGTACTAAGGTTGCGGAGTTAACAATCTCTAAACGTCTGCTCGCAGAATTTTCTCGCTGGTCTGTGCTTATCTTCAGTTTAATGGCAGCACTTATTCAGCTTAAAATCGCTGCAGATTTAATTCGCACCCTCTTTACAGGATTAATAGCGATGTTAGCAATTGCAGGTGGAATTGCCTTTGGCCTGGGAGGTAGAGATGAAGCAAAACGACTTTTGGAAAAACTGAAAGGAATCCGCAATAAAAACAAATATTAGACTCTAAAATCTCATCCTCCGCAAGCGGGAATCAAAATCGCTGCGGAGGATGAGATAGAAGTCCCCTTGACCCCTCACCCAGAAATGATTTGAGTGAGGTTCATTTTAATATAGTTTTCCTACATATCAGCCACTTAAACCCAAGTCTGCATAATTAGAGTAAACTTTTTAAAAAGTTTATATCATTTCTGGGTGAGGGGCTTGACAAAATTGAGGGCTAAGCTATAATAGAAAGTAGCTAAAAATTAAATTATTTAGTTATGTTATATTTAATTTGCTCTATATCTCAACGAAGCGGATAAAATCGCAAAGGGGTGTTTGTTGCTTAAGATAACCGCTTCGTCACCGAGCGGTTTTTTTGATTGTTAAAAATTTCAAGGGAAAAGCTGAATTTTTTATCTAAACATCTAATAAAAAATTTTCTTTTCCCCTGCATAAGGTTATGAACCTTGACAACTGAATAACCCATATAGATATGAATTTATCTAATGGGGTCAAAAATGGTTAAAAAATAAAGGGCATATGGTGGATGCCTTGACTTAAAGAGACGAAGAAGGACGTAGCAGGCTGCGATAAGCCTCGGGGAGCTGCCAAGCAAGCTGTGAGCCGAGGATTTCCGAATGGGGAAACCCACGAGCGCAAAACGCTCGTACCCGCCCAAATTTTTGTTCTTTTGGGGGCTAGCTATGCCAGTCATATTTAATCCTCTGGATTAAAATATAACGATTGGTTTACGCCAATGACGCCAGCCCTTTCATATTTATTGACAGCACTCTCTTTAGTGAGAGCCCCCATTCTGTGTAACAACCGGTGGGGTTGATGAAGCCGAAGAGAGCCTGTCATCTTATTATTTAGAGAACAAAAATTTGGGCGGGAGACAACCCGGGGAACTGAAACATCTTAGTACCCGGAGGAACAGAAAAAAAACTGCCGTACCTCATTGCATTCGGTACGGAATTTACCAATTTTTAATTTTCAATTTTCAATGAATTTTTCTCGCTTCGCGAGATCTGGCAA
>CAYWOB010000081.1:0-3128 GCA_964459815.1 uncultured Candidatus Saccharibacteria bacterium
TTAATTTTAATTGAAGAATTAGTCTATAATAATTACTAAAATTATTATTCAAAATTCTTCTACGGGGTATGCTAACGGCGCTTGTCACCGGAGGAGCGGGTTTTATCGGCGCAAATTTAGTTTCAAGGTTACTAAAATTAAAATATAAAGTAGTAGTAATAGATAACCTTTCCACGGGTTTCCACCATCACCTCCCTCTCAATAATAAAAATCTTATTTTTTATCAAAAAAGCATTAATGAAAATTTAAAACCAATTTTGCATAAGCATAAAATAGACTATCTTTTTCATCTGGCAGCTCAAACAAATGTGCATAAGTCTCTCCAAAATCCAATTTATGATGCAGAAATAAACATCCTTGGATCCTTAAACATTATTAAAGAAGCAGCGAAAATCAAAATTAAAAAATTTATTTATGCTTCTACAGGAGGCGCTGTCTATGGCGAACCCGTAAAAATTCCTGTATCTGAATCACACTCTATAAATCCTTTGTCCTGCTATGGTGCCTCTAAATATGCAGCTGAAAAATATTTAGAAATCTATCATAAACTTTATGGCCTGCCCTATATTATTTTACGTTATGCCAATATCTATGGCCCCTACCAGAATCCTTTTGGAGAAGACGGGGTTATTGCCATTTTTATTCATCAATTAATTCAAAAAGAAAGACCCTCTCTTTTCGCTTACGGTAAAAACAAAAGAGACTATATCTTTGTGGAAGATATTGTGGAAGCTAATATTAAAGCAATGTACTCTAATAAAAACAAAACTTATAATATCGGTACTGGCAAAATGACTAATACAAAACAAATATTTCAAATTATCCAACATGAATTGGGGAGCAGCGTCCAACCTAAATATCTCCCTGACCGTTTAGGTGAAGTAAATCAAATCAGTTTAAACGTCAACCTGGCCCAAAAAGAACTGAAATGGAAGCCACACTACTCCCTGGAAGAAGGAATCAAAAAAACTATCGTATGGTTTAAATCTAATCCTAAAATCTTCTAAAAGATTTTACATACCATAATTAATCGTTTTAAAAGATGTTAATCTTTCCTAAATAAAAATGCATTTTCTGAAAATTATTCTTTCTAAATTCACAAATAACGGATTAGTCAAAAATAGCTACATCTTATTCTTGGGTTCAATGTCGGTAAGTGTAGGAAATTATATCTTCCATCTGGTAGCTGGCCGAGCTCTAGGTCCTGTGGGTTATGGCATTTTAGCTTCCTTAATCTCCGTAAGTGTAATTTTGTCCATCCCAATGTCTACCATTAATATGGTTATTGTAAAGCTTGCAAGTAACCTGAAAGCTGATAAAAATTATGGAGAGCTTCATTTCCTGCTGCGATATCTTATAAAAAGATTATCTTTAATTGGATTAGCCGTGTTTCTCATTCTTTGTATCATCTCCCCTAAGCTTGCTAATTTCCTACAAATACCTTCCCTAAAACTAATTCTGATTCTGAATTTTATTCTGTTTTTGGCTTTTTTAATGCCAGCGACTCGCGGCATTATTCAAGGTTTACAACTCTTCAAATCCCTGACTTGGAATTTGTTGATAGAAGCCATTATTAAAACTAGCTTGGGTGCAATTTTAGTTCTGACGAGTTTAAAAGTATATGGTGCACTAGGTGCCATTGCGGTTGCGAGTTTAATTGCCTTTATAGTCAGCTTCCTACCCCTTAGATTTCTTTTTCTTCATCATCAACAAAATAAAATTAAGGATTACAAAATTATATCCTATACCTTACCCGTATTTCTTACTCTCTTTTGTTTTACTACCCTTTACAACATTGATATCGTGATGGTAAAACATTTTCTGCCCGCTAAAGAAGCAGGGCTTTATTCAGCCCTCTCTAAACTAAGCCAAATTATTTTTTTTGCCACAGGTACAATCGCCGCAGTAATGTTTCCTATGGTCTCTGAAAAACATAAAAAAGGAGAGTCTCACCATCATCTTTTGTGGCAATCCTTAAAAATTGTAGGGGCAATCTCTGGCATCGGAGTAATTTTTTATTTTCTTTTTCCCCATTTAATTATTAGAATGCTTTTTGGTTCTTCCTACCTTGCTATTTCTCCTTTACTGGGTTTTGCCGCGGCGGGTATGTTTTTTCTTTCCCTGAATAATATCCTGATTAACTATTATCTTTCTATCCACAAATTTAAATTTATTTACATCTTGGTTGCAGCCAGTATCTTGGAAATTCTACTAATTTTAATTCGCCATCATTCTATTAAACAAATTGTTTTTAATCTTCTTTTTTCCCTCACTGGATTGTTCGGGGGGCTCTTAATTTTTTACTTTAAGGAGAAAAAGAGAGTTTATCAAGAAAATAAGCCTCTAAAATCTTTCTGAAATCATAATGAAAATCTCTGTTCTGATTCCTGCCTATCACGAGCAAGATAAAATTAGCCAAACGATTGAAATGGTTCAAAATACTGTGAAATCGCTTCCCTTTCTTACAGAGATTATTGTAATTTGCGATGGTCGAGAAGATAAAACTTACGAAATTGCCTCTACTTATAATTCTCATTCTGTTATCATTTTAGGTTATTCCCAAAATAGAGGTAAAGGTTATGCTCTAAAATATGGTTTCAATCATTCCACTGGTGATTTAATCATTTTTTTTGATGCTGGTCTGGAATTTGATCCTACACATATTGTTAAAATTATTGATTATTACCAAAAGTTTAAAGTGCCTGTGATTATTGGCTCCAAAAGACATCCCGAATCAAAAGTAGTTTATCCGGCTTCCCGTCAGTTTCTAAGTCGCGCCGCGCAACTTATGGTAAAAACCCTTTTTCAGATGGATATCAAGGATAGTCAAGTTGGGCTTAAATTATTTGAACGCGAGGTCCTTAACGAAATCTTCCCGAAAATCCTTGTAAAACAATATGCTTTTGACATTGAGGTACTTGCCCTTGCCCATCACTATGGTTATAAAATTATGGAAATCCCTGTTAATCTTAAAATGGATTTTGGCCACAGCTCTATCTGTCTTTCCTCTATTAACAAATCATTCTGGGATACCCTGGCAGTTTTCTATCGTCTAAAAATCCTTCAATATTATGATCACTCCTCAAAAGATCAGCCAATCGCTGAACACAAGCCTCTCTTAAAAAAAA
>CAYWOB010000082.1:0-2981 GCA_964459815.1 uncultured Candidatus Saccharibacteria bacterium
TATATTATCTGCGCTAAAGGAATTTAATCTTTTACCTAGCGAATATCTTTTATTTGATAAAATAGAGAATTTTAGCCCGGCGAACAAAAATGGAGACAGGGTATTTAATTTTCTTTTAGAAAAATCATCCGGTTGGCAGGATAGAGATAATGTGAGTATTCCCTTTCAAGAAGGCGCTGAATACTTTGGTTACCATAAAATGTTTAAATACATTGGCCTGAGAAACCGCCACGATACTCTATACAACTTCCGCACGATAACAGTGCTGGCTAAGGACTCGGGTTTAAGTCCAGAAGATTTTTATGGAAAGATATTGAATGCTGTGAATATGGATGACGGATTATATGGCGAGGAAAATAATTTGAGAAGTTATCAATTATTGAATAATATCGCAGACGCGGTTGATTTAGGAGAGTTTAACAATATTATTAGCCAAGCCCAAAAATACAAAGATGTTGAAAAATTGCAATCTTTGCTCCAAGATTTTAACAAAAAGGAAGAAATTTTCAAAGATTGGAAATCACTGAAAAAATATTATGAGCTCATCCAGCTTTTGGGTAAAGCCGAGATATTAGAACAATTGGGAGAACTTCAAAAAGAGGGAAACAAGAGATTGTATAATTACATCCAAACTTTGGCTTTCCATCCGAACATTGATATGCAGAGAGTATTTATGTTCTGGCAAAACCCAGGAGAGTTTTTAAACATTGGAGAGGTTCACGCCCCAGAATATCACGAACTGAAAAAGCCATCTAACTATATTGAAATCCCTTATTTGGATTTAACTGCCGAAGATTTAAGGGATAGTTTAGTGAAAGGTGATCTAGATAAACTGCAGGATTGGCAACCCCTAGAGATAAATTATGATTTGAAGATAGCCCAAACAAAAAAAGAGGTATCAGGTGCTGATTTACAATCAGAAATTCAAAGGGCCTTAGGCAAACAGAGGGAAAATATACCTGGTCAAGCTAAAGATCCCAATAAATTATTCGCCGAACTAAATAACTTTTTCAAAACCAACCCAGAATGCCAAAAGAATAAATGGAAATTACTTGACTATTTAAACAATTCTCTTGATTTACCTCCCAGAATCAAACCTGCCATTGAAAGCATTTTGTATGATTTAGAGTTTGGTTTAACAAAATCCGCAGCCAGACCGCAGGCGCCAACTGAAAAATACCGTGCCAAAATCGCTTTAAAGAGCGACCCGGAGGCCGTAGTTGCAGGTAATGATACTGCCTGCTGTATGCCTTATGGCTCTGGTAAAAACAATGTCTACACCTTTAACCCAAATTGTGCTATGTTTATCGTGCAAAGGCAGGTTGGCGAAGATAAGTGGCGCACTGTGGCCCAAAGCGTTTTAACCAAAGATGTAGACATTAAAAGAAACATTGCTGAAATTATTCCTCTAATGCAAGAGGGGGACACAAAACTTACCGAGATTTTAAGCGAGGATTTATTGATACAATCTAAAGAATATCCCGTTGCTGACAATATTGAAGTTGCTCCCAATTTTAAAGAAAATGTTAATACAGATAAAATTTTAGAATATGTCTATACTGATTTTTTTCAAGAATATTGCCGGAGATTCGCCAAGGAAGAGAATTTAGAAACCGATAAACTGATTATCGGCAAGGGTTATACTGCTGCTTTGGCTGGCCTTAAGGAGATTGACAATACTTTCGCCCCTAAAGCGCCAATGGGTTATTCGGATAATGTTAGCGAGAAGGCCCTTGAACTTGATTTGACAAAATCACCAGAAGATTTTGCGCAAAATAGAGAAGTAATTCTGCAAGCAAAACCAGTCAGGGAGGATTTACCAAAAATAAAAACCAGGGGCGTGCAAAATCTTACTTTTGCCGACAGCTTGCAAGTGGCTTATCTTGAAGGCAAGGCCTACCAAGACAATGAATCCTTAATGGAGTATCTGCACAACATGGAAAATGGCTTGATTGCCAAGGATATTAGCAATGTTAGCAAAGAAAGACCGAATTTAAGCTTGAAATATGTGGACGATAAAGATAAAATGCAGGGCTACCTTCTGGCTTACGAAGGCCGAGACCAGAATGAAGAACCAATCATTTATGTTGCCGATTTGGCCGCTAACCCCGAATCCCAGACCGCTGGTGGACGACTGATTAAGGAGTTTCTGTATCTTTATCAAAAGTATTATCTTAGTCAGGGCAATTTAATACCCGTCTTAGCCAGAGCCAGAGAGAACACTAGTTATGCTATTATTAAAAAACAAATGAAAAAGATAAGCGATGAATTAGATATTGATTTTCAGCTTGAAGAACTGGGTGAAGAAGAACAAGAGGGCGATATTATGCATAATGTTAGAATTATTCCACGCAAAATAAGGAAACAAAATAAACGTCGTTAGCTTCCCCTTGTTATAATTAACGTTTTTTATTGTAATAATGGAAAGTAATGACTTTTAAAATTATGAGCATGGAAATGGGGCCTAGGATAACTTTAAAACAAGAGCAGACATCGAGACCAAGGGTTTCTAGCTTATTTTTAGAGCTATCACCCGAAGAATTAGTGGAGGCGCTCATTAAAAGCGAGCAGGATGTTAAGGAATTCTACGAAGAGGGAGAAAAGAAAAAAGGTGGCAATTTCTTCTTTACGAGAGAATTTGCTGAAAATTGCAAGGGGGCCAAAGACAACCCTCAGCTTGAACAAAAACCGAAAGTCGTTCAGTTTTTGATTAATAAAATTCCCGAAGGTGAATATACCGTAGTTGTAAATCCCGAAGCAGAAAAGTTGGTCCGAGAGGCCCTTGATAGATTTCACTATGAAAATATCCCAGAGGGGAAAAGGGGTACATCAGAAATTTTTACGTTGGCTCTGAAAAAAGAATGGGAGTGGTTAATCAAGAAACGGCAAGAGGCAGTTGAATTTCTAATAGAAAAACAAAAGAAATATTTAGAAAGCGGGGATGTATCCGACCTGGAATATGTTAATATAAAAGATATTAG
>CAYWOB010000083.1:0-2962 GCA_964459815.1 uncultured Candidatus Saccharibacteria bacterium
GCTTCGAACTGAAGATTGGAATCGCTATGATATGCGAAAATCTATAATGAAAACACCACTCACCTCATCGCAACTTCAAGAGTTAGTACAAGCGACTTACAAGGTAGCTTTTCATCCCGAATTTATTTGGCGGCAGATAATCTCTATTCGCAATCCTGATGATTTAAAATATCTTGGCCGAGGAATAAAAGCTGTCTTGGGACATTTGGCAGATTTTAAAAAGTAAGATTTGAAACCCTAAAAGCAATCAAAGTGAAGCTCCACAGGCTTCACGCTTCTATGGCATCTCTCCATTAGAAGATTCTGTGCCTGCCTGACGGCAGTCAGGGAGCGAAACCCCCACCAGAAAGCCACCATTCATCCATGGGTTTACACCCATGGCTTTCTGGTGGGTTGGGCGAAACCTTATGTTACCATTGATTTCCATAATCATTACCACTAAAAATGAGGAAAAGAATATTGCTAATTGTCTAAATTCCATATTATCCCAAAGTTACCCTAAAGATAAAGTAGAAATAATGGTGGTAGATAATAATTCCTTTGACCAAACTCAAGCAATAGCTTTTCGCTACACTCCCAAGGTCTACAATATTGTTAGTTATGGATCGCTACAAAATATTAAAAATTACAGAGGCGCTCAAATCAATTTTGGTGTCCAAAAATCCCAAGGAGAAATAATCTTCTTTCCGGATGCCGATATGACTTTTGATCAAGATTTACTTAAAGAAGCGGTGCAGAAATTAAATCAATTTGACGCTCTCTATGTGCCCGAGATTATCTACAGTAGTAAAGGACTCTTTGGTAAAATCAGGAATTTTGAAAGAAGCTTCTACAATGGCACCTGCATAGACGCAGTGCGCTTTGTTAAAAAAAGATTGTTTCCTAAAATTGGTGGTTTTGATGAAAAAAGCATAATGTTTGGTCCTGATGACTGGGATTTTACCAAAAAACTTAAGCGGATTACGAATAAAATTGGAATTACGAAATCTGAGATTTATCATCACGAGGAACAACTTTCTGTAAGGGCTTATTTAAATAAAAAAAGACATTACGCCCGCACCTTTTATGGCTATGCCCAAAAATGGGGGCTCAATGATAAGGACATTAAAAGACAACTGGGATTCTCTTATAGATATTTTAGTGTTTTCTGGGAACAGGGGAGATGGAAAAGACTGATCAAACATCCCATCCTCGCTTCCGGAATGTATCTTCTCAAATTTTTGATCGGGCTTAACTACTATCTCTATAAGAAATAATCCCCAAATGCTAGATCCAAAACGACAATTCAGCCAGAATCTTCAAAAGATCAAAGTGATCATTACGACTCATTACATGCTTTACGGTCCCTCCCAGGCGTTAAGAGATTATTTTATTGACCAAAAAAATGAAAAGCTATTATTCATTGGTCAACCCTTAGATAACTACTATCTCGAAGATAGATCCTACGTAAAACTCATTGAGCAAGGTATAGTAAAATATAAAAAGAATAGTAGATTTCGTACAAAACATATACCTTTAAATTGCCTTGGAGATTTTTTTAAAACCCTGTACTGGATTATTCAAACTAAGACGCGATATGACTTATTTGTAGGAGTAGATGATTTTAATGCTTTTATTGGATTAATCTTGAAAAAAATCGGCTTGGTAAAAAAAACCATTTACTATGTAATTGACTATTTTCCTACCCGCTTTGAAAACCGCACCTTAGATTTTATCTATCATAAGTTGGATAAATTCTGCGTAAAATATGCTGATGAGACTTGGAATCTATCTGCAGGTATGATTAAGGCGAGGCAAAAATTACAAAAAATAGATCCCGAGAAATATAACAAACAAAAGATTGTTCCAGTAGGAGTCTGGTTTAATAAAATTCCCAAAGAAAAATTTACCAAAATTAAAAAGCACCAACTTGTTTATGTAGGACTTTTAATAGAAAGTATGGGCGTACAATTAGTCATTCAAGCCATCCCTTTAATTATTAAACAAATCCCTGATTTTCATTTTCGTATCATTGGTGGTGGTGAATATGAAGATGATTTGAAAATGTTGGCCAAAAATTTAAAAGTGGAATCTTATATTGAATTTACTGGTTGGGCTAAGGAAAGACAAGAAAGGGACAGATTAATGGCTGACAGTGCCTGTGGAGTTGCCCCTTTTAATACTGAAATTTTGGATGAGCGGGTACAAAATGCTGACCCTGCGAAAATAAAAGATTATTTGGTTTTGGGTATGCCTGTCATTTTAACCAATGCCCCTCTTAGTGCTTATGAATTAGAAAAAAAGGGCTGTGGCATTGTCATTCACTATAAACCCGAAGATCTTGCTCAAGCCGTTATCACCCTTTTTAAAGATGAAAATAGACTTAAAAAATACAGAGAAAATGCTTTAAAATATATTCAGCAATATGATTGGAAATGTATTTTTGAGTGCAATCTCAAAAGAATATTAAATGATAGACAAGTATAACCAATATTAGGAAACTCTATGGCAAAAATTTTAATCACTGGGAGCAAAGGTGTCATTGGCTCCCAATTAACCAATGTATTAATAAAAAAGGGGCATAGTGTTTTTGGCATTGATTTATATCACTCTGCCGGCGAGATTGGCTGGGAGCACCCAATGTCCAAAGAAAAATTTAATTATTCACGTTGTGATGTTGCTAATTTTCGGCAGATTGCACGTATCTTTGATTGTCTCCCACCCTTTGATTTTGTCTACCATACAGCAGCGGAGTTCGGACGCTGGAATGGAGAAGATTATTATGAACAATTGTGGCGAACAAATGTTATCGGAACTAAAAATATTATCCGGCTTCAAGAAAAATATAAATTTAAACTGATTCATTTTTCATCTTCAGAAGTATATGGCGATTTCAAAGGCATGATGCAAGAAGAAGTAATGGATAAAGTGGAGATCAAACAAATGAATGATTATGCAATATCTAAATGGGTAAATGAAATAC
>CAYWOB010000084.1:0-2892 GCA_964459815.1 uncultured Candidatus Saccharibacteria bacterium
ATTGCAGCTAGAGGTTTGCCATCAATTTTAATTCCTTTACCCTCTGCCGCTTCAGGCCACCAGGCAGCCAATGCTGATATTTTTAAAAAAAGAGGAGCAAGTATTGTTTTGAAGCAAAAAGATTTATCCCCACAAAAATTTATAAAGACCATTGAAAATTTATTTCAGAATGAATTGCACCGGAAAAGAATGGGTTATAGGGCAAAAGGTTTGGCAAAACTAAACGCGGCTGATAAAATCGCACAGGAAGTTTTAAAAAAATAAAAAATCGGAATATCTTTGTATTCCGATATTTACTTTTTTCATTCTTCTTTATAGCTTTCAATAATGAATTTCCCTAATGGTTCCCAGTAGAAAGCCTGGGATTCTTTGATGCGCTGTGTGAGGCAATCATTCCGTATTTCCACATATAGTTTCAAAGGTCTGCGGAATTTGAGAGGGTTGGTCAGGGCAGTAAAAACTAATCTGCCTGGCTCTTGTGTCTCAATCCAAATATGTCCTGCATCATTTTGGACATCATCAATCTGCTGGGCTTTTTGATTGAGGGATACAGGAATGGAGGAATAAGCCTTGCGATATTGGAATGGCCTTAAGGTAACATAGTCGCACTGGTCTTTGTATAAATCAAGGTCGAGAAGAGTAAAAAATTTTTCTTCTTCACCCTTTTCCCGCCAATATGCCCAATTTTTCCCATCAGTGGGAATAAATATCCAACCACGATTATCTTTCTGCCAGTCGCCTGCTACCGGTTGGACATAGTGAAGAGCGTCCTCCGCAAAATCCTGCATTTTATTAGTCAGAGTTTGGCAGCGATATTTCTCTTCTTGAATTACCCGCCCTAATTTTAGGCAGAGGATCGCGCTTAATACTAATATGCACATTAAAAGACTCACTAACCGTTTCAACTTCATCATACCTCCCTTCATTGTTTGTTATAATCCTCTAAAAGCTTTTCAAACTTCTCCTGCCAAGTCTGCCCCTCCGGAGAATCTCCCCATACATAGCGTTTATTTGGATCTTTGGGAATAAGATTGCCATGAGGGTTTAACTCCGTTGCTTCCGAATTTAGCCTTTCCGCCTCCGTTTCGGAATCAGTAAAAACAATTATTTCCTTTGTTCTTACTCCTCCGTATACCTTGCACTTTTCTACCACATCCAGATTTCCATCCGGACCCCAATCTACATAGGTTGAATGGAGCTTGTCACGAGCATCAAGATACTGAATGCCAATTAGAGTTTTTCCGAACTGTTTTTGATAGCGATCCGCTTTTTTAATTGGTGGTTCTGGGTATAAACTGTAAGTCAGTATTCCCATTATCATAACCGCTATGAGCAAAGGCCAAAACGAACTTATTCGCTTTTTCATCGCCGATACCTCCTTATCTGGATCACTTTAAGTTTTAAGAACTAAATCGAAACCATAAACTAGAATAAAATAAATTTTGAAATATGTCAAATCAGAAACACATCTATTTCATCGGTATTGGCGGTATCGGCATTTCCGGTTTAGCTCAAATCTATTTGGAAAAAGGTTTTACTGTTTCCGGCTCGGATTTGAACAATTCTGATTTAATCGAAAACCTTATCAAGCGCGGCATGAAAATTAAAATCGGTCCGCATCAAAAGGAAAATCTACCTCAAGATATTGATTTTATAATTTATAATTTAGCTATTTCTCAAGATAACCCAGAATTGCGAGAAGCAAAAAAGCGAGGCATTATAAGCCTCAATTATCCGGAAGCTCTGGGAGAACTTACCAAAAAATATTTTACGATTTGCATCTCTGGCACGCACGGCAAGACAACAACAACAGGAATGGTCTCTTTAATATTGTTGAAAGCCGGTTTAGATCCGACGGTCGTCATTGGCAGTAAATTAAAGGAGTTGGATGGTACCAATGCTCGTCTTGGTAAAAGTAAATATTTAGTGATTGAAGCCGACGAATACAAACGCGCTTTTCTAAATTATCATCCAGATATTATTGTAATCACGAATATTGAAAAAGATCACATGGACTATTATAGAGACCTTAGGGATATTAAAAGAGCCTTTGGTAATTTTGTCAGTTTATTGTCCAGAAATGGTTTTGTGATTACCACTGGTAACATTATAACGTCACTGCGAATGTCTATTCCCCTCCTTTCTAAGGAGGGGTTAGGGGAGGTTCTGACTCCCACTTCCTCTTTTCTCCCCGCTCTGGGCAGGGGGAGTGCTAGCTTTGTTGATTACGAGAGGGGTCCTCGCAACGAAATTACAGAAGTTTTACAAGTGTCCGGAGACCATAACGTTCAGAACGCCTTAGCAGCTTTTGCTGTAGGAAAAAGTCTAGGTATTCAAAAAACAATAATTTTAAAAGCCTTGAGCAGCTACACTGGTGCTTGGCGGAGATTTGAGATTAAATATAATAAAGAGGTAACTGTGATTGATGACTATGGTCATCATCCAACAGAGATTCGTGCAACTTTGAAAGCAGCGCGGGAAAAGTATTGCGGTCGTAGGATTTGGTGTATTTATCAGCCTCATCAAATCCAGCGCACCGAGAAATTATTTTCAGGATTTACAAAAGCCTTTCAAGATGTAGATTACGTGATTGTTACAAAAATTTTTAGCGTCTCTGGCCGGGACACACTTACTGAAAAAACATCTACTGTTTTGGCCCAAAAATTGACTTCAGAATTAAAAAAGAAAAAAAAGTCCGTTATTTATCTGGAAACTTTCGCAGAAATTATAAAGCATCTGTTAGGAAACATTAGAAAAAAAGATGTTATAATAGTAATGGGAGCAGGGGATATTAATTCATTAACGCCATTGTTAATTAAAAAAATAAAAGAAATGCATTTATGATAACACATTATATTCGGACAGCATTTAGCAATCAAGCAGTAAACTTAT
>CAYWOB010000085.1:0-2834 GCA_964459815.1 uncultured Candidatus Saccharibacteria bacterium
TCGTATTTACTCCCTGGATTATCGCCTGCCACAACGTAATTTGTTTTTTCAGAAACGGCAGAGGAAACATTACCACCTAATTCTTCAATCTTAGCCTTGGCTTTTTCGCGACTAAACTTACGAAGTGTGCCGGTCAAAACAAAAGTAAGTCCGGCAAGTTTTTGCGGCTTTTTTGTTCTTTCATAAATAAGCTCAATGCCAGCGCGATGCAAATCATTCAATAATTTGATATTCTGTTTTGTTTGAAAATATTGATACAGGCTTTTCCCAACCTTTTCTCCTACTCCTTCAATATTCTGCCAATCTTGAGGTTGTATTTCCCTTGCGGTTTTAATGAGATGTGTAATATCCACCTTGTCCATTTTGGAAGCTAAATAAGAAGCAAGAAGAGAAGCAGTCTCTTCGCCAATATAACGAATGCCCAATGCAAATAAAAAATGTGAAAAGCTAATCTTCTTAGCATCCGTAATCGCAGTAACTAAATTTTCTGCTGACTTCTCGGCAAAACGCTCTAAAGGTTCCAAATCTCCTACTTTCAGCGCAAAAATATCTTGAGGGCTGGTAATTAGTCCCTCTTCCATTAATTTCTCAATGATCTTTTCACCCAAACCCTTAATATCAAAACCCTTCTTACCCGCAAAATGAATTAATTTCTCTCGTTCCTGGGCAAAACAGGATTTGTTCGGGCAGCGGTAAGCGACTTCACCTTTGAGTTTTATTACTTTAGTCCCACAGATCACGCAACGCGTTGGCATTTTAAATTCTTTTTCCTTGCCGCTCCTTAAATGCGGCAAGACTTTAACAACTTCGGGAATTACATCACCTGCTTTGTGCAAAATCACAGTGTCGCCAATTTTAAGACCCAAACGATGAATCTCATCTTCATTATGCAAAGTGGCGCGTGAAACAGTGCTTCCAGCTAGCCGCACAGGTTCAAGAACTGCCACGGGTGTCAGAGTGCCAGTACGGCCAACCTGCACTTTGATATCTAAAACACGGGTGGTTGCTTCTTCGGCCGCAAATTTATAAGCAATCACGAAGCGCGGCCCTTTGCCAACATAACCCAACATTTCTTGCTTTGGATGATCATTCACTTTTACCACAATACCATCAAACCAAAAATCTTGGGAGTCGCGCCTTTTTTCCCATTCTTTGTAATAGCAGAACACCTCATCAAGATTGCTACAATAGGTATAATTTTTATTTACCTTAAAACCCAATTCTTGCAATTTTCTAAGTTCTCCAAGTTGATTGGGAGGAAGAGAAAAAGAAGCAGCATCAATCTTGTAAACATAGATATCCAATTTGCGCTCGGCTGCAATTTTGGGGTCAAGTTGTCTAATTCCACCGGCGGCAGCATTACGAGGATTTGCCAGAAGCGGTCTTTTTTCTTTTTTGAACTTTTGATTTAAAGCATCAAATACTTTCTTGCCCATAAAAACTTCACCCTCACAAACAATGTCCACTGCATCTTTAAGACGTAAAGGTACAGCCTCAATCGTTTTGACATTTAGACTAACATCTTCCCCTATTCTGCCGTCGCCACGCGTGGCGGCACGAACAAAAATCCCTTTTTCATATGTCAAAACAACATGCAGGCCATCAATCTTAAGTTCGCAGACATAATCTAAATCTACTTTCCGACCTTTTTTTATCAAAATCTTTTTAAGCCGTTCTTCCCAATCTCGCATTTCTTCCTTGGAAAAGGCATCATAAAAAGACCACTGACGCACAGTATGCCGCACCTTCTGAAATTCAGATAAAGGTTCGCCACCTACTCTTTGGGTTGGAGAATCGGGAGTAACAAATTCTGGATATTTTTGTTCTAGCAAAAAAAGTTCATGCTTCAATGAATCATTAGCAGCGTCAGAAATCTCACTTTTATCTAGAACATGGTAGCTGTAGCGATAATGTTCAATCTCTTGACGGAGTTTTTCTATTCTTTTTTTAGCCTCTTCTTTACCCATTGATTATTATTTATTTCCGAAGTTTTGCTCGCCATAACAGGAAAGATTTTTTGATTTTGTCTCTATTATACACAAAATTACTCTTTTTTGAAAGTAAAAAGAATAAAAAAAATAGGAACGGTTAATGATTACCGCTCCTTCAGGTTTTTAAGAAAATTAAAAATAATTTTGTAGAATGTAAATAAAGACTTCTGGGAAACCCATTCTCGCGAGGTGTGCGCATCGCCTCCTTGAGGCCGATAGAGAACGGCTGGGATACCGTGGTTGGTAAAGAACACGGCGTCACTGGTCGCAGACTCCTTCGCAAAATTCGGATTTTTACCGATAATTTTATCAGCTTCTCTCCTAAGCTTAATTACGTAATTATTACTTTTTGAAACTAATAGCGGGTTGTTCTGAGCAACGACTTCTAATTTATATTCAATCTGATTTTCAGCTAAGATATTATTTAATTTTCTGATTATTTCTTGATCCTCTTTTTTATCTAGATAACGGATATCTAAGATAATTTCAGCTGACTTTGGAATTACATTCATATTAGACCACGAACCAGAATTAATCAGGGTGAAAACGACGGATGTCTTCCAATCTTCTTCATTTTCAGGTAAAGGAAATTCTTGACGAATTACATTAAAAAAGAATGTGCCTTGCTCAATTGGATTTTGGGTTAACCATGGCCTGGCAGCATGTGCCTCCTGACTTAAAATTTCGATCTTGAGCCGCATAAATCCCTTTTCGTGAATAATAATATTATTTTCATCGCCGCCATCAGGCAAAACCGCGAATTTGGCTTTGTATCCTAATTTATCTAATGGGACTTGTCTAGAAGAACTTAGAGCTAAGAAGTATTTTTTCAATTAGCTTAGC
>CAYWOB010000086.1:0-2792 GCA_964459815.1 uncultured Candidatus Saccharibacteria bacterium
GAAACTTTTCCGAGAAGAGGCAGATACTCCTTGCTAAAAGCCAAGGAGTTTTTTAATAAAATTAATTTTATTTTTGCTTGGTATGGATTTTCAGACAAATTTCCTTTATAATCAATTAATAAGTTTTATGCTGTACTTGAAATTAGATTAAATTTTACAATTAAGTCCTTGGGGAGGTGAGACAGTTTAGTTGGGTTTGTTCATTTTAAAACATATAGGATAAAAACGATCTATCTATAGAAGGAGAGTAAATATGGAGGCATTGAATTTGGTTATGCCAGGCAATCCGCGTTATCAGCCAAAACAACTCATACCATATTTTGGTTATGATAATCTCTACAATACTGTAGCCGAAGTAGAAATTGCAACCCTAAAAGTTTTAGGAGAGATCGGTATTATTCCGTCGGAAGGAATACAGAATCTCACTCCTGAAATCATTGAAGCAGTTTTGAAAATTCCGACAACTAAAGTAGATACTGTGGAAAGGGAAATCACACATCATGATATCCGGGCTTGGGTTAGAATAGCGCAAGAAATCATTGGAGAACGTCTAGCTAAATGGGTGCATATTCCACTCACAAGTTATGATCCTTTGGACACTGGGCGCATGCTTCAGTTTTACCGTGCCTATTCTTCTGCCCTCAAGCCGTCAATTCGATTGTTGGTAAGTATTTTTGCAAAATTAGTGCGTCAATTTGCAGACCAGATTCAAATTGGTCGTACGCATGGTCAACATGCCTTGCCAATCACTGTAGGTTTTTGGTTAGCCACTACTCTATACCGCATTATCTATAATGCTAGCCAAGCGGAACTTTATTCAAAAGGATTATGTGGAAAGATTTCTGGGGCGGTTGGAGCACATAATGCTCAAATAGGTTTGGGGTTTTCTAAACTTTGTGGCGATAGAACCTTTGAACAGAGAGTTTTAGATAAGTTAAACCTGAAGGCAGCACCAATCAGTACACAGATTTTACCACCTGAACCTTTGGGGTATTTTCTATTCTCGTTTTGTATGCTTTCGGCTAGTCTAGCACAACTTGGCAGAGATTGCCGTAATCTAATGCGGAGTGAAATTGCGGAGGTTATTGAATCTTACGAAAAAGGCCAAGTCGGTTCTTCTACAATGGCCCATAAAAGGAACCCCATTCATTTTGAAAATCTGGAGGGAATGTGGATCAGGACTAAAAATGAATTTGGCAAAGTGTTAGATACTTTAATCAGTGAACATCAACGTGATTTAGTGGGAAGTTCAGTGGCGAGAGATTTCCCCATTATCCTGATCAATGTAATGCAGCAGCTTAATACACTATTAAGAAAAGACCAAGAAGCGGTTTCTTTTTTAGAGAAAATAAGAATAGATAAAGAAGCATGTCGGCAAAATTTTAATATGGGTGCCGATCTCATTTTGGCCGAACCTCTTTACATTGCTTTGCAAATGGCAGGTTATGAAGATGATGCCCATGAATTGGTGAATAGGAAATTAGTGCCGCTTGCTACCAAGGAGAGGATTAGTCTAACGGAAGCATTGGAAAGACATATTGAGGAAGATGAAGCTTTAGGTGAAGTGGTAAATAAAATCCCTGATGATATTTGGCAACTTCTCCACTGTCCTGAAAAATATACTGGGGATGCTGCAGAAAAAGCATTAGAGATAGCTGAACTAGCAGAGCGGAAAGTTGAGGAAATGTGAAAAAAATTGAAAGGAGTAGAAAATGAACGAAGAAATTGGTGTAATTTTAGATAAGAGTGATGGCGTAATTAAATTCGGAAGCGGTAAGGTGAGAGATTTATGGGAGTTAACCAAAACACAATCGGATTCCAGATCGACTCTGGCTTCTAAATTTCTTCTCATCGTTACCACAGATAGAATCAGTATCTTTGATTTTATCCTTGGAGTAGAAATTCCTTATAAAGGAGAGGTACTCAATGCTTTGAATATTTTCTGGATTGGTAAACTGCGTCTAAAACACAATATTAGAGCCTATGGCGCTGGTGTGTGTCCGGCAAACTTTCCTGGGATACCGAACAATGAAGATTTACAAAAGCGCGGCATTATTGTCGTTGATGAGAAGCCACATGAGCTCGAATTTATTTATAGGAACCATCTCACTGGTTCTGGGTATCGAAAGTATCAAGAAACAGGCCAATGTTATGGCCATAATCTTCCGGCAGGACTCTGGGATGGAGCAAAAATTCCAAATGGTCCCATTTTTACGCCAACAACAAAAGCAAAAGATGGACATGATCAGCCAATTACATTAAAAGAAGCAATTTCTATATGTGGAGCCGATATTATTGCGCTTGGTCAATGTAAATATATAGAAGCCGCGCAGAGAGCATTAGGAAAAGGCATCATTATTGCTGATACCAAATTTGAGTTTAGTAAAAACGGTTTTATAGATGAGGTTTTAACCCCTGACTCTTCACGCTTCTGGGATCAAGATGAATATCAAAAAGCGCAAAAAGATAGTAAAGCTCCTACGGGGTATGATAAAGAGCCTGTCCGCCAATGGGGCATGACAGTACAAACACCATGGGGGAAGGGTATAAACAGCCTCCAACCAGAAAATCCTGAACATCAGAAATTCGTTCAAGATTTAAAAGTGCCAGATAGCGTAATCGCAAAGACCATGGAAAGATATTTGGCAGTCTTCAAACGTCTCACAGGAATGAGGTTGCAGGATTTTCAAAATAGTGAAATGCACCTTGCTTATAGGGTTTGATTTTAATCAACCCTTTTTTTATTAAAAAATAATAGAGACAGGTTTAAAACCTGTCTCTACTAAAGTGGA
>CAYWOB010000087.1:0-2767 GCA_964459815.1 uncultured Candidatus Saccharibacteria bacterium
TCACAGGTGGAACGAGCCTTTGATGGAACGTTTGATTTGGCTGGAGTGACCTTGACAAATTAGGGTCCGCTGGCTAAAATGGAAAAAGTGAGAAATGAATTTTTTCGGATCGGGGGCGGTGGGAAATAAAAAAAGCCATCTATGCGATGGCCTTTTGTTTTCCCTTACCTTAATAATTTTTAAGATTGCTGTACCTTAAATCTCTTCAATATCAATAATTGATCTTATTGACCATCAACATGCATTGGCTTACCTGGTTTACCTAATGGTATTACCATAATTGGTTTGCTTTCCGGCAGAACATCTATCGTTATGATCTCATCCGAAAACGGCCAAAGCCATGATTCAAACCCAAGGCGATTCTTCCATTGTCCATCTTGGGTTTGGTAAACCCATTTGAAATAATGCTTGCCTGGTTTTTTAAGAATTAAGGTTCCTAAATAAGAATAGGTTTGGTTAAGCTGTAACAGAATGTTCGGAACGACAGTAAAATCTTGAAAATCATGCACTCCATCAGGTCCTCTTCCACCAATTGTTAGTTGTTTGATATTAATTGGCTCCAAACCAATGTTTTTGATAGTGAAAGCACCTACCAATTCACTACCAACATAGCAAACCGGAGAGGAAGGTTTAATTTGGATTGAAGAAGCAAGCTGTAAACAGGGTTGAGCTAAAGCAACTAGGCGAAGGTCGTCGACAACACGATTAGGATCTGCAGAATCCTTGGCGATTTCGGTAAGAAGTGTAATTTTTTGAGGCACATCAATCATTTCAATTATTGCCCCTAGGGCTTTGCCTGTCAATATAGTCCTCAGGACAGAATTTTTTTCTCCAAATAAAAACCTTATCAAATCCCACAACTCTTTCTTAAAATCCTTTGTAGAAATAATAAACTGAGCCAATTCTTCAACGCCATTTTTAGTATTTCCATAGGCAAAGCTTGAAATTGAAGCAAATAATAAACCCACACTTTCTCTGCCAAGAGATTTACCCAGAGCTTCAAAACCTTCCACGGTTATGACGCTATGTAATTTGAAAAAATTATCTAGACTTAATGGTTCGGTGAATAATCCTCGGCAAATTACATCAATAGCCAAGATTGCAACTGCAGAAGGAGCACTAGTAGCATCTCGACTGAAGCTGAAAAATAAACATTGCTCGTCAAAAAATTCAATGTTATTGAATTTCATTGTTTGCTTGGGGCCAATTAAGAAAGCAGGAGGAATTTTTCCTTCTTCTACAAAAGCATTATTAAAACCCGCTCGCTTTTCAAAAATCCCCAAGAACCAAGTACTTGTTAGGTTTTTCAAATTCAAGTCAGCGACAATGGAATTTTCCTTGGCATCTCTAATATTCTCGCTTTCAATATTAAAACAATTATTAGCAGAATTTGAAACTAACCTTATTTTTTGAGGGAAAGCCATACTCACAACGTTTAATAGTGCAACAACAAATAAGCTAAAAATAACCACTCTTCTCATTTCTTTTCATTCCCTTCATCTCAGCAAGTTATTTTTAAGGTGCAAAATAAAATTCAAATATATCATTCAAATCGCAAAGTGCTGAGAAATCGCTGGAAGATTTTATCATCTAAATTATTATCTTGTGATGCCGTCGCTAGATACGAGATATTAAATATTAAATCATTCTTTGCTGTAAAAACTTCAATAATTATTTGATTCTTGGTGCGCAACTCATCCTGCAAAGCAGGCATCCCATTTATTTCCTTGTCTTCAAAATCGTTGTCCAGCTCTTTTATTATTTCCTCAGAATCATTGGCTATATAATGGTTAATCCAATCACGCAGGTTAAGATTGCTTGAATTTTTGTAAACTGAAATTAAAAATTTTACATCCCGAGTTAGCTTTGATATCACAACTCCTTCCTTGTAAATATCCGCAATTTCAGGGTTATATTGCCAATCAGTGTCAGTTAGACCTATGCTTTTCCTTGTAAAACCTTTTGGATACTTGACGCTATAACCTGATTGCTCACTTTCATAAGTAAGCCAGGATGTTGTTAAGCTTGTGTAATAGCTATACATAAAATATCCAGCTATGCAAATAATAGCCAAAATAATAAAGATAGTGAAAATTCTTTTTTTTCTATTATTTCTCTCCATTAATTAAATCTAAATGCTTATATTTAAAAAGTAAATTTCCTATAACGTAATATACATCATAAATACTGAATTGTCAAAAAAATATTCGTGTAATTACAAAATATTCATTTTTTGCTAAAGTTTAAAGTTCCTTATACCGATATACGATATGGGGGATTATTTTTAAATTTACACCATTAGTCGTCTTCATTACAAATTTTCGGTCGTAATATAAATATACTCACTTCGGGTATTGTTGTCAGATTCCATTATTTCTTATGCCTCATGGTCTCAGGTGTAAGCTCTATCTGCTTTTTCGGCTCCACAATGCCTAAATTCTCGGCTTCTGCTAAAAACATGGTTCTTCTCTGTTCGATCATCTGATCTACATCACTGGCTGGCAACGCGTATTGATGATATATTTTTTCCTTGAATACCTGAACATCCCTTGTTCTAACAGGTAAATCCTTAACAGATGGCGTGATAATTGGCATTGTAGGCTTCTCCTTAATCTTGACCTGCGCCCTTCTGGACGGCTGAGCCTTGATCCAAGCTATATATTTCTCCATAATCTCCTCTATGCCGAAATCTTGTATACTGGATACCTCCTTGAATTCATCAAACTCATACCAGGGAACTTTACTTTCTGAGGTGCTTTCACTATGA
>CAYWOB010000088.1:0-2642 GCA_964459815.1 uncultured Candidatus Saccharibacteria bacterium
GTATCATCATCCATTGCTGCTTGAATTTCCTGAATTGTAGCTCCAAAAATTAAACCTGTTGCTGCTGCCTGGCCTACTCTTTTTGCCACTCTTTTTGCCTTCATCTGATTAAAATCTTTATCTTTCTTTTCAATTCCTTCTACCCCCTCTTTACCCTGCATTAGCTCTGCCTTACGCACCCCTGTTAAGTCATCCACATAATTCACATTTTTATTTTCACCATTAACTTTAAATCCTTGGGGATATTTATTTCTTAAATCACCCTTAATATGGCCGCGCAAAAGCAAGAGTCTTGTCCTCTCTATCTCCACCTCTTGGGGGGCAGAATATTGAATTAAATCTATTTTATGTTCATTAGATAAGGATAATCTTGCATCTAAATCAGCGAGATTAGCCAAAGTTTGCTCTAATTCTGCCTCGCTCAAATCTTTTAATTTCCTCTTGCCTTTTATTTCGTAAGTATCATAATTGTTTTGCAATTCTTTAATTATATCTTGGGCCCCGCGGGTTTCATAGCGAAACTGTTCCATCTCCTGCCTGCGCCGTGCCTCGGGTGCAAAGGTTTTACCTTTAGCTCGCTCGCGAATGTGCTGTGTTCTTTCTTCCTTTACTCTTTTGTTTTCCAAAATTCCAGCATAAGCTCCAGACAAAGCAGCTGTCCCACCAAATGTTGCGATATTCGCCGCTTTGCTGTAAGCAAATCTCTGGGAAATTTTGCGTCCCAAACAATAAACCGCAGTTACACCCAAAGCCAAGGTTGTCTCATTAACCCAAGAAAGACCTCGCATTTTTTTCATTCTATCAATAATACGCTCCAAGCGCCCTAAACCTGCTTCGGTTTTGATACCTCCCCGTGCCCGGCCGCGGATAACTTCTAAATCCAATTCTAAGGCCTCTCTAGCCCTATTATGGCTATCCAATCGTTTAATCCTCTCGGCAATTTCCAAAAGATTGTCTATTTCTTCTTTTGCGTTGATGTCTGGACCAGCTATTTTACCTAAAATTTCATTATGCCTCCTTGCTAAATCCGCCTGACTAAGATTGCCCTCGGCGTAATCCCGAATCAGCTCGCGCACTTCTCTTTTCACACCTTCATCCTCAATTTTCTTTTTCTCCTCTCCTGCTTCAGTCTCCACTGCTTCGTCATATTCAGAAGCAAAACGATCAAACATCGCACCCATTGCCTCATGGTGCTTTTCTTGACGACTGGTTTCATCCTCCGCCACCATAATATTTAATTTATCAATATCAATTCTGCCCTCTTTATAATCTTTGTAAATTCTTTTCTTTGCCTTTTCATACTCATTCTGTTTATAAATTTCATAAGCCCAGTTGAATTTCCAAATCCTTACCCCAATATTTTTAATTTTTTTAAAAAATCCTTTTACTCCACCTAACTTTTCTTTCTCTTCAGTCATCTTTGCATTCGCTGCATCCCAAGCTGCACTTTCAATCATCGCACTAATATTGGCAAAGACTAGCTTTTCTTTTTCTTTTTTAGGTTCCTCTTTCTGTGGTTCTACAGGTGGCGTTTCGGGTACTGGTTCTTCTTTGATCGGTTCTTGCGGTGCTACTGGAGTCTCTTCTTTTTGTTCTGCTAAAGCTGGCAAAACTAATTCCTGCCTTTTCGCCATTGCATCTTCAGCCATTTGATAGTCAGAATCTTTATTTCCTGTTGCCCGCCAATCCTGCGAAATCAAATTTGCCTCATATTCTGTCCGCCAATGTTGTTTTTGTTTTGTTTCTTCGTTCCATTCTATTTCATTTAATTCCTTACCAAAATGGGCTTGCCAATAATTCTGTTTGTTTTTTTCTAAAATTTGGCGGGCTCTTTCCAATTTTTCCACTACTTCTGCCTTGCCTTCTTGCGTTAAAGTATTAATTTCCTCTCCTAACCATTCTAGTAAATCATCAACTGGCACGCCTTCGCGCTGAACATTTTCTCCAGCTTTCACCTCGTATTTGCCGTCTTCCGCGTCTCTTGACATTTTTAAAGCATTCTGCACTGAATCCAAAATCCATTGCAGTTTCTTTTTTTCTTCCTCGGCTTGCGCTTTTTTTACTGACTCTGCAAGCCAAGCCAAAACCAAATCTAAACTCTCTAAAATTTCCTTTCTTCTTTCTAAAACCTGCTCCTTCGTCTCTGGAATAGACGGCGCTTTCTCTCCTTGCGGCTCTGGCCCCGGATTATTTTCTGTACTCATATATTTGTTTTTATATTCCCTTATATTTTAAAAAATTCCTAAAATACAAAACAACCTTTTAGTTAACTCCTAAATAGTGGCTAAATATGTTTTTCTGAAATTCAGCATCTCCAAAGCCGTAATTTCATTAAGATTAGGCACATTTTTAGCACAAAATTCCTGAATTTGAGCCGCATTACCCTTTTCTAAAATCTTTTCAAAACTAGCAAGTTTATCCTCGGGCATTGCCGCAAGAATAGCGGCATTAATTCTTTGTTCTAAATCACCCGTCAAATCATTTTTTAATTGTTCAAAAACTACCTTGTCCTCACCTCCAAAACCCTTGTCTTTTAACATAGTAACTATAAAATCCTCCAAATAATCATTGGGTCTTTTTTTACTCATTGTCATAAATTTTAAAAATTTAATTTCTTATTTTAATTGACCTTTTAAATCTTT
>CAYWOB010000089.1:0-2531 GCA_964459815.1 uncultured Candidatus Saccharibacteria bacterium
AATTCCACTTGGGTGGTGGTGCCGGCTCCATCCAGTCCTTCAAAGACGATGAAAAAAGATTTGCCTTTTTGAGACGTTTGAGACATGAGATTATTTTAATTTTTTCAATTTAAATTTTTCATCCGACGTTTTGTCATTCTTTACTAAAAACTATAGCAGTGAGGCTACAGAGTTTTTGTTATTTACCCAACTCACCAGATTCGTCAGGGGGCACAAGATCTGTGGAGTTTTACTTTACAATAATCCTTGATAAGCTGAAGAAAGATTGTTTAGTAAAAACGGAATCGCAATCAAGAGGCCTATGAGAGGTAAGACGACCATTCCGATCTGTATCACCGTATTCCAAAGAATATATCGCCGCGTTTTTTCCGCGGCCTCGGCAGCCTTTTTACTATAAACTAGAATTTGGTCTATCTTATCTTGAGAGTTTTGCAGGGAATTGTTTTCTGTTTCGTTTAAAATTAAAGGCATAATAAAAGATTAAAAATCAAAAGTTGATTAGAAGAGTTTTTCTTGGGTTTTCTTTTTTATTTTAGGACTCTGAACTTTAATTTTACCATAAATGCCATCATAACCGGGAATAATTTCTACTTTTCCAAGACGAGCATTGATAATTGCTTGGGTAATTTCAGGAGTAGTGATTTGAACCAAATCTTCTGCAGATATATTATAAAGAATGGTAAATTCATTGTGGTATTCGCGGATTAATGCAAAATATTTTTCATTAACTCCTCGTGTGCCTACTCCCATTCCTATTGTATCAGCGATAATTTCTTCTAAAGGAATAAGATTTTTAAAGGGAATACTGTTTTGAGGCACAAAGCCTTCGGGACGATCTGCTAAATCATCTACACGATGTAATACACCGATTGTTAATGGTCGACCGCAGACAGGGCAAATATTATTTTTTGCCTTTGCCTCTGCTGGAGATAAAGAAATATTACAAGTAGCATGGCCATCATAATGATATTTACCCTCTTCAGGAAAAAATTCTACAGTAAACAAGAATTGATTTTTGTCTTTGGTTTCCAAAATCCTCTTAATCTCATTATAACTCATTTTACATTCCAGCACATTAGCTTCTCTGCCAATTTTACGTGGTGAATGAGAATCAGAATTAGAAATAATAGCAATTTTATCGAGAGCGGATAGTCGCCAATTCATCGCGGGATCTGAAGAGAGACCAGTTTCTATGGCGTGAATATGAGGGGAAAACTCCTCAAAACATTCTTCTATACGGTCAAAGCCGGAGCGAGAGCCGAAAAGAGAAAACCAAGGGGTCCAGATGTGAGCAGGGACAATCATACATTCTGGAGAAATTGTTAATATTCGTTTTACTAAATCCTTAGCATCCAAGCCTAAAATAGGGCGACCATCGGCTTTAAGATTAAATTCCCAAGCAAGATTTGCATTAATCTGTTCTACTACTTCTAAGGAAGGTGCAAAAATAACATTATGGATACGATGGGTTTTACCATGTTTAGTGTAAATTGAAGAAACTTCAGTGGTTAGAATAAAACGGGTAGATGTTATGGCGGGAAGAACATAGGGAATACCTTCTATTTGCTTCTTTTGATATTTTTCTTTTAAAACAAAAAGGCCTGGTTCTGCAGGTTCCAATTTCTCATTTAATTCGCGAAACCACTCGGGATGGGTAAAATCGCCTGTAGAAATAATGCAAATTCCTTTGATTTCTGCCCAATAGTTTAAGTGTTCCAAATCCATATCGCGCGAGGTGGCACGGGAGTATTTAGAGTGAATATGAAAGTCAGCGAGAAACATAAAATAAATGTAAAATTTAAAATGCAAAATGAAAAATTACAATTTAAAATTCAAAATTATCAAATGTTAAAATTTTTAAATTTTTGCATTGCCGCGCCCGACTTCGCCTTGACTGATGATATTGAAGATAAATCCTTGGTGAAAGTCTAGTCATTTTGGTAAGATTTAACATTTTTAAGAAGGGGCGAAGTCAAGGCGGGCGGGTCATTTTGATTTTTGCATTTTAATTTTTCTCTAATTTTTCCTTCCAGTCCTCTTTCTGTGGGTTCATAAAATATTGTTCCAATAAGTTCATCAGGTAAATGTTGTTGAGATATTGTTGCGCCTGGAAAGTTATGGGCATAACGATAGCCCTTGCCATAGCCCCATTTTTTCATAAGATATGTTGGTGCATTGCGAATTATTAAAGGAACAGGAAGAGCGCCTGTGTCTTTAATTGTTTTTTTAACCTTTTGGTAAGCAACATATAAAGCATTAGATTTTGGGGCACAAGCAAGATGCACTACAGCTTGCGCAAGTGCTAAATCGCATTCAGGCATTCCTATAAAATGGCAAGCATCTTTGGCAGCAATGGCAACAAGAAGGGCATGAGGATCCGCCATCCCCACATCTTCTGAAGCAAAACGAATTAACCGTCTGGCAATATATAGTGGATCTTCACCTGCTTCCAACATTCTTCCCAACCAATAAAGCCCAGCTTGGGGATCAGAATCACGCAAAGATTTATGAAGGGCAGAAATAATATTATA